>JBGFRZ010000013.1:0-30653 GCA_041694835.1 Ignavibacteria bacterium
ACAGGATTATCGCAGATTAAAAACTTTACCGCGAAATCACGAAAATTAGAAATCACAAAATTCTTTACAAGTATTTTCGTGTTTTCGCGCTTTCGTGGTTCAAATCTTTTTTCATCTGCGTTTATCTGCGTCCAAAAATAAAAAAGTGGTTAATGAGTTTTAGTGAAGTGTTAACAATCTCATAATAGGTATTGCAGGAAAAAAATAAATGAAGATAAAAATTAGAACCCTCCCCTTCTTCCCCTACTACATACTACATGCTATTTTCTTGCTTCTTGCCCTATCTACTATCTACTACCTGCTACCTGCTAAATTACACGCCGACTGGTGGGTGGAAAATTCTACCGCTCATTTTTCCGACGGCTTTTTTTTCCGCACCACATCTACCGTTCAAACGCCTGCTTTGTCCCTCAGAAGAGTTGACGACTGGTATCAAGTAGCTCAATCCACGTGGCTCAATCGCAAGCCAATCAAAATATCAAATCCTGGCGGCGCTTTGACGCAATATCAACTGCAACTAACCATAGACACTTCTGGCTACATTAGCGCCGGCAAAATGCGTTCGGACGGAGCGGATATAAGAATAACCGACGAGGACGGCAAAACGTTGCTCCCTTATTGGATAGGGATTTCCACTACTTTGCTATCGACAAGCCAGACAACGCCTATATTGGTAAAAATCCCGAATATTGGCGCCACGAGCGAAAAGTATATATACTTCTATTTCAACAATCTCAGCACGGGAACCTCTTTGTCTAACAGGGTTGCCGTCGATGATTTGTACGAGGACTGGGAAACAGGAACGATAAATATGGCTAAATGGACGCTTGGCGGGGCAAGAGGTGCGTGGCCATACGACGCTGATTTGTTTAAGATAACCGTCTCTTCTAAGTATGAAGGAAATTACGCCGTCAGGTCGGGAACGATAAATCACACCCAGAACACATTTATAGAGACGACATTGAATCTTGAGATGTCTGCAAGGGTCTCGTTTTGGTGGGCATGTTCAGTTGAACCTCTATACGACAATTTTATATTTACGATAAATGGGGCTCAACCCTCGGGTGGCGCGGCGATAAACGGCGAGGTGAGGTGGAAATTAGAGACATTTGATTTACCACAGGGCGCCGTTACTTTAAGATGGCAGTATCAGAGGGACAGCGGTGGAGATGGCGGGTTAAATCTTACATGGCTGGATTTTATCAGTGTGCGGAAACATGCCGCATCCCCTCCAACGCTTGAATACAGACCAAACGAAGATTTCGTGGCAGGGGGAATACACACCTCTGGTTATTATCTCTCCGGTGTGTTTGATATGGGGGGAGAGAACTCCATTATTTACAGGGCGTCGTGGACGGCGACTACCCCGCCCGGAACGGGTGTGAGCATAGATTACAGGAGACACAATACATGGTTTCCCATACAAAGCGGGACGATAACATGGACCGCGAATCTGACAAATGGCGGGGTATTGAGCGGGCACTACGGAAGATTTATTCAATACAGAGCAAACTTAACTGGGCCGGGGACAACAACGTCCGCTCTTGTTGAAATCTCTTTTGATTACAGCAAAGTTCCAATGCGGCCGTCGGGTTTTACGGGCGTTGCGGTTTCATCAACCGCCATAAGATGGGGGTGGACAGACAACTCGAATCCTCCGTTCAACGAGGAGAGCGGTTTCAGGATTTATTCCGGAACGCGAACCATACCAACATCCCCCGAGGGCTTTATCAATGACACGGCGGGATTGCTGTATGAGATACCGGCAAATGTTACCTCATACATAGAATACAATCTTTTGCCAAACACACTTTATAACCGATATGTGGTTGCATTCAACCCCAATGGGGGCAACGCTTCTTCGCGTCTTTCCGACGGCTTACTGCTTCCCGTAGGGGTAACGACTTTTGCGCTTGTGCCCGTGGTAAACTCCGAAGTGGCTTTTTACGCCTCTGACGCCGACAAAACAGCCCGCATTGTCAGTTATATGTCTATCCCCGCAACGACACACCTTACACATTCCACTTTTAACTTTACAAGCAATATATATTCAACTGGTCCGGGTAAAGCCGCTTATTACAGAGTCGTATGGTCGACGCTCCCGACACACACATGGTTACATGCAGAAACATTATGGTTCGCGCCTACGAATTATTTGTGGAATGATTTTTATTCAGCATTTGACGAGGCAAAGCCGCAGATTCCTATGTGGAGTCGTTTTAATTCTGAATCGTGGTATTTTCATATTATGTCATATAATAGCGGTGATGTTCCTTCCGCTTCAAGAACTTTAGGTCCTTACTTTTTTAACGGCGCCCCCGCCCAAATTACAAACCTCGTCGCCGAACCGAACAACCTTCAGGAAGGAGCGGTAAATCTGTCATGGACGGCACCGACCGCCAACTCCACATTCACAAACATTACGGGGGGAAGATATGTCGTGAGATGGTCACCAAGTATTATAGTGACTGATGCCGCTTTTGACACATCGCCTGGTGTAACACTATCCACGACTACTATTGCCTCAAGCAAAGAGTCGCTGCTCATTACGGGGCTAACTCCAGGCAACACATTCTGGTTTGCTATTAAAACCGCCGATAGCGAGAATAACTTTTCACCTATCTCGACAAATACAATAATTACAAATACGAGAACCACAGCGGCAAAAGTTGCAAGAATTACATTTATCACTCCGCCAAAAACTACAGAAGTTGGCGCTCCGACATCTATAATTACTTTAGAGGCGCAAAATGCCGCCGGCCAGCCGTTACGACTTTTTAATCCGCAGAATGTTAATTTATACTCCACTTCCGGGCTCGGTGAGTTCTCTTTAGACGGAGTGAATTTCGGCATAAGTTTTGTCAACATTCCACAGGGACAAACACAAGCAAATTTTTACTACAGAGATTTACAATCGGGCAGTCCTACGCTCACCACCGACGAATCTCCAGATGCAGGGTGGATTGCGGGAACTCAACAACAAACTATTTTGCCGGCTAAAGCAGTCAAATTTGTTTTGAATCACGATGGTGCCGGTTCCATAGGAATAGACGAAAATCTTATTATTAACGCCAACGACGGCATTAACGTAAATAACATTTCTACTGATTATCAGGGTGGTATTATTTCGCCGGCGACTCACCCGGGGATTTCGGTTGTTCCGTCCACACATATGTACACCACATCAGATGCCGGCACGAGGCAGTTTATAATGAGAAATAATTTGTTCTTCGCAGGTCCCGTGGTTGTTTCCGTAAGAGAAGTCATTGAGCAGAATTACAGGGCGGTGTTTTCAATAGGAAACAGGGCATGGGCTGTGGCAGATGAAGGTATAATTAAAAAAACAGTCGATAGCGGGGACCAGTGGTTTGCACAGAAATATTCTACAGGCGCTGCAAACGGGCTCTTTGGCGTTCATACTCCTGACGGCGAAAACATTTTTGTTTCAGGCGTTGGGGGAATGATTCACATAAGCACAAATTCCGGGACATCCTGGTTTTCAAGAGCGACGGGTGTTAGCGAGCAATTAAACGACATATTCTTTGTGAACACATCGACGGGATATGCCGTCGGCAACTCGGGCAGGGTTGTAAAATCAACTTCTTCCGGCGATACATGGACTAACCTTGGACAACGCACCGGCAATCCGCAATTAAACTCAGTTTATTTCTTGAACGCTTCAACCGGATTTGTGGCGGGCGCCGGGGGAAATATTTTCAAAACTGCCGACGGTGGCTCTTCTTGGAGCAGTATACCTGCTGGTGTCACTGATGAACTCCGAAAAATAATTTTTACCGATGCCAATAACGGACATATTGTAACAGGAGCGGGAAGAATTTTAAGAACAACCGACGGTGGCAACACATGGACATCGCAAACACCAACCGCTAACGCCCTGCACTCTGTATCTTTTATCGATTCTTCAAGAGGCATTGTGGTCGGCGACAGAAACACTATTTTAAGAACCACCGATGGCGGGGCAACATGGATTTTTGTCAGTTCTCAACCAACGGGACAGTTTTACGGCGTAACTCATTTTTCTCCAAGCATTGCTGTCGCCGTGGGAGAAAGGGGTTCAATTCATAGAACTTCCGACGGGGGCTCGACATGGAACGAAGTTTTTATGTCGGGAATTTCCTCAGAGATGAGATGGAACGGCTTGGTTTCTACTATTACCCCGGTTGCCACAGAACTTGTGCAGGGGAAGGCAAACCAGCCGGTTTTCAGAATGGGGCTTTGGAACCTCTATGGGGGTTCATCTTGGATAAATAGGATGACCTTTTCAAGAACGGGTTCGGCGAGTAATGTCGATGTCTCGGCGGTGAGGGTTTATATAGACAGAAACGGGAACAGGGTTTTTGATACGGGTGACGAGCCTCATCTTGGTGATTCATGGTTCGATAGTGCCAATGTCGCCAATGTTAACTTCGCCGAGCGGCTCATTACGGGGACAACCGTCCATTTCTTCGTAACCTATAGTTTGACTCCGACAGCTCCCATAGGCCAGACACTCGGAGCGCGGCTCGATTTTGGATGTGTCTGGGCTTCTGCTGCGGGCATCGCTTTTTCAAGAAATAATCTTCCTTACGATTTTATACCGGTTGAAATTATCCCGAGTTCTTGCACCGTCAGAATGACGATTACCAATCTAACTCCCCCGACAGCAAAACAAGGGACAAAAGATGTTTTACTTTCATCTTTCAGTATGCTCACCGACATAGGCAGAACGCCGTTTCAACGGCTCAGAGTCGACAGAATCGGAATCAATACGACCGACGAATCCATAGAGAGAATCAATCTTTACAGAGACGAGATAATATCCGCGAATCTTGTTTCTTCCGCCGCTTTTTCAGGAGGCGTCGCACTTTTAAGTATTCCCCAGGACCCACTAAAGCGGTATCCTTTTGTAGATATTGACAACCGGACCACCGCTTATTACTTTCTCACAGCGAACATATCTCCCACCTCACTGGTTTCAACTGATGTAGAAGATGTGACTTTCGGCATAACGACGCGACTTGCCACAACCTATTTCACGCTTGATTCGGAAGGCGCAAACGGGATAGTCGTAATCCCCTCAACACCGGCGTTCAATTCGGGACTAATAAAACTGTTAGTCGCGTTTGATACGGTTTTAGTAAATCCGATTATCGCAAGTATTCCCGTCTTAAGACAGTCGGACAAAGTGGCGTTTCTTCCTCTTAGAATGTCGCTTGATGCCAACATCGCCAATTGGACGAAAATCAGGATTGACCGGCTTGGGACATCGCTTGATTCAGATATTGCAAATGTTCATATCGCCAGAGACATAAACGGCAATGGGCAGTTTGACGACGGCACCGATACAGTTGTCGGAAGTGGAAGATTTTCTAATGGAGTCTCCGACATTGTCTTTCCTAACCCTGAGATACTTGACAGGGCACTCCCTGCTCACGCCACTTATTTTATCGTCTGTGAAATTTCAAAGAGAGCGACTGTGGGAGCCACTTTAGGTCTGCGACTCGCAAACACTTCGTATATAACATTGGCGGGTGTTGATATCGTCTCGCCCGTCCAATTTCCAATTAATTCTGAAACCGCTACAATCGCCGACTATCCCGATGTCGTAACGGCAAATATTAGAACAATTGCCCCTCGCGACGCTACCGTTATGGAAAAAAATGCGCCGCTCCTTTCCCTGGAACTTTTAGCATTTTGCGATGCAACATTAAGGCGGGTCACTATTTCGCTAGAGGGCTCAGCTTCCCCGGAGAATGTTCTCGCTGCGAAAATTTATCTGGACGCAGACAACAACACTTTATTCTCACCTGTTTCCGACACTCTTCTGGGCAGCGGGACATTTAGCGGCGATGGCAGAGCCACAATTGACCTGACTGTGCCACTGACGGTATTTGATACCACGAGAAGAATATTTGTCGTCTATGACTTTAACGAACACGCCCCACCTGGTAGAACCGTTGGGGCAGGCATTGATTCTACAGGATTAGAATACAATGCGCCAAATACGAGCCATAATTTTGGATATGTCCGTTCGTCGATGCTCAATCTCCTTGACAAAAGAACCCCGACTCTTGCGAACGTGAAGTTCCACATAGATAATCCGTCGGGCGCGGAAGTTGTTGCCGGCAGAAAGACATATTTTATAAATGTGAATTCAAGGATTGGTTTCAACTGGGAATCAGTGGCGCTTAACGGCGTAAGAGATATTGGATACGCCATAGCGACTTTTGATTTTGTCTCATCTACGCAGACACCAGATGTGAGCGGATGGAGGACGACGACCTCAAGGGAAGGAGCGTTCGACAATCTCAATTTAAGGCACAACAACAGATATTTTCTATGGTTCAGGGTAACAAGTACTGATAATTTTGAAAGGTTCAACACTTTTGAGGCGAGGGTTGACCTTACACCTCCCCCTCCGCCCGAAAAACCGACAACAACAGCGGGTGCAAGTTCTCCTTCAGTATCGGGACAAACAATTCCCGCCGGCTACTGGGTATCGTGGCCGCCCGTAACGGACGGCGAATCCGGCATTCTTTATTACGAACTCTCTGAAAGGGTTGGGACGGGTATGTGGGTTGTCGTTGGAACCGCGACGGCGACGGAGTATTTTATAGATAGTGCCGCGCCGTCGGAGTTTTATTACTATCGCGTTCGCGCGAAAAACCTTGCCGGAACATGGAGCGCATATTCGTTGCCTTCTTTAGTCGCATTTCTTTCGCCACCCGCCAAACCCTTAGACAAACTTTCGACATATCCAAATCCGTTCGATTCAAGAAGGACTGAATGCAACATTGTATATATATTGAATCAAAACGCCAAAGTTGATTTGAGAATATACGACCTTTTCGGACATCCTGTGCGTCAGTGGAATTTTGATACCGGCGCGCATGGCGGCGCCATGGGTCTTAACGAACTTAAATGGGACGGCACCGACGAAAACAACAGGAAAGTCGCGATGGGGCTCTATATTTTGTCTGTTGAAATTACCACGCCCGACGCTCAAAAGACAAGAAAGAGATGGAAAATCGGAGTAATACATTAGAGCACAAGAGCACAAGGCACAAGAGCACAAGGTTATGGAAGGGAAAGGGTATAGAAAATTACTTGTTTGGCAAAAGGCGGATGAGTTGGCAGTGGAAGTTTACATCATTACGAAAAAATTTCCGAGGGATGAAATATATGGCATAACATCGCAATTGAGAAGAGCAACATTATCAATTCCCACAAACATTGTGGAAGGTTACGGTAGACAGAGTAGAAACGAGTTAAGACAGTTCATCAATATCGCCTTGGGTTCATTAGCGGAGACGGAATATCTTTTGGATTTTTCTTTAAGATTAAAGTACCTTACGATTGGGGAACATGCTAAATTGTATAGTTTACATACGGAAGTCGGAAAAATATTATGGAAGTTCTACAAATCCTTATGACTTATGCACTTAAGCACTTGCATTCTTGTGCTCTTGTGCTCTACCGCTCTACTGCTCTACTGCGATACTGCTTTGCTGCTCTTGTGCTCTTGTGCTCTTGTGCTCTTGTGCTCTATGGTGGCGGGCGGCCCGGGGCTTTCCTCTCATGGGGTGCAGGCGCAAGACATATGGCGCTTGGCAACACCGCTGTGGGAATTACCGAAGACGCATTTTCTCCTTATTACAACTCCGCTTCGCTCGGATTCATAGAGCGCAAAGAGCTCGGCACTTTCCATGCAATGCTCTGGGAAGATACTTCGTATAGTTATGTGGGCTATGTCCACCCGCTCCTTGATAAAGGCGCGCTTGGTTTCAACTTGATACGGCTCCATTCGGGAGCCGCTGTTATGACCGACGAAAACAATAGACAGGTCGGCGATTTTTCGTTTCAGCAGTTGGCTTTTGGCGCCGGTTACGGAAGAACCGTATACAAAAATCTCTCGCTTGGCGCCATTGGCAGATTATTCAATACGAGTTTACACAATGCGTCAAACAACAACTTTACCGTCGACGCCGGTCTTACTTTGAAAGTAAACGATGTTTTGTCCATCGGTGCCAATTTTCAGAATATTTTCGCTCTGACCATGGGCGAGACATCCGACGAACTTCCCATTGTTTTCAGAATAGGAGGCGGATACAGAATTTTTGACGACCGGCTTAAACTCTCACTTGATGTAGGCAGAAACGGCGGCGAGCATCTCATCGATTATCATTCAATGGGACTTGAAAGCCGTCTGAACGAATTCTTCGCCCTGCGTCTCGGCAGAAATCCGCAGGAAATCACCGGCGGTTTCGGGCTAAGTTTCAAGAATTTCAATCTCGACTATGCTCTGGCATTGCACTATCTCGGCTTCTCGCACAGAGCGTCATTTAACTTTAGGTTCGGACGCCCGACGGCAGAGTTAAGAGAAATTTTGAAGAAGTCGGCCGCGGCCGTCAAACCGCTCGAAACCGGAGTTGTTCCGGGGGTTGAGGCGGCGGCGGAAGAACGGATGCAGTTGTTTCAGGAAAACTATCAAGGCGCCATAAATATGTATCGTCGAGGGCTCTTTATGATTGCCCTTGACAGATTCAAAAATGCTGCTGACATCGACCCGGATGATCCCGAGGTTCCGATATTTATAGAACGACTCAATATGATTACCCCGATAGTGCCTCAGAACATGGCAACAGACAGAATCAGTGAACTTATGAGGCGGGGTATCGTCTATTTTATCGAAGGACACGGCCGAAGTGCGGCAATGACGCTTGCATACGCTTATTCGCTTGAGCCGGACAATTTTACGCTTATGCGTCTTCTGGGAAGAGTCGAGGAAAAAACCGGACACAAAATCGACCGTTCACGCCCGGCGAGCGGACTTACCATCGTAGACCAGAAACACTATGAGAGTTTGATTGCCTTCAGAAAAAGGGATTATGCCCATACCATCCGACTTTGCGAGGAGATTTTACTCCTTGAGCCCAACGACACTTTGGCGCTTAAACGACTCGGTTCCGCATTTTTTGCCATGGGCGAAAGAGACAAAGCAAAACGGATGTGGGAAAGAGCCCTTGAGATTGAACCAAATCCGAGGATAGAGAGGCTTATAAGGCAGATAAAATGACAGAGATGAGAGGTGAGAGATGAGAGAACAGAGCATAGAGCATAGAAGACAGAGCGCAAGAGCACAAGGGCACAAGTCAGAGGACAGAGAACAGGGGACAGGGGGGAGAGATGAGAGGACAGAGAAGATGGTGGCTCGTGGCTCGTGGCTCGTGGCTCGTTTCCGCCAGTCACCAGTCACCAGTCACCAGTCACTATTGCCTATTGCCTATTGCCTATTTTTTACTATTGCCTATTGCCTATTGCCTACTGCCCGTCTTTACGCTCAGACATCTATAATGGAAGAAAAATTGCTCTTCGAGAAGTCCATACAGGATCGCGCGGAGAAAATCGTTGAGAAGATAACCGGCTCAAAAGAAATGATAGTTCTTACCACCGTGGAACTTGAATATGAGGAACAACCACAAGAAGAGAAGCCCGTTTTTCCCGGCGCTATGAGAGCCGAAGAGGACTATCTTCCCGGGATAACATATTCTTATGTTCCTTTCGACACTCACAGCATGGGCAGGCGGAACATAATCATAAGAAGAATAACGGTTCTGATAACTCTCCCGCTTGAAACCGCAGAAGCCGTCGTTGAAAGAATCAAAAAAGAAACCAATGAACTTTTAGGTTTAAATCCCTTGAGGGGGGATATTATAAACATCGCCAGAATAGCGTTTTCGAGGCCCGAAAGAAATCTCGCCACTTACTTTCAGGATTATTCGCAGCATATTTACTGGCTATTTCTGGCGCTTCTTCTGACTTTGTTTTTGTTCGGCCCGCTCAGGCACTTTTTTAAGACGGTAGTAAAAGCTATGGAGTTGCGCATTGAAGCCGATACAAGGATAAGAAGCGCCGAAGCGTTAGGAGTGGGAGCGGGCGGTCCCGGAGTTCCTTTCGGAGGCGGACCAATCGAGTTGACGCTTGACAGAAAAAGACCGCAACTGAAGGAAGGAGAACAAAATATCATGAAGAGATTTGGTTTTATCAACGATTCAAATTTGAAGAATTTGCTGTATCTTTTAAAGAAAGAGCCCCCCGATACGATTGCTGTCGTGATAAGTTATCTCCCGCCCCACATGGCCCCTCAAATTTTAGGTTCATTGCCGCCAACGATACAGGCGGATGTGGCGATGAATTTAGCATCCGTCAAGATACTCGATCCAGAGCAGGTCGACGCCATTGAAAAAGATATAAAAACAAAAATCGACTATCTGCTCGGCGGAGAGGAAAATCTCATGCAGCTTCTTGACAACGTGGACAGAGATGCTCAGGAAAACATACTTAAAACCCTTGAAATGGAAAACCCGGTTTTGGCGGCAAAATTGAAGAGCCATATGTTTTTCTTTGAGGATTTAGTCGTTCTTGAGAAGACATCTGTCCATAAGGTGCTCAGAGAATGCCAGAGAAGGCAGATTTCAATGGCTCTTGCCCTGAAAAACGCATCCGATGAGCTCAAAGTTAAAATTATGGACACGCTCACGGAGGGTGCAAAAGCCATGCTCGCCGAACAAATCGACCTTTTGGGAGAAGTGGCCGAAAAAAGGCTCATGGAAGAAAGAAAGCTCGTCGAAGCGGTGGTAAAAGAACTTGAGAAAAACGGCGATATTGTTATCGACAGAACGAAAAAACAAAAACGGGATGATTTCGATTTAGTGACGAGAAAGTAATTTAGTGGCTTGTGGCTGGTGACTCGTGGATAGAGGGAAAATGATTAAGAGTTACAAAGAGCTTGAAGTGTGGCAGTTGGGGGTAAAGTTGGTTAGTGAGATATGCCGACTATCAGAAAAACTTCCGGCGAAAGAAATATATGGGCTGGTTTCACAGATAAGGAGAGCGAGCTTATCAATCCCCTCTAACATAGCGGAAGGTCAGCAGAGACATTATCGCAAGGAGTTTGTGCAGTTTTTATATCAGGCATTGGGTTCACTTGCAGAACTTGAGACGCAACTCATCTTGGTTGATGAAGTTTATGGGGTTAAACTGCCGAACAGTGAAATTGTGGATAAACTCGGCAAAAAACTAAGGTCTCTGATCAAATCCCTCGAATCACGAGCCACAAGCCACGAGCCACTTTAATAAAAAAAGGAGTTTTTATGGATTTAATGACATTCGTTGGAATTATTCTCGGCGGAGCGGCGGTTTATTACACAATGCATGTCGGCGGTATTGCCGCTCTTCTTTGGAACCTGCCGGCCGCGGTTCTGGTATTCGGTGGAACGCTCGGCGCGACGTTTGTGACATATCCTTTCAATCTCATAGTAAAAGTGCCCAAGGCCATGCTCATGCTTTTTTTCCCGCCGAAAAGAAACACGCCCCAATATACTATTAATTTACTTGTGCAGCTTGCCGAGAAAGCCAAAAAAACCGGCATCGATTCACTGCAAGACGAATTCGTCCGAATAAAAGATACGTTTCTGGAAGACGGACTTCAGATGGTATTAGACGGTATGGACCCTAATGTCGTCAGAGAAAACCTAGATAAAGAAATCGTTTTCTTAAGAAGAAGACACTCTCAGGTTACGGCTATATTTAAAAGCATGGGCGCTTACGCTCCCATCTTCGGACTCCTTGGGACTCTCATCGGAGTTGTTCAGGTGCTTCAGAATCTGACTGACCCTGCTTCATTGGGCGCATCGATGGCGGTGGCTGTCACAACGACATTCTATGGCATATTCGGAACGAATTTTCTGTTTTTGCCCGCCGCCGGGAAACTCTCCTCGCATACTGAGCAGGAGGTTCTTCTCAAAGAGGTGGCGATTGAAGGAATCCTCTCGATTCAGCAAGGAGATATCCCCTTGATAGTTTCAAGAAAACTTCATGCGTATCTTGCATATAAGACCAGAAAAGAGAAGAAAAAATGAGTAGAGCAGCAGAGGACAGAGGACAGAGAACAGAGGTCAGGGAAAAACCTCTCACCCCTCACCTCTCGCCTCTCATCTCTGACCTCTCACCTCTGTTTGCTATTCTCTATCTTTATCTCTACCTACTATCTATTTACCCCGCACCACAGAAAGCACCGTCTGTAAAGACGGGGAATGAAGGGGAACGGTTTTCCCGCAGGGTTATTCCACAAAGCCACGCCTGTAAAGGCGTGGTGCGGGGTTTACTAAAAATATGGCATTGCTAAAATTTTTCAGAGACAGACGTTCAAGAACCCGCGACGAAGATGGTGCCGGCAGCATGATATGGCTCACTGTTTATTCCGACATGATGACGAATCTGATGATGTTTTTTTTAATGCTTTTTGCACTTACGCGTATGTCGTCGTCCGTCAGAGAAGATGTTATGCACGCCTTGCAGGAACAATTTAGTGACAAAGAGGTTGAAAAAACTCAGGCGCAGGAAGACAGCAAAGAAAAGATGGAAGAGTTAAAGAAAATCGCATATGTGGAAGAAACCGAGTCAAGAATACAAATCACGCTTCCAGCCCCCGTGTTATTTGATATAGGCAAGGCGGACATTAAAGAAGGGACAAAACATGCGCTTTCCGACTTGGCGACCACTATCAAGGGGTCGAAGTATCCGATAATAATAGAAGGACATACCGACAATGTGCCGATAACGGGCGGACAATTCAGGTCCAACTGGCAACTCTCGGCGGCGCGCGCGTTTGCCGTATTGAATTATTTTATAGAAATCGAAAAAATTTCTCCCGGGCGACTTTCTGCTCTCGGCTACGGAGAATATCGCCCGGTTGCATCCAACGAGACAGAGGATGGCCGCGCACAAAACAGACGCATCGAAATAATACTAGTAAAAAAATAGTAGATAGTAGAGATAGAGTTGGGAGATAAGAGTTTAGAGTGTAGAAATGTCCGGTAGTGTCTCTAAACTCTAAACTTATCAATTTATGAAAAAAGAGAACCCCGAAATCCAAATTGGCTCCCACGGAAGATGGGGAAATGCCACCGTCGAATCCGATACTGAAAGCGAGTCGCTGTGGCTTGTGCCTTACGGCAATATGATGACGGTTTTGATGGTTTTATTTTTGATTCTTTACTCGTTTGCGTACTTGGGAGACACAAGCGGCTATGAAAAAATAGTTACAAGACTCCAGAGCGAGTTCGCAAAGCTCGACAGAAGAAAAGCCGAAAAATTCGAGCCCAAACAGCAAGAAGCCCATGTCGCAGAAGAGATTGCGGATTACTTTTCGGAAAAGGGCCTGGACAAGATAGCGAATGTCGACATAAACGCACAGAGAATCAGAATTCAACTTGCAACCCCCGTTCTTTTCGGTTCGGGGGAAGCGGCGCTCAAAACCGATTCAGTCGCCATCCTTAACGAAATAGCAACTCTTATCAGGAAAGTGCCCAACAAAGTCATAATTGAAGGTCATACTGACAACATACCTATAAAAACCGCAGAGTATAGTTCAAACTGGGAACTCTCCGTTGACAGAGCCATAAATGTCATAAACTATTTCGGCTCAATAGGTATTCTTCCTGAAAGATTTGCCGCCGCCGGCTACGGTGAATTTCAGCCCGTTTCTTCTAACGACACCCCCGAAGGTCGTTCCAAAAACAGACGAATCGAAATAATAATCGTAAGAACATAGATTAGTAGATAGTAGATAGGGGATAGGGAAAAAACGAGCGCAAGATGTCAGGGGATAGTCACTATTTGCCATTCCCTATCTGACAACGTTCAGGACATTACACCGCTAAACAGTTTCAGATATTCCAGTAAACGATGTCCTAAATGTTGTCAGCTATTACTTATGAGACAAAGCACTGGATGGCTCTTTGGTGAAAGTTTTTTATTTTTAGTGTAAGGTTGGTAAACCCAATTCGGAGAAGATATTTTGAGAAAAAAAATCTTTATAATCCACGGTTTTGGATTGAAAGACGGCACTGGATGGGAGGCGGGCGGCGATCTGGATACCGTTTCGTCAAATGTGTTTTATACTGTCTGGGCGGAGAATGAAATCGCAAAACAAAAAGGCGAGCCAGCCATCAGAGGTGTTGATTACGACTACGATTTTGTCAACTACTCCGAAGGACTTTCACACCTCGTGGTCCACTCCGGCTGCGACGTCTATATTCCGGACTTCCCCATTGACGCCCTTTCGCCCCGTCTTGAATTATTGTATCTTCCGGATCCAGACGTAGCTCAACGGATAAATGAATTTAATAAAAAGTTGTTTGATTTAAAGATATGGATTGCTCAAAATTCAGCGCATATTGGAGATTACTTCAAAAAAATTTTCAACTCTGCGTATAAACAGAAAACCAAAGTAATTGAACATCCCGATGTGTTTTCGCTTAAGGCCTCCATCTGTATATTGACGATAATCAGGTCATGCGCCGAGTTGTCTTTGATTATGAAAAAAGGGGGGTTTACTTCCATTGAAACGTATCTTAAATCGATTGCAGAAAATATCACGGGCAATCAACTTAAAGAGGCAAAAAACTACATTGTTGAATTGATGGGAGGTTATCTTAAGGAAGAGCAGATGGATATGCTTGACGATGAGGAAGCGATTCTGAAAATTGAGGAATCTAATGACAAGGATTTCTCCGCGAAGGGTCGTATAAACTATACTGATGATATTTTGATTATAGCTTCCGAAAGCATGGCGTACGCTGTCAGAAATTATATCGCATCAAAATCTCTTGCCTTTAATAAACAGAATAGCGAAAAATTGGCGGCGACCTCGCTTGAAATTGCGGCAACAATGTCGGCGCTATTCAAGAACATATCCAGAGCGTCCCTTGAATTTTTATCTAGCGATGCAACGGCGTCTGTTAAAGAAGTTGCTTCGCTTGCCGAGGCGGTTAAGAATGCATCCGAAAATATTGCTGAAATGGCAAATGAAATCAAATCCACCCCTGTGCCACCTGAGGGAATCAAACAGAAACTGACGGTAATACTTATGGAGCAATCTTCAGGAAAAACCATTTCGGGGATTAAAATAACTTTCCAAAAAATTCTCGGCAACGGCTTTTTCGAAGATGATAAAGGAAATAAAATAACGACTCCTGCCATAACGGTCGAAACCGATAAGGACGGCGTAGCATTTATACATTACCTTAAAACAACTTCAAATGAACAATTTCAAATATCGGCAACTTATGACGATGTAAAGTATTTAATGCTCCCCGAAGAAATTGTAAGTGCGGCGGATTCAAGTTTTGTCGAGGAGATTCTTGAAGAAGAGGATGAGGATTCGCAAATTGACAGGGCGATGGGCGTTTCTCTAAAAATTCTTGAGAAAGAACTCCGGGAGCTTGCTCGGAACGATGTCAATATAGCGAGTTTGACCGATCATCATCCTTATACACAGGTTGTTTATGAGTTGTTGTCCAGATTGCACGACGAAGGCGTTATTAAGGAATTTAACATTCAAGCCTCCGCAAGAGGCGATGAACTGCCCATAGAAAAACAGGTCTGCGGAGCTAATATAGTTTATGGCCCCAGGATAGCCGGCAAAGAATGGGAGAACGAGGGCTTGAAAGAATTGAATAACCTTGCTCGCCTTCAGGACCTTCATATACAGAAAATACCGCTTGCGATTTCGCTCTCAAAACTAATCGGTTCAAAGCATTCAAAAGTCGATATGGTGCAAAAATTGTCAAAAATTACCGACAAAAAATCACTCGATGAGATAATGACGACCACCGGTTGGGCTGACATAGTTGCTGATTATGAGGGACGGCTTTCCAATGTGCTTCCCCGCTCGGAAGAGACCGCAGCTTTGATAAAATTAAAAAAAAGGATTCACGGCATTAAAAAATATATAGACGAACTGTTTAAGAAACTGGGCAAAAAAGACAAAAATGAAATAGAGATTCTATCGTGTTTATCGCCATTTTGCGACCCTCGAAAAAACGAGCCGCAGATCAATGTCGCTTCAGCGATAGAACATATAATCAATAAGAAGCGCAAGAAAGCGGATTATTTTTTCTACTGCTACGGCGCTAATATTTTAACTCAGAGAAAAATGGATAATAACGACGAAAGAATCAATCTGAGCACGCTTTCCCAATTTATAGGAACGAAAGCCGACGGAGGCCATTCGGGTGCCGCGACCTGCAAACCAATGTCAAATCCGAACTTTCCGAAAAAACGTCTTTCGGCGGTTAGGGACAATAATTTTCTTGAGTACCTGTATTATCTCGGTGACAAAATGGCGAATTATACGGGTTTTAATCTTGATACGATAGAAATACTCACTTTCGACGACGTGTCGCAGCAGGTAATGAAAAATCTTGAGAAAACGGAAAATTTAATGGCTGAAGTGACGATAAAAAGTGGATGGAAGCGAAAAAAAATACTCATAGTAAAACTGCCTAAATTCGAAAGCATCACGAAAGATGATATTCCCTCGTTTTTCCAGATTGCCGGATATCTCACCAACAACTATAGATTCGATTATTTGTTTGCGATTCAAGGAGCACTCGGCAAAATAATTATGGCAAACATAAACGATATATATTCAGAGATAGACCTTGAAAAAATCGCCCAAGCGGTCGGATGGAAATATGATTTGGGTGATAGACGTTTTACAATCGCGTCCCCGAGAAGAAACAAGAAAATACCGAAAGAAATGCGTTTTTTCAAGGAAGACCAGTTTTATCAAGTGTGCGGATTTATTTCCCGATTGATAGAAACAACCATTTCATCCGACGAAGAAAAGTGGAAAATACACGCGATTCTGGCGCCGCGTCTGTTGAAAATATCAAAAGAAATTGATGAGGTCTCTTCAAAATTAAAACGCTCTATGTATGAAGCCAATCTTATATCTTCGGATAGAAAAAAAAGCGTTTCCATTTTAACGGTGGCAGAGCCGTATCTGGATGGAATTAAGTCCCCCACATTGACACAGTCAATCGGTTTGCTGAGACGTTTTGTGTATCTTGAACTTCATAAATATCTCTTGTATGTAAAGTATTCATCCGTTTATTTGATAAATCTCGGAGATGAAAATAGATCGCTGAATTGCCTGAAAGCGGCGGAATCTAACGATACGAACAATAATATCTTCAATTCCGAAATATTCTGCTCGGTAGATAAAAAGGCGTTGAAAATGCCGGTGGGTTTTGAGAAAATGACTAAAAGCAACTCTTTGGAATATATCAAACTTTTGATTGAGAAATTATCCAAACCGTCGGGGTATTCGGTCAATAAAGTCGAAAAAAAACTCTCGTAAATTTGCTATAATCAAAGGTAGTGCTCTGTATTTGGAAAAGGGCGTGTAGCTCAGTTGGTTAGAGTACCACGTTGACATCGTGGGGGTCACAGGTTCGACTCCTGTCACGCCCAAATTTAACGGGACAAAATGTTGGTTAGAGGAGTGGATGTGATTAGAACGAATATCTTATGCCTGTTGATACTGGAACAAGTATATAATGCAAACCGTCTCCATTCGTCGTTAGGTTATACAACGCCGAACGAGTATGAAGCCAACTTATGAAAACAATTACAACGCCTCGTCAGCATAATACTAAATCATCCGTCCAACTATAGGGTCACACCCCACAATGCTAAAAATCCACTACCTGTAAAATATCAAGGACTAACCTTAACAGAACATCAATCTTAACCTTTTCTCAAGAGTGGTTTTTATTTTCAGTTTGAAAATTTGATATAATTTTCCAAAAACAGTAAAAGGTGAATAATGGATTAAAATTATGGAAAATCGAGAGTTGGAGACACTTCGGCATTCGACTGCGCACATTATGGCGGCGGCGGTTGTAGAGTTGTTTCCCGAGACAAAAGTCGCAATAGGCCCATCCATAGAAGACGGGTTTTACTACGACTTTGACAGGACGACAACTTTTACGCCCGAAGACCTTGAAAAAATCGAAGAAAAAATGCGACAGTTGATAGAAAAAAATGATGACTTCGTAAAAACCGAAAAAAGTAAGACCGAGGCGATTGAGTATTTTAAGTTGCGTGATGAGAAGTATAAAATCGAACTTCTCAACGAAATTGATGATGGAAAAGTGACATTTTATCAAACGGGAAATTTTGTTGATTTGTGCCGCGGTCCGCATATCGGGAAAACGGGACAAATCAAACACTTCAAACTTTTATCAGTTGCCGGTGCATACTGGCGGGGCGACGCTAACAGAGAGCAACTTCAAAGGATTTACGGGACGGCGTTTTTCACAAAAAAGGAATTAGACGAACATCTGCAAAAAATTGAGGAGGCAAAAAAACGTGACCACAGAAAACTCGGCCGCGAGTTAGAACTTTTTAGTTTGCACGAAGAAGTCGGCGGGGGGCTCGTTCACTGGCATCCCAAAGGCGCCCTGGTCAAAAACATCGTCGAAAATTTCTGGCAAGAACTTCATCTGAAAAACGGATACCAACTCGTCTCCACTCCCCACATAGCGTCGGAAGATATATACAAAATTTCGGGGCATCTCGAAAATTACTCCGAACTTATGTATGCTCCGATGGATATCGAGGGAAGACCTTACCGCATCAAACCGATGAACTGCCCGGGACATATAATGATTTACAAGACGAATCTCCATTCTTACAGAGAACTGCCTCTGAGATATGCTGAACTCGGGACAGTTTACCGTTTCGAAAAAGGCGGAGTTTTACATGGTTTGTTGAGGGTCAGAGGTTTTTCAATCGACGACGCACACATAATGGTTTCTCCTGAAGAAGTTGTCGATGAAGTGAACAGAGTTTTGAATATGGCTCTCGATTTTTTAAGGACATTTGGTTTCAGCGAGTTTGCTCTTTATCTCTCAACCCGCCCGCTCGATAAGTTTGTTGGTTCGTTGGAAAATTGGAACATGGCGGAAAACTCTCTAAAAAATGCTCTCGAAAAAATTGGGCTGAAGTATGAAATTGACGACGGCGGCGGCGCATTTTACGGACCCAAAATAGATATCAAAGTTAAAGATTGCCTTAACAGACCGTGGCAGTGTTCGACCATCCAATTTGATTTCAATCTTCCCGAAAGATTCGACATAACTTACATCGACAGCGAGGGTAAAAAGGCAAGACCGTTGATGGTACATCGCGCTCTTATGGGTTCGGTGGAAAGATTCATCGGAGTTTTGATAGAACACTATGCGGGGAAATTTCCTTTGTGGCTTGCCCCCGTTCAGGCGATTGTAATGAACATTTCCGAAAAACAAGAGGACTACGTTAAAAAAGTGGCGGATATTCTCAAAGGCGAGGGTTTCCGTGTCGAAATTGATTTGAGGAACGAAAAAATAGGATACAAAATAAGAGAAGCGACCCTCCAGAAAATACCTTACATAATCCTGGTCGGGGATAAGGAAAAGCAAACGGGCACAATTTCAGCAAGGACACAGAGCGGCGAGAACCTGGGAACTACAACCATCGGAAAATTCATATCAGAGGTATTAAACCCACGGAAGAACTGGAAATAGTGGAAGAGAAAAATAAAAATTCAAGACATTATCTTTGCGAAATTCTCCCCAAACACATGGAATCATACGAACAGAGAAATGAGCAGCTTTTGATGGCGCAAAAGATAGAGGATGTCCTCTCAAAATCGGGGCATCTTTTGATCGAGGCGGGCACCGGCACGGGGAAAAGCATGGCATATCTAATTCCGACGATATTGCACGGCGCACGAAATAAAAAGAGAGTCATTATATCGACATATACGAAAATACTACAGTCGCAGCTTGTCGAAAAAGACATACCGTTCGTAAAACAAATGTTGCAAAAAGATAACATTAAATTTGAGTATGCCGTTTTTTTCGGAGGGGAAAACTATCTGTGCATGAGAAAGTGCGATAGGTACATTTCTAATTTATTAATTCAAAGTCCTATTGTAGAAAAATTTATTAAATGGGCGAATAAAACCCCAACAGGTGTTTTGAACGAATTTGAGTTTGATGAAGAGTGGCATTTGAGAGCGGAAGTATCAAGAGAGTTCGATATTTGTCTTGGAAAAAAATGCGCTTTTCGCGGCAGATGTTTCTGGGAAAAGGCGCTAAAAAAAGCGTTCTCGTCGGATGTTTTAGTCATCAATCATCATCTTTTTTTTGCGAACATTTCGTCTGGCGGAAAAATACTTCCCAATTTCGATATTGCTGTCTGCGACGAAGCACACAACCTTGAAGAGGTCGCGATGGAACTTCTGGGTCTTCAAATATCGAACTTCCAGATAAAGAAACTCCTCGACGATATATACAGTCCAAAATACAAAAGAGGACTTCTCTACAAAGTAAAAAAAACACCGAAGCACTTGAAAAACGATGTCTTGGAGAATGTGCATATTTTGAAAGCGTCATCAGATGAATTTTTTGCCGAGCTGTCAGCTGGAATGAAAGACGGAAAAGATACGATGAGATTCAGAACGCCGCCTTCTTTAAACAAAAACATCATTAATGACTTAAAGGCGCTATCCGTATCCATAAGCCGTCTCATTGATTCAGCCTCATCCGACGAGGAAATGGCGGAGATAAAGTCTAAAGCGCAGCGGGCATCGGTGTTTTCGGCATCCGTTGACTCATGGCTGAACCACAAAACCGACGACAGTGTCTACTGGCTTGAGAAGGATATCCTCAAAAGGGGGCATAGGTTTACGCTTTGCATAACGCCGATAGATGTCTCTGGTATAATTTCAAAAAAATTCTTCGATGTGGTCGACACAGCCATTCTCACTTCCGCCACCATGTCGGTCGACAAAAATTTCAATTACATAGAAAAGTCGCTCGGTGTAAGGGATGCTGAGCATATCATCCTTGAAAGTTCTTTTGATTACAAAAAAAATGTTATATTATATGCGCCCGTCGACATACCCGATCCCAAAATGGAGACAGAATTATTCAGTTTCCGGGTAAAACAGGAGATAGAAACTATCATAGGTCTTACATCTGGTCGGGCTTTTGTTCTTTTTACGAGTTACAAGATGCTCAATTTCGTTCATTTGGAACTTGAGTATCTCAAGGCTCATAACTTCTTTAAGCAGGGGGCATATTCTCAATATCACATAATAGAAAAATTCAAAACATCTGAAAACGCCGTTCTTTTCGGCACCGACTCTTTCTGGCAGGGTGTTGACATTCCGGGAGATGCCCTTATCTGCGTCATAATAACGCGCCTGCCCTTCGGCGTGCCGGATCATCCCGTCGTAGAGGCGAAGATAGAAAAAATTGTTGCCGACGGGAAAGATGCTTTCTCGGAATACACGCTTCCAAGAGCGATTTTGAAATTCCGACAGGGATGCGGGCGTCTTATGCGGTCTCAAAGTGACTGGGGAGTAATTGCGGTGTTGGACTCAAGAATTCATTCAAGGTATTACGGCAAATATTTTCTTAACTCCGTGCCGCCCACGACAGTCACGGGGGATTTAGAAGCAGTCAAACAATTTATTGCAAAAAGGAGCGGCGCGGTATGATTTCAGCATCTTTTACTATTTTATTTAAATTTGCGATATGTGCGGCGATTATCTTTTATGCCGGCCGAAGGGTCGCCAAATATGGTGATATAATCGCAGAGAAAACCGGGCTCGGCGGATTATGGATAGGGTTTGTGCTAATTTCAATTACTACAAGTATTCCCGAGATTTTTACCGGCGTTGGAAGTTCGTTGTTTATCGGAAAACCCGACATCAGCATGGGAAATGTCTTCGGAGCAAACTCTTACAATTTGTTAAATGTAATACTTCTTGACGCTCTTAACAAAAATACGCCGCTCCTTAGCATTGTTTCAAAAGGTCAACTTATAATAGCGGTTTTAAGTATTCTGCCATTGAGCTTGGCGATTGCCGGTGTATTTTTTGCGTCGCACGGAGTTACTTTTTCCATTATGAATGTTTCCGTGTGGAGCATATTGATTTTCTGTAGTTATTTAATGTGCGCCAAATTAATTTTTGATTATGAAACCGTCAATAAAACTTCAGATAAAAATGAAGAGGACACATCAAAATATCAAGACAGCGATTCAATGGGAAAAACTTTGTTGAATTTTATATTCTTCGCCGCTGTCATCGCTGCGGCAGGCATATGGCTTTCTTATATCGCCGATGAAATCTCGGCGGTTTACGGATTTAATCTTAGTTTTGTAGGGGGGCTCTTTCTGGGATTTGCCACGACATTGCCAGAGATTAGCGTTTCGATTGCCGCATTGAGGCTTGGTGCAAAAGAAATGGCGGTGGCGAATATGCTCGGTTCCAATTTATTTAATCTCAACATCATATTCCTCAATGATATACTCTACAGAAAGGGAGACATTTTCACCATAATTTCCCCAAATGCTCAAGCGAGCGCCTTAACAGTTTTGATATTGACGAGCATTATCGTTATATCTATAGTTTTCAAGCCGCAAAAAAAGTTAAACAAACTCTTAAGCATTTACTCAATACCGGTAATTGTCGTTTTCCTAATCGGCGCCTGGCTCAATTTCATTCTGAAATAGACATTTTTTGTATAATGAGACCGTTAATTCCGCTTTGGCGGGACTAAAATCTTACCAACAAGAATAAGGAAATTAGCGAATTGGTTGTAACAAAGACGAGAGGAGAGAGGCGTGAGATGAGAGCACAAGAGCACAACGGCAGAAGTCAGAGGACAGAGGACAGAGAACAGAGGTCAGGGTTCAGAGGACAGAGGACAGAGAACAGAAAACGGGAAGCGGGAATAGAAGAACGCAAAGCGGAAAGCGTAAAGGGTGAAGGGTTTAAAACTCTTCCCGCTTCCCGCTTCCCGATTTACGCTTTCCGCTTTACGGCATTTTATTCTCTCATCTCTCATCTCTATCCTCTACTCACTATTTGTTATTCGCTGTCCTCCATTCTCTATACGCTATTCTCTCACTTCTCACCTCTAATCTCTAGTTCACTCTTTTGTGTTAATTTGAGGCAAAAATTAAATTGAAGGGAGAAACACTATGAAAATCGTAGTTGCTTATTCAGGTGGTCTTGATACTTCCGTAATTTTACGGTGGCTAAAAGAAAAATATAGAGCAAAAGTCGTCGCTGTTGCAGTTGATGTGGGACAGGGCGAAGAATTAAGGCCGCTCAAATCAAGAGCGCTTAAAACAGGAGCATCCAAGGCGTATATTGTAGATGCAAAAAATGAATTTGCAACCGATTATATCTTTGCAGCGCTAAAAGCGGGAGCAATTTACGAGGGAAAATATCTGCTCGCGACGGCTCTTGCGCGACCCTTGATTGCCAAAAAAGTGGTTGAGATTGCGAAGAAAGAAAGTGCCGATGCGGTTGCTCACGGCGCAACGGGAAAAGGAAACGACCAGGTTCGTTTTGAACTGACTTTTAAAGCGCTCGCTCCGTCGCTAAAAATAATCGCTCCCTGGCGAGAGTGGGAATTAAAAAGCCGCGAGGATGAAATCGCCTATGCAAAAAAACATAAAATTCCAATAACGGTCACAAAAACAAAACCCTACTCTTCCGACGCAAACTTGTGGCACATTTCCTATGAGGGCGGAATTCTGGAGGACCCCGCAATCGAGCCGAAAGAAGATATGTTTCAAATGACGGCATCGCCTGAAAAAGCACCTAACAAACCGCGTTATATTGAGGTCGGATTTGAAAAAGGTGAACCCGTAAGCATTGACGGAAAAAAATACGAGCCGGTCGCACTAATAAACATTTTGAACAAAATTGCCGGCGCCAACGGCGTCGGAAGAACGGACATGGTGGAGAATCGACTCGTTGGAATAAAATCCCGCGGCGTCTATGAAAATCCTGCCGCGACAGTTCTATACGTAGCGCATCGCGAATTGGAATATCTAACGCTTGACAGAGAAACATTGCATTACAAAGACATCGTCTCCCTGAAATACTCCGAAATGATTTATTACGGTCAGTGGTTTACGCCGCTAAAATCCGCCGTAGATGCATTTATAAATGAGACGCAGAAAGTTGTAAGCGGAACAGTAAAACTAAAATTGTATAAGGGAAATGTCATTATTGCAGGTAGAAAATCGCCCAACTCTCTCTACTGGCAGAAACTCGCGACTTTTGAGAAAGAAGAGATTTACAACCAAAAAGATGCCGAAGGTTTCATAAACCTCTTCGGGCTTCCACTGAAAGTTCAAGCGATTTTGAGAAGTAAAAATAATTATTGATAATTCCATCAAATTGAGATAGTGCCAGAAAGATATATTATTACCAGAGACGGAAAACCTTCCGCGGCGCTCCCGGGTTATGAAGAATTTAAAAATCTTATGGCGACATTGGAAGTTGTTCTTGATACTGAAATGTCGGAAGGAATAAAAGAAGGGCTTCGTGATAAAAAAGCGGGCAGGATTAAATCGTTTGAAGAAATATTCGGGGAACCGCTTTAATGTTGAAAGTTTTTCCTGCCCACCAGTCCGAAAAAGACATTAAACATTTTCATCAAAGAGAACGAGGAAAAATAAAAAACGCGCTGCGCATACTTTCAGAAGAACCTCTAAAGGGAGGGCGAGGCGCTGCCTGGAAAATATAAAGGACTTCGTAGATACAGAATAGGCAACTTTCGTATAGTTTATGAAGTGTGCACAAAGACAAAAAGCATCACCGTAATAAAAATTAGACACAGAAAAAAGGTTTACAGGTAACAAGGTGCCCCAACTATATCGTCATTACTATCCTGTTTGCCAAGAATTTTCCAATCTTGACTTGGACGGATGTTTTTTCAATGACTGTGATGCAGAGTGTATCGGTCGAGCAATCTCCGTATCATTTTCTGATACTTGGTGCGTCTGTGTTTCGCCTCGCTCTTAAAGAAATTAACACTTTTCCTGCTTAACTCGATTGTGATTTTTACCTTCTCTTCCGACATAGCCAGTTCTTCAGGCGACGGCAAAAAATCCTTTATTCTTTTCAATCTACCAACAGGCATGTTCTCATCAATTTTTTTCTTCATAATATTTTATCCTCTTACGACAGTGTCCGGCGCCAAAAATTCTAATTATATCACCTCTGTACGCAAATCGTACGGTTAAAATTTTCCCGGCCACCTTGCCTATACAAAACAGACGCTCTTCATCTTTATTGTGCTTTGAATCAATGAATATCTTTCTCTTCGGATCTTTGAAAACCTCGGCTGCGGTATAGAAATCAACCTTATGTTTCCTAATGTTCGCCAATTCCTTATTTCTATCCCAGATGAAGTCGCCTGATTTTATATCCATATCGTATTGACAATATTATTATACATATTTTTGTATGGTATGTCAAGTCCTGCGACGAGGCGGTAGCAACTGACGGGAGCGTGGCAATCCAACACAACCCTGTATTCCTTTTCCGCGTCAAGCGCGGGACAAGCTTTGATAGAGGGGAATAAGAGATTGCTTCGCTTCCGGCTCACAATAACATTGCCGATAAATCGGCAACTACATTGCGAATTTACATCCCCGCTATATCGCCCCGATTTTACATCGGGGCAACTATCCCGCCAAGGCGGGATCAGATAGCTTCGTAACTATCCGTGAATTTCGGTTTTTTTATATCTTTTCTTGTCATATTCCTGGGGTCCCGACGCATAAGTAATAACGCATTTTGGTTTGTCGGATTGTATCTTCCTACAATTGGCACCATAAGATGGCGCTGCTACATTGCACTGATACGACCAAAAAATCGCCCCCTGTCAAAATATCAAATATTTCTGCGACAGAGCAATATTTCGAGCCGACTGTAAATTTCTTCTACCCCGGATGAGATTTTTTCTAGGGAAATTAGTGAGTAAAGCGAACGATGTAGCCCCCGAATTCATTCGGGGCTGAGTCCCGCAACGCAGCGCGGGATAAACTCCGCGAATAGGTTTTTCTATTTTTATCGTCAGAACTTTGTCTTTGAGCATCAGGTTCGAGCCAAGTGCGCCTTCGGACATTTTGTTTTTTTTGTTGAAAAAATGTATAATCTTACTATAAAAAACGTCTGATAAATGTCTGACATGAGAACGAAAACGTTCTTGTTTTTTGTGTTGTCAGCAGTTGTCAGGAATTTCCACAAAGAAAATTATTTTACATTATTTCCCTACGGAAACTCGGTTCTGATAGATTTTCAGACGCAAATGGGCCTATAGCTCAGCTGGTAGAGCACCTGACTTTTAATCAGGGTGTCGAAGGTTCGAATCCTTCTAGGCTCACTTTTAGTAGATAGTAGATGGCAGATAGGGAGCAGGAGAGAAATAGTTCTTTTCCTGACTACTATCTGCTAATGCCTATCTACTGAATTTTTTGCCCCCATCGTCTAGAGGCCTAGGACACAGCCCTTTCAAGGCTGCGGCAGGGGTTCGAATCCCCTTGGGGGTAATTCTCACTCGATAATCTTCTATTAAAATCGCCGCAAAAATCTATCGACAAATATTCCAGCATTAGTTTATAATTTTTATATTTGCTCTCGCATCTTAACAGGATATGCCGGCACTCTTCTCAAAGTCGATATGTTAAGAGTTTTTGCATTTTTTTATTAGTCAAACGCTTGACTTAACCATTAAAAAATGCTATAATTTCAACAATCAGTGAACTAAACCGGTTATGCACTTTTTAATGAGTGTAATATGTCGTCGCCGACAATAATAGATGTCGCAAATGCCTGCAAAGTTTCACCTTCCACAGTGTCGCTGACTCTCAACGACAATCCAAGAATCCCTCTCACCACAAAAGAAAAAATCAGAAAAAAAATCAGCGAGTTAAACTACAAACCAAATTTAATAGCCCGTTCTCTGGCAAAAGGCAAAACGCAAATCATAGCCGTTTTGATTCCTCCCGTTGAAAATGTGTTTTCAGATCCTTTTTATTCTATGGCACTTGATGGTATATACACAATCGCAAAAAATAATGGATATAAAATTGTCCTTGAAGTCGTCGATAAAAGTTTTTGGCTTAAAAAAGAATACGAAAAATTATTCGCTGACAGGTTGATTGAAGGCGTAATATTCCTCGGCGGAATTGCCCGGGAACATAGAGAGCTTCATAAATTATCCAATTCATACGGATATGTACTCGTCGGAGAAAGCAGTTATATAGTTTCTAAGTCAAACAAAGTCCCGGTTGTGACTGGCGACAACTTCAAGGGCGGTTATTTAGCCACAAAATATCTCTTATCTTTGGGTCATAGAAAAATTGCTCACATACACGGTGATATGAGGGTTTTTTCCGTTTTGGAGAGATACCGCGGTTTCAGCCGTGCGCTGAAAGAATTTGATATCGTCTTGCACAAAGGATGGATTGCCACCGGCAAATTCAGGGAGTGGGATTCGTACCTTCAGGCGAAAAAGATTTTTTACGGCGAAGAACGTCCGACGGCAATTTTTGCCGGAAATGATGTTATGGCCCTCGGCGCAATAAGGGCAGTGAATGAATGCGGACTGAAAGTCCCTGACGACATTTCTGTTATAGGCATGGATGATATTCCTCTGGCGGCGACATCTTCTCCGCCACTTACGACGGTCAAATATCCTATTTATGCCATGGCTTCTTATGCTACCGATGCTCTAATAAAAAAAGTAGAAGGTTCAGACATGAGAAATATAAAAAAAATATTTGATGTTGCTTTAGTTGAACGACAAACTACCGCCATTTTGTCTCGAAAATAAGGGAACTTTTGGGAGGCAACTATGACTAAATTTAAATCTGTTATTGGTTGTTGCTTGTTTTTTGCTACCGCCTATTACTTATTTCCTGTTGCCTGTTTTTCGCAGGATATGAGAATGCGACTCACATCCACCGACGGTTCAACGAGTTTTCAGGTTCAAAATGCCGCCGATGTGGGTGTTGCAACCATCACATCCAGGGGCGAAGCAATTTTTCTTGGTTCTGCAACAGTTCAAGGCGGCTCAATAAAATTGGGAACAGCGTCGCCTGCCGTGCTAATTTCCTCCACCCAGACGGGAACGCCGTCAAGCGGACTAAACATCTCAACACATACAAAGGTTGACGGACAACTTATCGTCACCGGCTCTACCACGATTCAAGGGATAGATGGTTTGACAATTGGCACCGGGGGTCGTCGTATTACAGATGATTCAAGCCGTGGTGAGACTCGCTTTTCTTCCAGTGTTTATATTGTGGGAGATCTTTATGGAGGAGGGAATGTCAGGATGCCCGTAGTCGTCTCAAGCAGCGCCAGGGCAACTGATTGGGTGGACTCAGCCGATAATACCACTGACACGGATGTGGAAGGAATGAGTGTTACGCTCAATGTGCCGTTTGCGCCTGCGCTGATTTTTGGACAGGCTGTTATAAGGCACAATGGTGGTGGCGGCGGCGTTGAGATTCAAGTCACTCACTTGTTAAATATTGCTGGAAATGTTGTGAGTGAAGCTGGATATCATGGGCATACGGGCACCAATGATGCAAAACACCATACTGCTTCTGTCTCTGGAGCTTGGCGCGTTACTTCTCCCGGGAATTATATTGTTAAAGCACAATATAGAGTTGGCGGTGGGACTGGTTTTTGGAGCGGACCGAGAAACATTTTAGCCTATGCGCTACCAACTCAGTGAGCAAAATGCCATGCAATTAGATTCCCAGTGAGAATTGGGGACGGTCCTCAATTACTTGGAATTGGGGTTACTTCTAATTTCACACACCCCTGTATCCCCTCTTATTAGAGGGGATAAAAGCCATAGGAAAATGGGGATGGTTCCTGATAAAGCAGGTAGAAGGGTAGATGCAGGTAATCAGTAATCGGTTATCGGTAGCGGCGGGATTGGCATCCCGCAAAAAGCAAGAGCACAAGTGCATAATGGCAGATGTAGTCGCAAGCGCTGATGTAAAATCAGCGATTACAGGGTTGAGAAAATCAGCCAGGCAAGATTGACAACTACAAAACTCGTTGTTGGTTACTGATTAATTGTGGCGGGTAAAGTTAAAGGTTGGAAAGATGAATTATTTTCTGAAAAAAACAAATAATGTTCCAACAATAGCCCAGAATTGCCCGAATATAAAAACAAACATCCACTTAATAATTCTGGCTTCACTCTCAGCAATTTTTGTTTCCATTTGGGTAATTCTTTTTTCAAATCGTTCCCCTGCGCGCTCAAGCATTATTTCTTCTGATTTTGTCCCAGCTTTATCAAGTAATTCAACTAATGCTTACGCTCCTTCATCGCTAAGTTTTTCTCTGAGAATTTTTGGCAAAGCAATGACAGTCATAAATTATACCTCCTTTCTATTTCTGAAAATGATTATAACAAAAAATATGGATTTTGTCAATAAGAAAAACAGAGAATTAGTGAATTAGAGATTAGAATTGCGACACTGTCTGAAAGGGAGAAGCAAAATTTCCCCTTTGTCCCACTTTTTCAAAGGGGAAAACTAATGTGTGTCCCATAAATCTCCTAACATTTGATTGTTCGTCGGTAAAGATTGTTAAAAGCCCTTTTATCAGGGATTCAAATGTAAAGAACTGTCAGGGACACCACACTAAGGGGGATTTGAAATAGAGAAGATAGGGACAGCGATTATTTTTTTAGCGAATGACGGGAAGCGGTAGCTTTTCTTGTAAAATTTTTAAATTAGAGAAACCTGTACGGAAAAATATTGGAATATTGGAGCGGTTTCTATATTTTAACAGTACCTTAAAATTCTCTAAATCTTTGAAGCAGAATATAAAGCCGCCCCAATGCTTAATGGGAGGTTAAATATGTCTACTTCAAAGAACAAATTTTTGACAGGAGTAAAGTTATTGGTCATGGGCATGGCTTTCAGGAACATTCTCTATTCGTCGCCTGTGGATATGAGAGTAGAACTAATCTCATCCGACGGCTCTACACGATTTGAAGTGCAAGATTCTGCCCAAGCTCGAGTGATGTCAGTTGATTCCGACGGAAATGTAGTTGCTCTTGGCACTTTCACAGTTAGAGTAATTGGAAGCACAAGTAATGTAACTATTCTTTTGGATACTGATAACAATGAAGATGCGGAGTTTATAATAAATAACTCAGCAGGACTTGCATGTTTTGTTATTAGGGAAGATTTTAATTTTTGGCCAAGAGCATTCGAAAGGAGGTTTTACGACGATGCAGCGAACTTCACCCTTGGGATAAGCACACATGCATATATAGCGGGTGACTTAGCGGTAGGCGCAGCATTCCCGAATAGATTAGAATTCTGGAGTGGCACAGGTGATATGCGTGTAGGTGGTGGAGATATCCAGATAGGTCCGAGCTGGGGAAGACGTATTTATGATGATGCGGCTAATTATACGCTTGGAGTAAGCACAAATTTATATGTAGCAGGTAGAGTCCATGCAGGTAGTTCATTTAGATTAGGCACAACTGCTACCGCAGGACAGGTACTTACGACTAATGCAGATGGTATAGGCACCTGGCAGGCAGCCGCAGGTGTAACATTGCCAATAGATGCAAGAGGCGATAGTGCAGTAATAGTCAGCACTGGTGATGTCCGTGTCAGGGTTGATAGTGATGGTAACGAGGACAAGGCATTTGTAGTAGCGGATAGCGGGAACAATGCGATTTTTGCAGCGATAGAGCGAGCAGGTGTTAGTGGTTCTGGCGAGGTTCATTTAGGTAATTATTCACGCAGAATGTATGATGACCCGACAAATAGGCTATTAGGGATAAGCACACATGCATATATAGCGGGTGACTTAGCGGTAGGCGCAGCATTCCCGAATAGATTAGAATTCTGGAGTGGCACAGGTGATATGCGTGTAGGTGGTGGAGATATCCAGATAG
>JBGFRZ010000049.1:0-30341 GCA_041694835.1 Ignavibacteria bacterium
CCTGAATGTTTCCTATATACTTTTGAAACTATATCTGTGCTCGCACTTGCGGCACTTGTATCTACCGTCTTTAAGCCTCCATGCCCAGCAGTGAGAACATTGGGGACATTGTCGTTTCACAATGTCTTATTTTAGCATAATTTTAGTCCGTTTTCTTTGGCTATTACCAAATGTTAAATTCTTTTATTGCAAAATCAAGGAGTTATAGAAACTAACTAAGTTGCCAAGTCGCTGAGTCGCTGATATGTTTATAGCAAAAGTAGTCGGAAATCTTTGGGCAACAAGAAAGCATAAATCGCTTGAAGGATTAAAACTCCTTTTGGTTCAGCCGATAGATGGAATAACCGGCGATGGCCGTGGAGATACGGTCCTCGCAGTCGAAAAGAATCTTTCCGCCGGGCTCGGCGACATTGTTCTTGTCATGGATGAGGGGAACTCCGCGCGGCAGATTCTAAACGACAAAAAAGCCCCTGTAAGAACCGTGGTATGCGGCATAATAGACTATGTCTTATCAAACGGCAAGACGAAAAAATGGCATTGATGTAATCCCCTGCCGCTCACAATCTCTTCCGAAAAATTTAAAATAAAATCGCACAGTGATATTTTGACGCTGTTATTTTTTTTGATATACTTATCCGATATAATCGCAATAAAGTATGGTCAGTTTTGATGATATAAAGAGCAACAGGGAAATTCAGGTGTATCTTAAAACCGCTGACGACAACTTCGCGGCGATAGGATACAAAGACCACGGCATCAGACACGCCAAGCTTTCAGCAGATGTTTCCGGACATATTCTGGAGTCACTTGGATATTCCAAAGACGCATGTGAACTTGCTAAAATTGCCGCTTACCTGCATGACATAGGAAATGCGATAGGTCAGGAAGATCACGCTCAAAACGGTGCAGTGTTGGCGTTGAATTTGCTTGAAAATATACTCTCTTACGACGATATAATCAAAATAATAAGCGCCATAGGCAGCCACGAAGACAAGGATCTGGATCCGATAAGTCCAATATGCGCCGCCGTCATTCTTGGCGATAAATCCGATGTCCACAGGGCCAGAGTCAGACAGAAAGATATGACGAAGTTTGAAACCCACGACAGGGTTAATTATGCCTGCCTGAATTCACACTTTGACGTGGACAGCCGAAACAAAATTATCGCACTTAAACTCATCGTCGATGAGGATATATGCACTGTCATGGAGTATTTCGACATCTTTCTTGCCAGGATAAAGTACTGCCGCAGCGCCGCTAAGTACCTTGGATGTGAATTTGAGTTTTACATAAACAATACCAAATTATAATGTCGGATTTTTTTAGAGTACTGAAAAACGACTCTTTGACATCTGCGAGAACCGGGGTTATAAAAACGTCGCGCGGCGAGATAAAAACTCCGGTTTTTATGCCTGTCGGAACCCAGGGCACCGTCAAAACTCTTAGTGTTCCCGAGCTCAAAAGCTTGGGCGTAGAGATTATCTTAAACAACGCCTATCATCTCTTTTTAAGGCCCGGTATGGAAGTGATAAGGAATGCCCGTGGTATTCACTCATTTATCTCTTGGGACAAGCCCATACTTACGGATTCCGGGGGATTTCAAGTTTTTTCTCTGGCGCAGTTCAGGAAAATATCTGAAGATGGCGTCTTGTTCAGGTCTCACATGGATGGCTCAAAAATTTTTTTGTCGCCCGAGATAATGACGGAGTTTCAGACGCTACTGGGCGTAGACATAATGATGTGCTTCGACGAATGTTCGGACTACCCCATAACTTACAAGAAGGCAAAGGACTCGATGGAGCTTACTTTGAGATGGGCGAAGAGATGCAAAGAAAAGTTTAGAGAACTTGAAAAAAATTCCCAACGCTCAACACTCAACTCTCAATTTCTTTTCGGCATAGTTCAGGGCTCTGTCTATTCAGATTTAAGGCGCGAAAGTGCGAGAAAAACCGTTGAGATGGGTTTTGATGGCTACGCCATAGGAGGGCTTTCCGTCGGCGAGCCAAGGAACGAGATGTTTGATGCTTTGAACGCCGTTATGCCGGAGTTTCCGGAACAAAAGCCCAGATACTTCATGGGTTTGGGCACACCCGAGGATATATGGGAAGCTATCGAGGCTGGCGTTGACATGTTCGACTGCGTGCTTCCCACAAGAAATGGTAGGAACGGGCAGGCGTTTACTTTTGATGGAAAAATAAACATAAAAAATGCGCAGTATCAAAATGATTTCTCACCTCTCGACGAAAAATGCGGTTGCCCCGCGTGCGGAAATTATTCCCGCGCTTTCATAAATCATCTGTTCAAGGTCAAAGAGTTTCTCGCCGGGCGGCTTTTGAGTTTGCATAACATTAATTTTTTGATAAAATTAATGTCAGTTGTAAGAGATGCTATTTCAAAAGGGGAATTTAAAGATGAAAAGGATAGGTTTATTAAGAGATATTCCGCCGGGTAAAAAAAGCGTATTTTTCATATTTTTTATAACATTGCTTTTTCTTGCCAAAGGTATATCGAAAGAAACGGCATCTAAAAAAATTCAAGAGTCCGAAGAAATCGCCAACATATATGCCGCTTTGAAAAGCCAGTCGGGTGATGTGAGGATGAGAGCGATTGAGATAATAAAAGCGAATCCTTCGAGATTTCAAATTTCAAGGTTAAAGCCGCTCCTTGAGGATAAAGACAACAATGTAAAACTGCATGCCGCCACCGTTCTGGCTATGAACCAGGATAAATCCGGGCAGGAATATTTAAGAACTCTCGCTTCAAGGAAGGTTGTAATTCCCGATGCTCCGACAGTCGTTGAGAGAGTAAAGTATTTCTCGGCCCAGAACCTTAAGATAAAGGGGATAATGGCCATAGGGGAAACCAGAGACACGGCTTCCATACAGACTTTACTTGATTTGACAAAATCCGACGACCCGAGGGTTGTTGATGCAGCGTGGATGGCGCTTGCCAGGATGGGGAATAAAAAAGGAGCGGATGTATTTGTTTCCGGTTTGAAAAGCTCGGATCCGTCTGCCAGGGCAAAGTCGGCGGAAGTTCTCGGCGATCTGCGCGTAGCGGAAGCCGGATATCAGCTCAGAGGAAGATTGAAGGACTGGAATCAGGATGTCAAACTCAGTGCAATAAAGAGTCTCGGAAAACTCAAAGACAGGGAGAGTTTACCCTCCTTGAGAGATTTTCTTGCGACTGCGAAGGAACAGTCGATTCGCGAGGCTGCGGCGAAATCCATCGGGTTGATAGGTGATAAAACAAGCGTCGAATTTTTGAAAAAATTTGTCGACGACGAAAACGGCGTCGTCCGCCTTTCGGTGTGCGAATCTTTGGCGATTCTCGGCGATTTTTCAGGTAAGGACTTCATAATAGCAAACATAAAGAAGGCGACGGAGAAAGAAATTCGCTATCGTGCACTTCGCGTCCTCGTTTATTTCGATCTCACGAAAAGCGACATAGTTTTGCTCGAAGAGTTGAAAAAAGACCCTGATGAAATGATGGTTCTTGAAGCATCAAACGTCTTGCTTCAGTAAAAATAGTCCCACCATCCGACGAGACGCATGCCATGAGGCGGATGCTATATAAGGAGGATAAAATGTTAGGTTTATTTAGTCAACCGGTTGTTTGTGCACAATCATCGGGCGGAGGGGATTTTTTAGGCGGGATATTTCCGATGCTGGTGATTTTTGTCATTTTTTATATATTCCTCGTTCTCCCGCAGCAGAAAAAAGCCAAAGAGCATCAGAAACTTCTAAATTCGTTAAAAAAGAGCGACAGAGTGCTTATGTCGGGCGGAATTTACGGAACGGTAACGAATGTAAGAGGCGATATCGTCGATGTCAAAATAGCGGAGAATGTTCAGGTGGAGGTTTTGAAATCGGCTATTACAAGCGTCATACGTCAAGAGGGTGCCATAATTCCGGAAGTCGTGAAGTAAACCCCGTTAGAAATCCAATACCAAAGGCATTGGCGTTCCGATAGGTGAGATTATTGAAAAAGTTCTTCTACCACACAAGACGCAAAAAAATGTGTAAGAAATTTTTTGCAACAAAGCACAAGTTTTGTAGTTGCAGACCTTGGTCTGCACAAGTGCACAAGGCACTGTAAATCCCCCTGCTTCGCTTCCCCCTTTACAAAAGGGGGATAGAGGGGGATTTTCCGTGATTTCCAACTTTCGTGCTTTCGTGGTTCAAATCTTTTTTCATCTGCGTTTATCTGCGTCCAAAAATAAAAAAGGTGAGGTTTTTCAGTGGTCTCATAGGTCGGGATTATTTCTAACGGGGTAAGTGGAATTTTTATTTCGCAAACCTAAAAATTATGTCCGACATAACGTTGGAAAAAGTCAAAGAGCACTTCCTTGTAAAAAAGTTCATAGAGCAAGCCAACATATATCTTGGTTCCATAGGTTTTACGGAGCACGGATTCAGACATGTAAGCCTTGTTTCGGCGATAGCGAAGAATGTGCTTGATCATCTGCGTTATCCTAAGGAAGTCTGCGAGCTTGCCTCTATCGCGGGATATCTCCACGACATAGGTAACGTCGTAAACAGGAAAGACCACGGCCAGTCGGCTGCGCTGATTTCAATGAGGATATTAAACGAGCTTGGCGCAACGCCCGAAGAGACCGCTATGATAATATCTGCGATAGGAAACCATGAAGAAGAAGTTGGCGAGCCGCTGAACCCCATCGCCGCTGCTCTTATTCTTGCCGATAAATCCGATGTCCACAAAACAAGAGTGAGAAATCCGAGCCTGATAGCTCTCGACATTCACGACAGAGTCAACTACGCCGTCGAGAGGTCTTTCTTAAGGGTGGATAACGAGAAAAAGACAATATCGCTTGGTCTGACTATAGACACAAAAATATCTCAAGTGATGGAGTACTTTGAGATATTTATGACGAGGATGCTCATGTGCCGGCGTGCGGCGAAGTATCTGGGATGCCACTTCGAACTTGTAATAAACGAAAAAAAGGTATTGTAAGAGCGATGAGATAGCAGCGAATTGCGAAGGTCCGATTCGTCATTGTTCGTTCGTCATTTTCAATTATAGCGGAGAAATCGCCATGACAAAACTTCAAATCAAGCTTCTTGTGATAATTTTGGTGTTCGGCACATCCGTTTATCTTCTTTACCCATCAATAAATTGGATGTTCAGTTCCGAAGAAGAGAGATATCAGATGGAGCTAAAGCGCGACAGGATTCTCTCGAAAATTTTGAATTTGGGTCTTGACCTTAAAGGTGGTTCCCATCTTGTACTCGAAGTTGAAACTGAGAAAATGCCCGGGGAATCTGACATTTCCGAATCGCTTACAAGGGCGATTGAGGTCATCCGAAACAGGGTTGACCAGTTCGGCGTGACAGAGCCGCTGATAGCGAAACAAGGCGAAAGATGGATTGTCGTTCAGCTGCCCGGGGTGAAAGATCCGAAAAGAGCGAAAGAGCTTCTTGGAAAGATGGCGTTGTTGGAGTTCCGCCTCGTTGACGATTCGAGAGCCATAGTTGAAATATCCGATAAGCTTCGCGAAAAAAGTCTTTCATTTTCGGATTTGGATAATAATCCGGAAATTAAAAGAATTATTCCGTCAGGATATGAGGTGTTTCCGGGCAGGGACAATAGATACTACTTGCTGAAAAGCACCGCTTCGTTGACAGGCGCATATCTTGTTAACGCGAAAGTTCAAATCGGAGGAGAATATGGTTTTCCATATGTATCTCTTGAGTTTAATGACGAAGGTTCAAAGATATTCGCAAATGTAACCGGGGCGAATGTTGAGAAAAGCCTTGCGATCGTTCTTGACGGCGTCGTCCAGTCGGCGCCGGTAATAAAATCAAGGATACCGGACGGCAAGGCGATTATTGAAGGTAACTTTATGGAAGAGGACGCAAAGCTTCTTGCGATGGTTTTGCGGGCTGGTGCGCTTCCCGCGCCCGTAAAGATAATAGAAGAAAGAACCGTCGGCCCAACGCTTGGCGAAGACTCTATAAGAACAGGCGTCATATCCGCTCTTCTCGGCGGGCTCCTCGTATTTCTTTTTATGATAGTTTATTATAGGCTCAGTGGGATGATAGCCGATGTCGCGCTTGTTCTGAACCTGCTTATCCTTCTTGGAATAATGGCGTATTTCAGATTTACGCTTACTCTTCCGGGAATAGCCGGGATAGTACTGACTCTCGGTATGGCTGTGGATGCCAACGTTTTGATACTCGAAAGAATAAGAGATGAACTTAAAGTCGGAAAAACAATCAGAATCGCTCTTGATACGGGCTATTCAAGAGCGCTCGGAACAATCGTCGATTCGAATCTAACTACTTTGGTAGCGGCTTTGTTTTTGTTTCAGTTCGGTACGGGGCCCGTCAAGGGTTTCGCCATAACACTTACGATAGGAATAATAATCAGCATGTTCACGGGCATATTCGTAACGAAAGTGATATATGACTACGCTTTTTCAGGCGGATATCTGAAAGAACTTAAATATTGAGACAGTTGACGCTTCTCTATAACAGAGCATAAGAGCACAAGGCACAAGAGCACAAGTTTTAACTTGCGCACTTATGCACTTCGGAGGTAGGTCGGATGGAGATTTTCTCTGAAACAAAGATTGATTTTATTTCAAAACGGTATGTTTATTTTATAGCATCCACCGTTATGATTTTTGCTGGAATCGCGTCCCTTCTACTTAAGGGCGCCTCATGGGGGATTGACTTTAGCGGCGGCTATCTCCTTCAGTTAGGACTTTCAATGCCTGTCGAGATAAACGAGATGAGAACGGCAGTTGCTTCCGCCGTATCGAATTTTGAGATACAGAACATCGTCGGAAGCGATGACATCATCATAAGAGTTGAAAAGACCGAGAAGGTCACTGAAGAGATGCTCTCCGCCATAGAATCGAAGGTGTTTGAGAAAATTCCAAACTTAAAAATCAGATGGGACAGAGTCGAGTATGTCGGACCCACTGTCGGGGAATTTCTGATAAGACAGGCGATGTATGCCGTTATTTTTTCACTTCTTGGAATTGTTTTATATGTTGCAATAAGATTCAAATCTTTTATGTGGGGCGCCGCCGGCGTTTTGGCTCTGGCTCACGATGTTTTCATAGTTTTTGGATTACTCTCACTCCTTAACCGCGAGATAACCCTTACCGTTGTAGCGGCACTTCTTACGCTTGCCGGCTATTCGATTAACGATACAATAGTCATTTATGACAGGATAAGGGAAAAAATGAAGATATTGCCAAAGGAGAAACTCTCGAATGTTATAAATATCAGCATAAACGATACGCTTTCAAGAACTCTGGTTACTTCCCTGTCGGCATTTTTCGTTGTGGTTGTTTTGTTTTTCCTTGGCGGACCTGTCTTGCACGACTTCGCCCTCGTGCTTATGGTTGGAATCGTTGTGGGAACTTATTCGTCGATATGCGTAGCTGCCCCGATAGTATACGAGTGGCAGACCAGAAAAGCGGAAGGCAGAAGCAAGAAATGAGAAAATATGCCCAAAATCAAAAAATTTAATCTAAAGTTATCGGTTTACAGCATCCAACAGCAACTCAAGAAGGCGAAATACAATGTATGCGAAGAGACGATATCTGACATAAAAATAATGGCAGATGAACTGAGGGAAAAGCTCACCCCCGCCGTATATTTCCAAAACTTCACCGCAAGGAACAACCTCGGCATAGATTTTCCGCAGGAGGCTGTAGCGGCGAGCGTAGTGGTTTCTGGCGTCGGCTCGGGGGCGGAGGATTTTATAAACGCCTACAGCGGTTCCGATAAATATGAGATAGCGAAAGCGGTTCTCTATCAGGCTGTCGACGAAACGAAGAAATTTGCGTGGCGACTTATCGCCGGGGAATCAAGTGAGGAAAAAAGCGCGCTTTCCGAAAAAGTGACTATAAATGAGCAGGAAAAATTAAATCAAATGAAGGACATACTTTCAAAAATAGATATTTATCCCTCGCAAAACGGGCTGAATCCAGCTTACTCTTTTGTGGAAGTCGCGTTTTGGATACCTGTAAAAAAGAAATCCAAAAATCGAATCTAAGACAATATCATTTTATCCGTGCTTATCCGCCCAATATACAACATTGTGTACTTTATATTGCTTTTTGTCGGGGGTGGGCTTTTTCTTCTCATAAATCCCAGAAGGGCGGTAAAGGAGCTTAAAAAATCATTTTTCCAAAGAATCGGTTTCTATCCGAAGTTCAGCCGCGGAAAACCCGCTTTGATACTGCGATGCGCGTCGCTCGGAGAAGCCAAAATAGCGGCTAAAATAAGCGATGCCCTTAAAGATTACCCGCTCATAATTTCCGTGGGGACGGTTTCCGCGTACGAATACGCCGAGAAAAACGGCTTTGGCGATATCGTAGTTTTCACCCCTCCGGACATTTACCCTCTTACAAAGAATTTTTTCAGACATTTCAAATCTCAAAATCTCATTCTGATAGAAAGCGAGTTGTGGCCCGAGCTTCTGTGGTCGGCCAAAGATCTCGGCGTGAAGGTCTTCCTGGTAAACGGACGGTTTTCAATGAAGACGGTGTCTGCGGTCAAAAGGCTCAGATGGCTTTTGAATAAAGTGGTAAAAAACGTCGATTATTTTTTCGTTAGATATCCGTCTGACAGAGACTCCCTTAAGTTAGTGAACGTGCCCGAAGAAAAAATAATGGTGACTGGAAATATCAAAAACGTTTATGAAACCCATATACCGCTGGCGGCAAGGGAGGATTTCGGATTAAAACCATCCGATTTCATAATCACCGCCGGGAGCACTCACAAGGAAGACGAGAAGGTGATAAGAACGGTATTTGGCGACCTGAAGGAGAAATACGACGATTTAAAATTAATAATTGTCCCGAGACACGTGGAAAGAGCCGACCGTGTTATGCGGACATTCCGGGATTCCGCCGCAATGAATTTCGAAAGCGATAAAAGAGGGTTTAACACCGATAAAAAATGCCTTGTTGTTGAACGTTTTGGCGTATTAGACAAACTCTACAGCATAAGTGATGTTGTGTTGGTGGGCGGCTCTTTCGGCTGTAGAGGCGGGCAGGATCCGGTTGAAGCGGCTTACTTCTCGAAACCCGTCATATTCGGGCCAAATATGAAAAACTTTGCTTATGAATCCGAAAAACTTTTGTCTCTGGGCGCGGCGTTTGTTGTTAAAACCGCCGATGAATTGAAAGAAAGAATCGTACTTTTGAAAGAAAAGCCGGAGGTCAAAAAGAAAATGGGCGAAAACGCCAAAACATTTATAGAAACTTCCTCGAAGAAGAAGACGATTAATCGGCTCTTGGAAATGCTCAAATGATGAAATTATATTCTTTTATTGGCTGGCTCATAATATATCTTTTGTCTAAAACTATAAGGGTCAAAACCATCAACGACTCTTCATGGAAGGATTTAAAAAATGTCATTTTCACATTCTGGCACGGCGAGCAGTTTATATTATGCCACCATCACAGGAATCAAAAAATAGCGATAATGACAAGCCTTTCAAAGGACGGAGAACTCCAGACGGGAATACTTGGAAGATTTGGCTACTATATAGTCAGAGGGTCATCGTCGAGAGGCGGGGCCAGGGCCATTATTGAGATGAAAAATGCGATGAAAGCAGGATACTCGGCGGCTTTTGCCGTAGACGGTCCGCGGGGACCACTTTACGAGGTTAAGCCTGGAGTAATTTTCCTTGCCCAAAAGACCGGTTTTCCTATAATACCAATGAAGATTTTTTATTCGACAGCGATAATGTTGAAAAAAACATGGGATAAATATCGAGTGCCGCTCCCTTTTTCGACAGCGATTGTTGTCTACGGGAATCCCGTTTATATTTCGGGAGAACTTTCGGAAAGCGAAGTCAAGTCGAAGTGTGAAGAACTAAAAAGAACAATGTCAGGTCTTATCGACTTAAAGACATGTAAATTTCAAAATAGACGGCGGTGGAAAAAATGAATAAATCCCACTTGATACTTGCTTTAACGAGGGTTTTATCTACGAGAAAAGAATGCTCGGACGCTCTTGAAAAGATATTCGGCGAGATGTCCAAAGCGCTCGCTCGCGGGGAAAAAGTTACGATATCCGGATTCGGAAGTTTCCACCCATACATCGCAAAAGCAAGAAAATGCATTAATCCGAAAACGAAGCAGAAGATAACCGTGCCACCGAAGAGAAAAGTCAGGTTCATACCATCTAAACCCCGTTAGAAATCTTTTATGGTTGGCAAAATTGTCAAAACTTTTAATTACACCTTAAGAACCTTGCAATTTCGGGTCTTCGCCAATTTTGTCAACATCGGCATTGAGCTGCGTCCAAAAATAAAAAAGCGGTTGTAGAAATAGGACGCAGATTTTTGCAGATGAGTTTATAGTTGCTTTAATCTGCGTTTATCAAAGTTGTTTCTGCGTTTATCTGCGTTCAATTATTTTTTAGAACGCGGACTTTCGCAGATTTGGTAGATATTAAGGGTCTTCTCCATTTTTTGTTGTGCGTATAAAAACAAAGTGTTTGAGCGGGTTTAATCAAGTGTGAACGCTTGATTACCCCACCCCCGATTTATCGGGACGAGAATGAGCGAAAATATCAGCGGTATTGCAAAATCCTTACCCAATGTTACAACAACATTTGGAGAAGAGCCGTAATTTCCAACGGGGTAAAAATTTGTTTTAAACTTAAAGTTTTGCTTTAATATATAACGATGTAAACCCCGCACCGCAGAAAGCCCCGGCTTTCAGTCGGGGTAAAGTTCCTTTTGCAAAGGTGGGGTTTAAAGCCCCACTCGCGCAGACCTCGCATCACGCATAAGTGTGGTGTGGGGTAAACATCCGCTGGAATTTTTTATTATGATTGAACTCTTTATCCCCGAGAAGGAATTTTTTTCGATAGGAGAGGTCTCCAAGATAACCGGTCTTCCGTCGTACACACTCAGATACTGGGAGACTGAGTTTAGTATACTCAGACCCGCCAGAAGAGTTACGAAGCACAGAAAGTACACAAAAAAAGACATAGAAAGAGTTGCTAAAATACAAGAGCTCCTGCACAAAAAAAAATATACGATAGAAGGCGCTAAAAAAGCGCTTGTTAAGGAAGAAAAAGAGAAACACAAACAACTTAATCTCGATTTCGCTCACGCAAGCGCGGCGGTGTCGGTATTAAAAGAGATAAAAAAGGATATCGGGGGAGTTTTGGAAAGATTGAAAAATTAGATATTTTTGAATGAGGCATTGTTTTTGCGGCGGAGCATAAAAAATGCTATACCGCTCTATAAAATTCGGGGCTTATTTCAGTTGGAAGAGTTCAATTTCTTCGGGATTGCCCATCACTAAATTTTGATATCGGGGAGTGTCGCGGTGGATTAGCGCGCACGGTTCGGCTCCTCCCACACCTTTTCTTCCGGGGCATGGCTCAGTTGGTTTAGAGCGCACGGTTCGGGACCGTGAGGTCGGCAGTTCGAATCTGCCTGCCCCGATTGTGAAGGTGCGGGAGAACTGAGTCCGCGGGTTCACCCCGTTAGAAATTATAGTTGCATTGATGATTTTGTAACCACAGAATAGACTGAATTTTAACCATCGAGAAAATCAGCAACATAAAAACTAATTGAACGCAGATTAACGCAGAAACAACTTTGATAAACGCAGATGAAAAAAGATTTGAACCACGAAAGCGTGAAAACACGAAAATACTTGTAAAGAATTTTGTGATTTCTAATTTTCGTGATTTCGTGGTAAAGTTTTTAATCTGCGATAATCCTGTAAATCTGCGTCCTGAAAAATAATTGAACGCAGATGAACGCAGAAACAACTTTGATAAATGCAGATTAAACATTCATAAAATCATTCGCGACAATCTGCGAAAATCTGCGTCCAAATGTATCTTTCTGTGTTCACTCCGTTAGAAATTTTAGATGTATGAACAACAATTTAGGATATTTCTAGTGCTTTGTCTCGCAAATAACTGTCAATACCGATGGCACAATCCCACTTTGCAAATCCCCTGCGCGGAGTTTACCCCGCACAGTTATTGTGCGGGGCTTCCCACCAAATCCCCTTTTATTCCCCCTTTGAAAAAGGGCACCACTCTACTCATTCCCCCTTTAATAAAGGGGGGGGATTTAGGGGGAATAAAAGGGGAATTAAGAGGGATTTAATGGAAGCACCGCTGAAAGAGCAGATATTAAAGAGACAGAGCACTATCGGAGTTCTTATATTTTAATTATGACATCTGAAATACTTTTGGTTTATGCCGCAAAACCCTCCGGCCATCAGAAAGCGGCCGAGTCTATTCGGATGGCCATAAAAAACATAAATCCAAAAGTATGCATCAACGAACTCGATTTTTTCACAGACGGATACCCCATTTTGGGGCCGGCCATAGCGTCGCTTTATTTAGAAGTAGTTCAAAAAGTTCCAAATCTTTGGAATCAAATCTATAACGGTGGACAAAATCTTCAAAACTCAAGCAGGGAAGCGAGGGGCTTCTTTAATTTTTTACAGCTTCCCAAAATTAGAAGTTATCTGAAGAAATACAAACCTTCAGTTATTGTTTCCACGCATGCGGCCACGAGCGGGATTCTTGCGGTGGAAAAGACGCTCAACAAATCATCTAATTTTTTTCTATCAAGCGTTGTAACCGACTTCGGAACTCACGATTACTGGCCGCAAAAAGGCGTTGATGCATATTTCGTGCCGACGGATGAAGTGAAGAGTGAATTTATAAAAATGGGGATATCCCGTGAAAAAATAGAGGTCACCGGTATCCCGGTAAATCCCGAGTTTTCTTTGTCTTCAGGTTCAACCGAATCGGTGTATCAGGAATTCATGCTGAAAAAAAATATATTCACAGTTCTTGTCATGGGTGGCTCGCACGGACTTGGTGGCGTCGAGAAAATAATAGAAACGATAAACAAATCCGGCGCACTCTTCCAGACTCTGGTTGTATGCGGCCACAACGAGTTCTTATATAAAAATCTCTTAAAAAACTACTCTCAACTGCCTTATGTGAAGATAATAAAATACACTCGCAAGGTTCACAAACTCATGGAAGTTTCCGATGTATTAATAACGAAAGCGGGTGGTATCACGATAGCAGAAGCCGCTCACAAAGAACTGCCGCTTATAATATTTAATCCCCTGCCGGCCCAGGAGGAGAAAAACACCCGGTATCTTTTGAAACGGAAAGCGGCCATTTACTGTAAAAATACGGAGGAACTTTCGACGGTGTTGAAAAAATTTGCGATAAAGCCGACAAAACTCTCCGTTTACAGAGATAAAATAAAAAACATAATGTTTCTCGACGGTTCGAAAAAAATTGCGAGATATATTTTGAGGGAATTAAATGTACACGGAAGAGCGTGAACAAATGGTACGGTTTCAGCTTGTCGCAAGGGGCATAAAAAACAAAAGAGTTATAGACGCTTTTAGAAAAGTTCCGAGGCATCTTTTCGTGAACGAACGCTTCAGAGACGATGCCTACGGAGACCATCCACTTCCAATAGGTGCCGGGCAGACTATTTCGCAGCCTTTCATCGTGGCGAGGATGACCGAGTTTCTTGAAGTAACCGAGGATACGAAAGTGCTCGAGATAGGCACTGGCTCCGGTTATCAGACGGCGATTCTGGCCGAACTCGCCAAAGAGGTTTACACGGTCGAAAGGATAGAGTCACTTCTTGAAGGGGCAAAAAAAATACTTGACAATCTTGGCTACAAGAACATTCGTTTCAAAACCGGCGACGGAACATTGGGATGGCGAAAGTTTGCCCCTTTCGACAGGATAATAGTTACAGCGGCTGCCCCAGACATAACTCAGACGCTTTTTGAACAGCTGAAAGAAAATGGTAAAATGGTGATGCCGCTCGGCGAGCGTTTTTCTCAAGTTTTGACTGTCGTCGAAAAAGCCAGGGGCAAAAAGAAAGTTTATAAAAGCGACGGATGCATCTTCGTCCCTCTAATCGGCGAATACGGATTTGAGCAATGAAGGAAGCGATTATTAAATATTTGACGGATTTTTTGTCGCCGGAAGTGGCTACGATATTACTTTCGGCGATGCCAGTTTCTGAGTTAAGGGGTGCGTTGCCTGTCGCTATGAAAATCTTCAACTTCACACCTATGAAGGCGTATGTTTTGTGCGTCATAGGCAACCTTATCCCCATAATCCCGCTGCTTTTCTTTCTGAATTACATCTCGCATCTTCTGATGAAAATCGGGGTTTTCAAAAAATTCTTCAATTGGTGGTTCAAAAGGACGAGGAAACATTCTAATCTTGTCGAAAAATACGAAATTCTGGGTCTTATGCTTTTTGTGGCGGTTCCTCTTCCGATGACAGGGGCATGGAGCGGTTGTGTGGCCGCTTATCTTCTCGGAATCAAATTCAGGCATGCTCTTGTGGCGATAACGTCCGGGGTTCTTATGGCCGGCGTCATAGTTGTCGTTGTAACGCTCGGGGTATTCAAAATTTTATAGTAGCCGTGCAAAATCTGTGAATGAGATATATCTTTTTAAGGCAGTCCGTTTTGAACCGCGTAAGCATAATGTAATATCCTCCTTCCAATGCCCTCTTGACACAACCTTGTTTAATTTGCTATAATTACACTAATTACAATTTTTATATTTCAAACTATGGACAGGTTTTATACGACATTTGAAGTGAGCAAACTTTGCGGCGTCGCTCTTACGACGGTGATATCGTGGGTCAACGGCGAGAAACTTCCCGCGTTCAAGACGCCCGGCGGGCACAGACGCATAAAACAAGATGACCTGCTTAACTTCCTTAAAAAATACGAGATGCCAATCCCGGGAGTGCTTGCACGCAATAAACCTGATGAACCCAAAATTCTCATAGTAGACGACGACGCCCTAACATTAAAAATCCTCTCCAAAACCCTCCGCGGAACCGGTCGTATAATTACGGCAGCCGACGGCTTTACAGCCGGAACGCTTGTGGAAAAAGAACTGCCCGACATCATACTCCTTGACATATTTTTGCCGGGCATTGACGGCATAGAAATCTGCAGGCGCATAAAATCGTCTCAAAAAACCAGGCACATAAAAATCATAGGAATGACCGCTTACTTCAAAACCGGAGTAAGGGAAAAAATTTTGGCCGCAGGTGCCGACGAATGCCTTTCAAAACCTTTCGATCCGGATTATATAAGAAAGCGGGTGGCCGCTATAGTTGGCGCCCCGCAGGTCGCCGCAAAAAAAATTATGACGGAGGCGTTTAACTATGGCTAATGAAAACGACAGACGCACAACAGTCATTGAAGACCGCCAAATCGTGGCTTTCAATCTCGGCGAAGAGGAATACGGCGTGGACATAATGCAAGTGCAGGAAATAGTTCGACTGCCGGAAATCACAAGAATCCCGCAGATGCCCGATTTCGTAGAAGGGGTTATCAACCTCAGAGGCAAAATCATCCCCATAATAGATTTGCGCAAAAGATTCAACATATCCGAAAAAGAACGCACCGAAAAGACGCGCATCGTCGTGGCGGACGCGGGTGTACAGACGATAGGTCTGATAGTGGACGGCGTTTCGGAGGTCCTAAGAATAAATGAAAACTCCATAGACACAATCCCGCCGTCAATCGCTTCAATAGACACTGAATACCTAAACGGCGTCGCGAAGTTTTCCGAAACCCGATTGATAATACTTCTGGACTTAAAAAAGTTGCTTACGGAACTGGAAAAAGAGGCCGTATCAGGCATATCTTCGTCGGAGAATGCCGCAGTCGGAGAGGTTCCCGGGGCGGATACTGCTATCTAGCACTGCTGATAGGATGCAATAAAAAAATGGCTAATATCACAATATCAAAAGAAGAATATCAGAATCTTAAACAACAAGCAAAAGCATATCAAAAATTATCAGGTAGTCTTTTTGAATCTATAATTAGGGACCATGTAGAAGAAGTGGTTGAAGATTTTCGCAGGACAAATATTTATACCGACGGATTCCTCAGGGATTTAGAAAATGGGTTGCGTAAATCTTCCTATGCACGAGCAACAAAAAGATGAAATTAAAACCACTCAGAGGCGACCTCGTCAGATTTCTTGATACACATAACATAGCAAGGAAATGGAAGAAAGTCCGTTATCTTTTTGAAAGGGATTTAAGGCATCCATCATTACATACAGAATTGCTTAACCCTCATTGGCGTGGCATCTAATCCTTTCGGGTAGATAAGAAATATCGGGCATTGTTTTTTATTACCAAAGAAGGAATGGCAGAAGTGTTTGCGATTACAAGTCATTACAAAAAATGAATTGGTGGCGGTGCGATTAAGAGCGCATCCCGATGGGGCGGGATAGTTGCCAGTTGAGCGGGGGGAGTAAATAATAGGTGATTAGGATATTAAGAAATCAGGTTACCATGGAAACCCCCTAATCACCCAATCGCTTAATCGCTTAATCGCCCGAATAATATCGTGTAATTCGCAGTTAAATTTTATCATAAGGAGGAGGAATGTTTTATGGCACTCATAACATGGAGTCAAAATTTTAGCGTAGGAGTAAAAGACATAGACGAGCAGCATAAAAAATTAATAACGCTTGTCAACGAACTTCACGACGCAATGTCGGTGGGGAAAGGCAGGGAAGTGCTTGGAAAAATTCTATCAGACCTCATTTCTTACACCGTCTATCATTTTAAGCACGAAGAAGACCTTTTCGAAAAATACGCTTATCTTGGATATATCGCCCACAAAACCGAGCACGACAAACTCGCAGGACAGGCCGGCGATATTAAGAAAAAATTTGACTCGGGCGAAGCGGTGCTTACCATAGAAGTAATGAATTTCCTGCGCGACTGGCTCAACAACCACATACTCGGCTCCGACAAAAAATACGGACCGTTCTTAAATTCAAAAGGCGTATCTTGAATTTTATCCCCTCTAACAAGAGGGGTGTCCCCGATTTATCGGGGACGGGGTGTGTCCCCTCTATTAAGAGGGGTAGGGGTGTGTGCAAAAAAAGGGAGGGGGGATTTCATAAGAGGATGATTAAGCAATCAGCGATTAGGTTTTTACACTCAATCGCTTAATCGCTTAGTCGCCTAATCGCTCAATCATCGCCCAATCACTTTACAGGAGGAACTATATGCGTCTTACAATCGCCAAAAAACTTTACGGCGGATTTGGAATCATCATCGTCCTTACACTGGCATTTGCCGGCTATATTATCAGCGGATTCAGAACATTCAGAACCGATTTGAGCGAACTGAAAAGAATGAAAAGCGAACTCGCCGAGATGCTTGAATTAACAGCCCAACTGAGGGAAATTCAGGTGATTCATTATCGATGGCTACATGCCTTAGAAATTGCCGTCCAAAATAAAACCGAATTTACCGGAGAAATGGACCCCACCAAATGCGGTTTCGGCACATGGTATTACAACTTCAAAAATCCCTACCCCGAAATTGACCATTTGCTCAAATCGCTTGAAATTCCTCATAGACATTTTCATGAGACTGGCGCCGAGATACTTAAAGCCACTAAAGCCGGCAGGCGGGCGCGTTTGGATGAACTTCAAAGCGCCATGTTTAATGAAGTTCTCCCTCAGTTGATGAAACCATACGAGACAATGATGGACGGACTGCTCCCAGTCCAGGAAAAGGAAAAAGCGGATATTAACAAATTAGTGGAAAAAAAATATACCGCTATAAGAGAAAAAATCACCGTCACCGTTGTAATGGCGCTACTTGGTTTATTGCTAAGTTTAACCATATCTTTTTTAACTGTCCGAAGGATAACCAAACCTCTTTCGCTTGTAGTGTCAAATGCCGCGGCAATATCCGACGGCGACCTCAGAGGCGAAAATATGACGGTGCGTTCCAGAGACGAAATAGGTGAACTCTGCCGGATATTCAACAAAATGCAGGACTCTCTTAAAAATCTCATAAAGACATTATCGCAACTCTCCAATTATACCGCCTCCTCCGCCGCCAATATGTCTCAGACGACCGAACAATCCGCTCAGACGATGGAACAAATCCAGAATTCAATCCAACAAGTCGCGGCGGCCACCACACAAGTGGCAAAAAGTTCTCAGGAAATAGCCCACCTCGTCAATAACACAAATAAAATCGTGGAAGCCGGCGCTCAAAAAGTAGACGATGTAATTGTAAAATTTCAAACCGTTGGCGATATGCTCGATGTCTCGGCCGGACTTGTGGAAAAACTCAACAGAAGTTCGTCGGAAATTTCCGAAATCGTCGGATTCATCACAAAAATCGCCGACCAGACAAACCTCTTGGCGCTCAACGCCGCCATAGAAGCCGCTCGTGCGGGCGAAGCCGGCAAGGGTTTTGCCGTAGTTGCCGACGAGGTCCGGAAACTCGCCGAATCGTCCAGCCAGTCGGCTGAGCGGATTACAAAAATAATCAAAGAAATACAGTCCGACACAACCTCCGTTGTGGAAGCGTCGCACAAATCTAAAACGGAAAGCGCGGCAGTTATGGGGCTTGCTCAAAAAATGCAACAGGGTTTCGCCGAGATAACGACGGCAATCAAAGGCATATCGCAACAGGTGGAACAGATAGCGGCCACATCCGAAGAGACGGCGGCTTCCGCCGAGGAAATAACCGCGAGCGCGGAAGAGCAAACCGCCGCGAACACCGAAATCGCCACCTCATCCAACGGTTTGTCGGAACAGGTGTCAAAACTAAAAGACGCCATCGGAAGATACAAGGTGTAAATTTCCCTTTTTTCCCCTTTTATTATAGGGGATTAAGGGTTATGTCCCCTCTAAAAAGAGGGGATTAAGGGGTGTGTAAATGACCAAAATCTATTACAACCCAAAACTAAAAGAACTTGCTCGTCAATTGCGCAACCAAAGCACACGAACTGAAATAAAATTATGGAAATGTCTAAAAGGTAAAAAGTTTTATGGATATGACTTTCACAGGCAAAAGCCAATTGACAATTACATAGTTGATTTTTTTTGTCCCGAACTAAAATTGGCGATTGAATTAGATGGATACACGCACGGATTTGAAAAAGTTTTTGAAAAGGACAACATCAAAATGCAAAAATTATCTGAACTAGGAATAATGGTTTTGAGATTTGTCGATGATGATGTAACAAAAAATATAGATGGTGTGTTGAAGTGTATAGAGGAATATATTCGTAAACACACCCCCGGCCCCTCTTAATAGAGGGGAAGTGACAAAGAGTTGTCTCCCCTCTTAATAGAGGGAGGTGACAAAGAGTTGTGTCCCCTCTTAATAGAGGGGAAGTGACAGAGGATTGTGGCACCTCTTAATAGAGGGGCGGTGACAAAGAGTTGTGTCCCATCTAACAAGAGGGGTGTCCCTGATTTATCGGGGACGGGGTGTGTACAATTTCATAGGAGTCAACAATTAGGCGATTAAGCAATCAGCGATTAGTTTTTTACACCCAATCGCTTAATCGCTCAATCGCCCGCGCGGTTTTTTTACTAATGACCACATCGTCCCAATACAAAAAACTCGTCAAATTCATCAATGACTCTCTTAAATTTGACTGTGAAGAATATAACGAGTCATACATAAAGCGTCGGTTAAATTCCAGAATGCTCGCATTAAATATCCCGTCGGAAAATTATGAAAAATATCTCGACCATTTGACCAAAAATCCAGCGGAAACCCGCAAACTCTACGACGCCCTTACCATAAACGTCACCCAGTTTTTTAGAGACCTCACATTGTGGAATTATCTGAAAGACGATTTACTGCCCAAAATAGCGGGGGAAAAACTTCGTAATGGCGCCCCACCGTTTTTGGTATGGTCGTGCGGATGTTCGTCGGGCGAAGAGCCATATTCTCTCGCCATTCTGCTTTTGGAAATTTTCAAACCAATAGCCGCGCCTTTCAAAATAATGGCAACCGACATAGATGTCCTCTCGTTGGAAAAAGCCAAGCGGGGCATATACGATATGGCCGCGTTCCCCACGACTCCGAAAGAATTTCTCGTCAAATACTTTCATCAGGTAAAAGACGAGCGGGGGCAACTGAAATACGAAATAGACCCCTCCGTCAAAAAATATGTTGAATTCCGCATTGAAAATTTTTTTCGCGACGCTCCTCCCGTCTCAAATGCCGACTTGATAATCTGCCGGAATGTAATAATATATTTTACGCCCGAAGCGAAAGACAAACTCTTGTCCATATTTTCTCGTTCACTTGCGGATCACGGCTTTCTTATACTCGGGAAATCGGAGGTTCTCTTTACGACCAAATCGCAACATAAATTTTATTTATACAATACAATAGAGCGCGTCTATCGGAAAGAAAGACGGGAAGAGCGGGAGGAAATTTCAGACGACCGCCGGCGCAACTGGTGGCACGGTTATCAGGACGAGATCGCGCGCGAAAAATAAATATCCGCTCACACACCCCCGGCCCCTCTTAATAGAGGGGAGGTGACAAAGGATTGTGTCCCCTCTTGATAGGGGGAAGTGACAAAGAGTCATGTCCCCTCTTAATAGAGGGGAGGTGACAAAGAGTTGTGGCCCCTCTAACAAGAGGGGTGCTCCGATGAACATCGGAGCGGGGTGTGTTAAGGTTGATGGCCCCGACGATGATTTTTGAAGTAGAGCCTTTAGACTCGTCTAACGGGCGTAAACGCCCTACTCCTAAAGGGGCTACCATGAAGGACGAGGTGTTAGAGGGAGATTAAATCTTCAAGAGGTGATAAAATGGCAAAAATTCTCGTTGTAGATGATTCGCAATTTATGCGACTTACGCTTAAAAATTTTCTTGAAAAAAATTCAAGAGGCGCTCATCAAATAATCGGCGAGGCGGAAACAGCCGAAGAATCAGTGCGAAAATACACCGAACTAAAACCCGAAGTCGTAACTATGGACATAATAATGCCCAAAGAAGTCGGCATAGAAGCCGTAAAAAAAATCATAGCCATTGACCCATCCGCCAAAATCATAATGGTTTCCGCAATGGGTCAGGAAAAAGTAGTTGAAGAAGCAATGGCGGCCGGCGCAAAGGCATTTGTCACAAAACCCGTAAAACCCGAAACGTTGCTTGCGGCAGTGACGAAAGTAATTTCACAAAAATGATAAAACTCCTGCTCACAGACGATTCTCCGTTTGTAAGAAAAATACTGAGGGAAATTCTTTCTGGCGACGGTGAAATAGAAATTATCGGCGAAGCGGAAAATGGCAGGGATGCCATAGATAAAATCGCCCGACTTAAACCCAATGTGATAACGCTCGACATAATAATGCCGGGTGTTGATGGCATATGGGCGCTTGAAGAAATAATGAAACAAAACCCGGTGCCGACCATAATAGTAAGTTCCGTCGGAGTGCCGTCTTCAGAGATAATACGTCACGCCTTCCGTCTTGGCGCAATCGACGCGGTGCTTAAGCCCGAAGGTGAAAATAATCTGCGTGCATTTGCCGAGGAACTAATTGTCAGAATAAAATCAGCGGCCGCGACCGGACCGGCGCGACTCAAAGAGCATGCCGCCGCAAGAAGGACCGCCAAAGAACAAAACATTCTTTCGGAAAATTTACCGGCGCATGAGGTCGTGGTAATAGCGTCGTCTGCCGGAGGTCCCGTATCTCTTTACGATGTCATTTCTGGTTTTTCGCCCGAGTTATACGCCGGAATCCTTATAGCACAACATATGCCCCCCGCTTTCATAGAACCGTTCGCGGCGCACGTTCAAACACTCACACATATAAAAATCAAAATAGGTGAAAGAGGCGACATCCTGCGTTCAAAAAACGCCATATTTTCTCCGACAAATTCAACACTGAAAGTCCACAGGACGAAAAAAGGCGCCATCATTGAACTTGTTGATGCGAAAATACGACTCCATCCACACATAGACACACTCATCAATTCCGCTGCGGAAACTTTCCGTTCACGCATGGTGCTTGTCGTTTTGTCGGGTCTCGGCGACGACGGAGTGAAAGGCGCCCAAGTCGTCAAACAAATGGGAGGCAAAGTCATCGCCGAAGATAAAACGACGGCGGGGGTGTATGTAGGGATGCCGTATCATGTCTATAAATCCGGTTACTGCGACGCCGTCCTGCCGAGCAAAGAAATACCAAAGTTCGTTGAAAAATATTTTTTAAATAAAAGTAGAAATGGTTAATTTCACAAGAGTCGGCGATTAAGCAATCAGCAATTAAGCGATTGGGCAATTGAGTGTAAAAACCTAATCGCTGATTGCTTAATTGCTTAATCGCTTAATTAATCGCTCAATCGCTTAATCGCCAAATATCAGAATAGCACAAAATAACTATGGACGAACTGGACCTCTCGCAATTCAAAGACGCCTTTATCGCCGAAGCGAAAGAGCACCTGTCATCTCTGAACGCCGCCACGCTTGAACTTGAAAAAAATCCTTCAAGCCCCGAAATCATAAACGAGCTCTTTCGCGCAGCTCACACATTAAAAGGCATGTCCGCCACGATGGGTTATGAAAAAATCGCTACGCTTACGCACTACATGGAAGACCTCCTGGACAAATTGCGCAAAAACGTCATCACCGCCTCGCCGGACATAGTGGACATAATTTTTGAGTGTTTTGATTATCTGGAAAAACTCGTCGTAGAAATAGAAACCGGACAAGACGCCGGACTCAAAATCTCGTATCTGTCCGAACGTATTCAGAACAAAATAAACGCGGAAGAAAATCCGTCCGAACTCCAAATGACATCGGCCCAATCCGACGATAAAAGCGCCGCATTCGCCGCCTCTCCGAAATCCGGTGCGCCCGCTTCAAGAGCGTCAAGCACTATCCGCATTAACACCACCCATCTTGATGCGATAATGAATCTCGTCGGAGAAATGGTCATAGCCAAAGCCCAGCTTGAACAAATCGCTGCTGACCATAAAATAGAAACTCTAAGTGCGTCCTTACAACAATTTGATAGGATAGCGATAGATTTGCAGGAAGCCGTTCTTAAAACACGGATGGTCCCCGTCTCTCATGTGTTTGACAGATACCCCAGGATGATGCGGGACCTTTCAAAGAAATTGGGCAAAACCGCGGAGTTTGAAATTGTCGGCTCGGAGATAGAAATCGACAGAATTTTATTGGACGAAATCAACGAGCCGCTTGTCCATATATTGCGAAACGCTCTGGATCACGGCATTGAACCGGCCGACCAAAGAATGTCCGAGGGGAAAAATCCGGCGGGAAAAATAATCCTTGAAGCCCGTCGCGAGCGCGGGCACATTTCAATAATAATTTCGGACGACGGCAAAGGACTTGACGCCGAACTCCTGAAAAATAAAGCCGTTGAAAGAAACATCATCGCCGAAGATAAAGCTCGCGCGCTCTCCGACGACGACGCCTATTTGCTTATATGCGACCCAAGATTTTCCACCGTTGAAAAAATCACCGATGTATCGGGCCGCGGCGTCGGAATGGACGTCGTAAAAACCATGATAGAGTCCTTCAACGGACATCTTTACATAGTGTCCCAAAAAGGCGAAGGGACGAAGTTTATTCTCAACCTGCCGCTCAGTATGGCGATAATTTCGGTCTTGCTGGTAAAAGTGGGCAATGAGAAATACGCCATACCCATAAACAACATCACAGAAATACTCGCCTGCGACACGGAAAAAATCAAAACGATAGAAAACAGCGAGGTTGTTATGTTTCGCGACGAAGTGCTTCCTCTTGTACGTCTCAGGCAAAAATTCGCTTTGCGGGCGGAAAATTTTTCTAATTCACAAATGTCCGACGGATACTTACTTCGCGTTGAAAGCGCAAACAAAAAAGCCGCATTAGTTGTTGACGGATTTCACGGACGCAAAGAAATAGTTCTTAAAACCCTCGGGGGCATATTAAGGCACGCAAAAGGATTTTCGGGAGCCACAATAACCGGCGATGGCTCGGTAATATTGCTCATAGACATACTCCACTGGCTTTGAATCAATCGCTCACACACCCCCGGCCCCTCTTAATAGAGGGGAAGTGACAAAGAGTCATGTTCCCTCTTAATAGAGGGGCGGTGACAAAGAGTTGTGTCCCATCTAACAAGAGGGGTGTCCCTGATTTATCGGGGACGGGGTGTGTACAATTTCATAGGAGTCAACAATTAGGCGATTAAGCAATCAGCGATTAGTTTTTTACACCCAATCGCTTAATCGCCTAATCACCTAATTACTCAATCGCTTATAGGAGCGCTATGGACAGAAACAAGATAGACATACTCAAAGAAATCTCAAGCATCGGGACATCCCACGCCGCAAGCGCTCTATCCCAGATGCTCGGATGTAAAGTTATGATAGAAGTTCCGTCGGTGCAACTGCTGCCCCTATCGGAAGTCGCAAACAACCTCGGCGGTCCGGAAAAACCCATAATAGGATTGCATTTCCAGATACTCGGCGACCTGAACGGCCGTATCATGCTGATACTGGACCGCAAGAGTGGCCACAAAATCGCCGCAATGCTTGTCGGCGACAATCCGTCGGACGAATCGCGCCTTGAAAATCTTGACGAATCCGCCATAAAAGAACTCGGCAACATAGTAACCAATTCTTACTTGAACGCCATCGCCGAACTTCTCGGCGTCAAACTGATGCTGTCGGTGCCCTTTTACGCCGAGGATATGATGGGTGCTGTAATAGATTTGCTCCTGATAGAGATTTCCCAAATCGCCAATCATGCCATACTTCTTGAAACTAAAATAACCGCTGAGGCGTCGAATTTATCGGGGAGTTTCATAATTTTCCCGGATGAAAAATTTTTGGAGGAACTTTTCGCAAAGACCGATTTTATAGCCGACGACAAATGATCAAAATAACTGTCAATCTCGGAGAATATAAAGTCGCAAGTGCCCCTGCTTCTTTAATCACGCATTCGCTCGGCTCATGCGTCGGCGTGACGCTTTACGACCCGACGACAAAGCTCGGAGGCTTGGCCCACATAATGTTGCCCAAAGCGCCCGACACAATAAATTGTCTCGGAAATCCCTCAATCACCCCCTCCGGAAAATACGCTTCAACCGCTGTCAGGTCGTTATTTGATGAATTAATAAAAAGCGGGGTGAACAAAAAACATATCGTCGCCAAAATCGCCGGCGGCGCTTGTATGTTTTCCGGTTTTGGCAATTTAAGTGAAAATATGAAAATCGGAGAAAAAAATATTGAAGCCGTCCATGAATCATTGGCTTCGCTTGAAATACCTGTAATATCGCAAGACGTCGGTGGAAATACAGGCAGAACCGTGGAACTGCGCACCACCGACGGAAAACTGATAATAACATCGGCGTTTCTGCCGCGAAAAGAAATTTGATAAAAAATAGCATTGGCGATTAAGCAATCAGCAATTAAGCGATTAGGCAATCAGCAATTAGGTTTTTTCACTCAATCGCTAACTCGCTCAATCGCTCCCGAATAATATCGTGTAATTCGTGCTAAAAAGAACAAAACACTAATGCTCTGTGACATAAGTCTTTGATAGTGCCACTCACAAGTGTCGGTAATAAATCCCCCTCAGTCCCCCTTTGTTAAAGGGGGAAGAAACAAGAGAAACCCCCTTTGGAAAATGGGGAAGTAATGTAGGGAGAAAATCCCCCTGTATCCCACTTTAATAAAAGGGGAAAAAATTGAGGAAAAGTGTCCCTCTTAATTCCCTTTTGAAAAGGGCACCACTTTTTTTATTCCCCTTTTGCAAAGGGCCACACTCTTCTCATTCCCCCTTTTGTAAAGGGGGGAAGGGGGGATTTTGTGGGAAGCCCCGCACAATAACTGTGCGGGGTAAACTCCGCTCAAGGGGGATTTATAAAAGGAAACCAAAGTCGGCAATGGTGTTAAAAAATCCACCACCTAATATAAAAAACTAACTTAACAAAACACAAACACCGGAGGGAATATGGCAAAAATACTTGTAGCCGACGACGCCGACCTGATGAGAAAAATAGCCAGAATGTCGCTTGAAAAAGGCGGACATCAGGTGATAGAGGCGTCTGACGGAGCGGAGGCGCTCTCGGTGGCAAAAAGCGAAAAACCTGACATTATTCTTCTTGACGCCGAAATGCCCGAGATGGACGGATGGGAAGCCGCAAAAGCCATAAAATCGTTGCCGGAGATGGCGTCAACTCCTATTTTAATGTGCACCGGGCACGACCTTTCAGGCGAAGAAGAACAACTAAAAAGCGTTGAAGCCGCGGGATTTATATCCAAGCCATATAATCCCGCCACAATGATTGAGAAGATAAAAGAAATATTAGGGATGGGCGATTGAGCGAGTTAGCGATTAAGCGATTAATTACAGGAGGGAAAAATCATGGCTAAAATTTTAATTATGGACGATGAGCCCGGTTTACTAAACGTCACATTCAATATGCTTAAATCCACGGGACATTCTTTGTTTCTAGCGGAAGACGGGAAACAGGCGATAGAAATCGCTCAAAAAGAAAAACCGGACCTGGCGATTCTGGATATGAGAGTGCCTGACTATGACGGACTGGAGGTTCTTGCAGAACTTAAAAAAATGGATTCGACAATTCAATGCGTTATGCTCTCTGGCTTTGGCGACGTTGAAACCGCCGTCGGCGCCATAAAAAAGGGAGCGTTTGATTACATCTCCAAACCGTTCAAAGTCGATGAAGTGCTTTCAGTTATCAACAAAGCGCTTGCCGCAAAACAAAAATCGCCCCAACCCACCTCCACCGGTTCCGTTGCGGAGAGCGCAAAAACCAGCCCTGCTGCCACGGCCATAAATGTTCCGTCGTCTTACATCCAGCCTAAAAAACTTCCGACCGCAGTGTTTGGCGGCATTGGGGCGCTTGTGCTTGTTGTGCTTGGCGTGATTTTCTTTGCGACAAGAGGCATCTCAAGACAAGAATATAAACTCACATATTCATCTCCGGCGGCGATTGCATTTGACGGAAAAAATCTCTGGATATCCGAGTGGGTGGAACGCTCGGTGTATAAACATAAATTAGACAAAAAATTGTCGATTGAAAATGTCGTTTCGTCTCCCAATCACACACCTATCGGTTTTGCGTGGGATGGTTCGCATTTCTGGTCCTGCGACAATATGACAGGAATCATAAAAAGACATCTGCCCAACCAAAATTTAAGTGAAATACAGACATTTGAAACTTCGCTTTCTCCGTCGGTCGTCGGGTTTGACGGGGGAGTCCTCTGGGTAGGTGACACGGCGGGTAAAATTTATAGATTTCGCATAACTCCCGGCGGTCTTGAGACTATCGGTGCGTTTCAATCAGACGCAAAACAAATTTCGGGTGTATTTTTCTACAACAACAATGTGTGGCTCTCCGATTCAGGAACCGGTAAAATTTATAAATATGACCCCAAAAGTTTTTCAATTATCGCAACATACATCTTAAAACCATACAGCAAAAAGAAGGAGCGAATCGCAGGGCTCACTTACGACGGCAAATATATATGGAGTTGTGTAGATGGAGCCGGTAAAGTTTACCGTCATCCCACATCGGATTTAATACCAGACAAATAATCAAACCCGCAAGGGTGGACGCGATCATCCCGTGTTCGCCCATATTTAGCCCCATTTCGCTAAGTGATTATTTGTTCGACTGACAAGTTTACTTGTGTGTCATTGCGAATAAATTGCATCAAGGACTGGAATCCCCCCGCTTCGCTTCCCCCTTTATTACATGAGAACACTGACTTAATGAAGTGGTGCTGTTTGCCACGAGAAAAAATCTTTGTAATTTTTGCTTCCATAAACTTTTTCCAAAACTCCTTGCTTTCTTGCAATTTTTTTCTTTAAAATCTTAAAATCTCGTTATGAAATGGATTTTTCAACGGTTTCATGATTTGATTCGAATTTTTTATTTTCCCGCCAAATAATGTATAATTCACTATCGCTCTCACTCGCTAGACTTCAATTGTCTGATGAAAACCGGTGCCATATTCAAAACAACGGGTTTTCAGGTGATACCATGACGCGTCATAAGATGTCGCGAAAAAGATGCCCGAAGTCGGTTTTCCGACGAGAAAATGCTGTTCTTAGTTATTCAATAACGAAATCGGGGCGTGGCTCAGCTGGTCCAGAGCGCTCGCTTGGGGTGCGAGAGATCGCTGGTTCAAATCCAGTCGCCCCGATAAATCTATACATTGCGAATTTTGCGAGCAGTTTGTTTTAATGATTCAATAAAATAATCACTATGACCAAAGAACAAAAATTTTATAAGGCATTACAGGATGTTTTCATCGGCGCCAAGATTGAGGGCGAAGGCGGTTTTGTTAATTTGATGAAGATAAAATCAAATTACTACCGCAAGATTGAGGACATTCTCAAAAAAGATATTGAAGCGGCGATAGAAAACTACCCTACATTCAGGGATGAACTTTTTGACAAGCTCTATTCATTTTTCAGCCGATACTTTACGGAAAGCGGATCAATCTATTTCAACCAAACGCCTTTTCACAACAACATCTACGAAAAGGTTTATACCGATGAAAAGGATGTCATTCTTTTTTGGAAAACGCAGATGCTTTACTATGTCAAAACCGACCGGATTTTCAGAAGTTTGCCTGTCGAGTTTGAAAATTCCCATTCCATGAAGGGGTGGCAGGAATTCCCCTCTTTAGAGGGGCAGGGGTGTTTTCCTGACGGGGTAGTTAAGTTTTACTTTGACGCTTCAAAAATAGAAAGCAAAAAAGCCAACGAAAAACGCTCACTCATTTTTGAATTAAACAAGGTCCGCGAGGACGGGACGATTGTTTTGGGCGTTCAATACTCCGAGAGGGGCGCGAAAACAAAACAAGACGAGATACTAAAAGCCATAAAACGGAAAGGCATTGTCATTACCGAAGAACAGCTTGAGCGTGCTTTTAAGGTTTTTGAAAAGCAGAGCGAAGTTGATTTCTTTATTAACAAAAACGCCAAAGCATTTTTGCAAGAGCAGTTTAAGCTCTGGAGTTATCAGTATTTCTGGGAAGGGGCGAAAGAGTGGGGCGCGGACAGAGTCAATCAACTGCAAATCCTGAAAAGTATCGCTTTCAAAATCATAGACTTTATCTCGCAGTTTGAAGATGAGCTGGTAAAAATCTGGAACAAGCCGAAGTTTGTCAAAAACTCAAACTATGTGATTACGCTAGACAGAATCGCGGACCCCGAAGGAAAGCCTTCGGCTTCCAGCGGGGCAGGTAAAAAACTCGTTGAGAAAATCAAAAAGCACAAAAACTTTTCGGAACAATTAAAAGAGTGGCAAGAATTGGGCATAAATAAAGACAATCCCAAAGCACCGATTGATACCAAGTATTTTAAGGACTTGGAGCTCGAAATTTTGAGCCAGTTTGAGGACTTGGATAAATCATTAGACGGATGGCTGATAAAAAGCGAAAACTATCAGGCGTTAAACACAATTCTGCCGAAATTCAAAGAAAAAGTGCAGACGATTTATATTGATCCGCCGTTTAATACTGGGAAGGATTTTGATTACATAGACAAATTTCAGGATGCAAGTTGGTTGAGTTTAATGAAGGATAGAACAGATCTAAATAAAAATATTCTTAATAAAGAAGGCGTATTATTACTACATCTTGATGAAAAATCTAATTATTATGGCAAACTTCTTTTAAATAATATTTTTGATGAATACATAAATGAAATAGTATGGCATTACTTTATGGGAGGAAAGACGCAAAAAGGATTTTCGAAAAAACATGACTCAATATTAGCTTATGCGAAAAATGATTTATTCTATTTTAATGATAATGTATTAGAATCGGTTCGATATTTATTTGATAAGCCGTCTTTGGGTAGTCATAAAGATATTGAAGAATTAGGATGTAGTAAGTGCGGCCAAGGTCAAAAAATCTGGATGAGTAAGGTAAAAAAAGATGATGTATGGGATATTTCGGGAGTTTTTAATATGGCAAATGAATTTTATGATTTTGACACACAGAAACCAGAGTCTTTGTTAAGAAACCTCATAGAGTCGTTTTCTAGAGAAAGTGATTTTATTCTTGATAATTTCGCAGGGCTTGGCACTACTATGGCTGTTGCACATAAGCTGAGAAGAAAATGGGTTGGTATTGAAATGGGTAATCACATAAATGAGTTTTATATAGACGATAAGAAAATCAAGATTGGTATAAAAGGAAGAATGAAGCAAGTATTAGCAGGGAAAGGAAAAAATGAACCAACGGGGATTTCAAAAGATGTTAATTGGCAGGGCGGTGGGTTTTTCAAGTATTACGAGCTTGAGCAATACGAGGAAGCGCTGGCGAATTGCAAATATGGCGACAGCGATTTGTTCAATTCGCCCTCAAAAACTCCATATCAGGAATATGTCTTTATGAAAGACGAAAAAATGCTCAAGGCAGTAGAGATTGATTATGAAAAAGATAAGGTCAAAGTTGATTTAGCGAAACTTTACCCGAATCCCTCGGCTCCGCTCGGGACAAGCATAGACA
>JBGFRZ010000089.1:0-6814 GCA_041694835.1 Ignavibacteria bacterium
CACTTAAAACGCCGATCCTTCAATTTCCAAAGAATACTGTATTTACATCTTGGACAATGGCGTCTTTTAGGCCAGCGGTATTGCCTAAAAAATGCATAACTTTTCCGAGTGCTGTTCGCTAGAGCGTACGGTTTTTGTATTTTCACTCGGAAAACATTATATAAAAATGTCTATTTTTAGTCCAAATCTTACTTAATTACCTAGTTTTAAATGAGAGATAGAACGATTGAATTCGTCAAGATGAGCGCTGGCGGCAATGATTTCGTTATGGTAGACAACAGAAAAAACATTGTCAACGGCAGCGATTCATCTTTTTCCGACTCCGTCAGGAAAATCTGCCACAGAAAATTTGGCGTTGGCGCAGATGGAGTAATTCTTCTCGAGAACTCCCAAAAAGCTGATTTCAAAATGAGATACTTCAACGCCGATGGCGGAGAGGTTTCGATGTGCGGCAACGGTGCGAGATGTATATCGCGGTTTGCCCGGCAGCTCGATATTGTAAAAGAAAATAAAGGAAATTTTGAAACACTTGCAGGAATTATTCATTTTGAACTGAAAGCAAAGCCCGTAAACTCCGTTAGAAGTAATCCCGCCCTGTCGGGATGCCGCCCCGATTTATCGGGACGGACTTCTAACAGGGTAAAGATTCTTCTCTCGGAGCCGAAGGATGTAAGAATCGATTTCCCTCTCAAGGTTGAAAAAAGGGAGTTCAAAGTTTCGTTCATAAATACCGGCGTTCCACACGTCGTCGTTTTTGTCAGCGATATTGAGAAGGTCGATGTCGAAAAAATCGGAAGGATGATAAGATATCACCGGGAATTTTCCCCCGGGGGGACAAACGTCGACTTCGTGTATGTGAGAGGCCGCTCGAATTTAACCGTCAGGACATATGAAAGAGGCGTCGAGGGAGAAACGCTCGCCTGCGGCACCGGTGTAGCGGCATCCGCAATAATCTCCGGGCTGAAGAACCTTGTCGATTCTCCGGTTAAATGTCTGACGCGAGGCGGGGATGTGCTTTCCGTGAATTATGTTAAAAATTCCGATGACCATATATCACCGGTTTCAGCCGTTTACCTTGAAGGTCCGGTGAAGGTTGCATTTACCGGGAAAATTGAAATAAGACGGTAAGAGTTTTATGTTGCGCCCGCCTGAAACAATCAATCGATTATAATCAAAATTAGGGTCTTCTCTATTTTTTGTTGTGCGTATAAAAACAAAGTGTTTGAGCGGGTTTAATCAAGTGTGAACACTTGATTACCCCGCTCCCGATTTATCGGGACGAGAATGAGCGAAAATATCAGCGGTATTGCAAAATCCTTACCCAATGTTACAACAACATTTGGAGAAGAGCCCAAAATTAAAAGAAGATTTTTATAGGATACAGCATTATATTGTATTCGGTATTTTCAGTTTTATTAAGCGTTTTTGCTATACTGTATTCTGATATATTGTACGGCAAATGTCACAAGTGTTAGGCGGGAAATGTCGCTATTGGAAAAAATTGGTGGAGGTTTTATGTTTGAGGGAAGCTGTGTCGCTCTGGTAACGCCTTTTAAAGGCGGGAAAATCGATTTTGCCTCGTTGGAAAAACTTGTTGAGTTTCATGTTAAAAATGGGACTTCATGGATACTTCCATGCGGGACCACGGGCGAATCTGCGACGCTTTCTCACGAAGAGCATGAGGCGGTTATAGAAGTAGTAGTAAAAGCAGCAAAAAAAAGGATAAAAATAATGGCAGGAACCGGATCCAACAGCACCGCGGAGAGTATAGAACTGACGAAATTCGCTAAATCCATCGGCGCTGATGCTGCGCTTCTTGTATCTCCATACTACAATAGGCCGACTCAAAAGGGTTTATACTTGCATTTTAAAGCGGTTGCAGACGAAGTTGATATTCCGATAATGCTCTACAACATACAATCAAGAACAGCTGTAAACATAGAGCCTGAAACGATAGCGAAATTGTGCTTGGACTGCAAAAATATCGTCGGAATAAAAGAGGCGTCGGGTTCTCTGGAGCAGATGTCAAGGATAAAGCATCTTTCGCCGGATATAGAACTCCTGTCGGGCGACGACGCCCTGACATTGCCGCTTCTTTCAATAGGTGGTATCGGAGTTGTCTCTGTTGTTGCGAATATCGTTCCGCGGAATGTCGCCGAACTTGTAGCGAGCTTTCTAAAAGGTGATTTTAGGATGGCGAAAGAGATCCATTATAAACTTTTCCCTTTGATAAAAGCGATCTTCATCGAAACAAACCCCATACCGGTGAAGACGACCATGGGGATTCTCGGTATGTGCTCCGACGAACTCAGGCTTCCAATGTCTCCGATGGAAGAAGCCAACAAGGAAAAACTCAAAGTAGCCATGAAGGTGTATGGTTTGATTTAGCCATGGAGTACGCGCGAGCTCGGGAGCGAGAGGTGTTTTTATGGTAAAAATTGCGATAGCCGGTGTTTGCGGCAAGATGGGCTCAAGGATTCTGACTCTTGCTGAAAGCGACGGCTCAGTCGAGGTGGTTGGAGTTCTGGAGTTGGCGGGTCATCCGAATGTCGGTAAAGATATTATTTTCCGTAGAGAAAAGATAAAAATAGAAAGCGTTGCGTCGGGAGTTTTTTCAAAATCCGATGTCGTTGTCGATTTTACGACCCCATATGCTACACTCGATTTTCTGAAAGAATCCGTCAAGATGGGAAAGCCGCTTGTAATAGGGACAACCGGTTTCAACGGAGAGCAGACTGAAGAGATAAAATCCGCCTCGCAGAAGATCCCCATAGTTTTTTCGCCAAACATGTCTTTGGGCGTCAATCTTCTCTTTAAGCTTGTAAAAGAGGTTTCGGGGGTTCTGAGCGATTACGATGTTGAGATAGTCGAGTTTCATCACAACCAGAAAAAGGACTCGCCTTCCGGCACCGCCGCCAAACTTGCTCAGATTATCGCTGAATCGCTTGGCAAGAATCCGATATACGGAAGGAATGGAATTACTGGTCCCAGAAAAAAAGATGAAATCGGCGTCTTTGCGGTTCGCGCCGGCGACATTGTTGGCGAGCATACGGTTTATTTTGCGGGGACGGGAGAGAGGATTGAGATGACGCACAGGGCACACTCGAGGGATTGTTTTGCCACTGGTGCGATTGTCGCAGCGAAGTGGGTTGCTCAAAAAGAGCCGAGGCTTTATACGATGCAAGACGTGCTTAAAATATCCTGATAAAAGGTTTCGCGCAAAAACTGAATCGCGGTGTTTGATGATGTATCTTCGCTTTCGGGCCGACAATAAAGATAGAAGCGGCATCCTTGACGGAGCCGACATCGTTGAAATATCGCCCGACTGTTTTTCTCGGTATAAAAAAACAGGGATAAGATGCAAGTTGGAAAAAGCAAAGATTCTTCCGCCTGTTCAACCTTCAAAAATAGTGGCGATTGGACTGAACTACACAGACCACACCACCGAGCTCGGCATGAAAGTTCCGTCGGAGCCGATAATATTTCTAAAGCCCCCGACCGCGGTAATTGGCCATAATGATAGTATAGTTTATCCGAAAACTTCAAAGCGCGTCGATTATGAGGCCGAGCTTGCAGTGGTAATCGGGAAAAAAGCAAAAGATATAAAAGAAAGAGACGCGCATAAATATATATTCGGCTATACATGTTTTAACGACGTTACCGCCCGCGATTTACAGAAAATCGACGGACAGTGGACGAGGGCAAAATCTTTCGACACGTTCTGTCCGCTCGGGCCGTATATTGCCTCGAACATCGATGTTTCCGATTTGAAGATAGAGGCTTACTTGAACGGAAAACGTGTTCAATCATCTTCGACAAAAAACATGATATTCAAAGTTCCATATATTGTTTCTTTTATATCGTCAGTTATGACGCTTAATCCCGGCGATATCATAGCGACCGGCACACCTGTCGGGGTGGGTCCGATGAAACCGGGCGACGATATCGAAATAAGGATAGAAAAAATCGGCTCATTGACCAACAAAATTGCGGAGAAGAAATAACTCGAACATTTGTTCGAATTTATCGTCTGAAAAACCGTGGGTTTTGAAGATTGATTTATGGATTACAAAAGGGTTGTGGAAAATGTTAAGAAGTATTTTTCAAAGGCTTCTGATATAGAAGCAAGACAGGAGTATTACACATATCTCGCGGGGAACATTGTTCTAACTCTTTTTTTTATGAACATATTTTTCTGGCTTCTGTGGGCGATGCTTGTTTTTAAGGGCGGCATTTTCCCTAAAATTCCGGCGATTGGCTATGTAATATTTACAAAAAAAACCCTTGCCGACTTTGGATACGAAGGTTATCCCTATGAAATGGGAATTTTTGAAGGTTGGCCGACAAATGTCATTGCTTTGTTTTTATTCATAGCTTTTTTGACAGCCTGCTATAAGGTTTACGAGAGGAAAAGTAAATGATAATAGGCATAACGGGATTATATTGCTCAGGGAAGGATACCGTTGCAGAGTATCTGGTGAAAAAATACAACTTTATACATTATTCCCTGTCGGATGTATTGAGAGAGGAACTCACGCTGAAAAAAATTGATATCACAAGACAAAATCTATTAAAAACAGGAAACGAATTGCGCGAAAAAAACGGTTATTCCATATTGGCGGAAAGGATTTTGAAAAACTGCGAAGAGGATAAAAATTACATCATAACATCAATAAGACATCCGGCGGAGATAGAGGCGATGAAAAAAATGAAGAATTTCCATCTCGTTTATATTCAGGCGCTTCCCGAAGCAAGATTCGAAAGGATGCGTAAAAGAAACAGACACGGCGATCCGTGGAGTTACGAGGAGTTTTTGTTTCTTGAAGGCAAGGAGGCATCTTCGCCTGGCGCCGGTCAGCAAATTAAAAAATGCGAGGAGCTCTCCGAGTTTATATTGGTCAACGACGGCGATATCGAAGATTTGAATGAAAAGATTGATGAAATGATTCAAGTTCTGAATTTAGAAAATTATTAAAAATGGAGAAAGTGATGCATATCGAGTATTCCGAAAAACTTAAAAAACTGCCACCGTATCTTTTCGTCGAGATAGACAAAAAGAAGAAAGCGGCGCTGGAGAGGGGTGTTGACATCATATCGTTTGGAGTCGGGGACCCCGACATGCCAACCCCAAAACATATTATTGAGGCCGGTAAAAAAGCCCTCGAAAATCCTAAAAATCATCAGTATCCTTTCGGCGCGGGTCTTATGGATTTTAGAAAGGCGGTGTCCGAGTGGTACAAAAAGAGATTCAAAGTCGTTCTTAATCCCGAAAATGAAATTTATTCGCTTATGGGTTCGAAAGAAGGCATAGGCCACATCCCTCTCGGATTCGTAAATCCCGGAGACACGGTATTGATACCCGAACCGGGATATCCGGTATATAACACGGGAACCATCTTTGCTGATGGGGTCCCTTATTTTATGCCGCTTCTTGAAAAAAACAACTTTCTTCCAGACTTTAATTTGATTCCGAAAAATGTTTTAGATAAAGCAAAAATTATGTTTCTCAATTATCCGAACAACCCAACCGCCGCGACGGCTAACACGGAGTTTTATGAAAAAGCCGTCGATATAGCGAGAAAACACGATATAATAATTGCCGCTGATGCCGCTTACTCGGAGATATACTACGAAGAGCCGCCGCTCAGTTTCCTTGAGATATCGGGAGCGAAGGATGTTGGCATAGAGTTTCATTCGCTTTCAAAGACGTACAACATGACCGGATGGAGAATTGGATGGGTTTGCGGAAATTCCGATATCGTCAAAGGATTAGGAGCGGTAAAGGACAACTACGATTCGGGGGTTTTTCAGGCGGTTCAGGAGGCGGGGCTCGCCGCCCTTACACACTCTCAGGATTGTGTAAAAGAGGCGAGGAATATCTATCTTGAAAGACGAGATGCTCTTGTGGAGGGCTTAAATAGACTCGGCTGGAAAGTCAATAAACCGAAAGCGACATTTTATGTCTGGGCAAAACTTCCCGAAGGATATAAATCCATCCAGGTGGTCGCCAAATTATTGGACGAAGCGGGAATCGTTACAACCCCCGGCAACGGTCTCGGAGTTTCGGGCGAAGGATATGTAAGATTCGCTCTGACCGTCGGGGTCCCTCAAATAAATGAAGCGCTCGACAGAATCGGAAAGATTAAATGGTAACGCTTTCGTGCAGAGCAAAAAAGGCGTGACGGTGTTTCTGGGTCTTGGTTCCAATATCGGCGACAGGAAGAGAAACATCCTTAAAGCCGTAGAAGAATTTGAAAGAAACGGACAGAAGATACTCAAAATTTCGTCGATTTATGAAACGAAGCCGTGGGGATTTGAAAAACAAAGAAAATTTTTGAATGCCGCCGTAAAGATGAAAACTTTTTTGACTGCTTCAGATTTACTCGCTCTTTGCAAATATATCGAGAATAAAATCGGGAGAAAAAAATCTTTCAGATGGGGTCCGCGGAAAGTGGATTTAGATATATTGTTTTATGGCAAAAAAAAAGTTAATACTGAAAAACTAAAAATCCCTCATCCCGAGATTAAAAACCGTGAATTTGTTCTGAACCCTCTCAAGGAAATCGCTCCAGATCTCATCCATCCCGTTTATGGACAAAGTATTTCAAATATGTTAAAAAAACACTTAAAAATATGATATAATCTCTAAAAAATAAAGAGGCAATCATCGCACTTACTTTGAGTTGAGGAGGGACAAAATAATTTTTCAAGTCGGATGGCTTCCCATCCGTCAGGCGGAGATTAGTTGCTTTCTATAGGAGGATAAGAGGATGAAGAAACTTAATTTTGTTAAAGAGATAGCAAAGAGCGTCGA
>JBGFRZ010000082.1:0-126657 GCA_041694835.1 Ignavibacteria bacterium
TTGGACTCCCTTATATCGTGTTCGTCCCATATCTCGCCGACAATCTCCTCAACTATGTCTTCTATGGTCACAAGTCCGGTAAGTTGACCGTGTTCATTGACTATAAGAGCCATGTGGAAATTGCCTGTTTTGAATTTTCTGAGAAGTTTTTCTATCTCGATGTTCTCCGGGAAAAAATAAGGTGGTCTTAGAAGGTCGTCTATGACGATTAAATCTTTGTTTCTGAATGAAAAAGCGATGTCTTTTGCATAGATTATCCCGACTATGTTGTCGATGGAGCCGCGATATGCAGGCAGGCGCGAATATCCTGATTTTATTATTTTGTCGAAAATTTCGCCTCTCGACAGATTCAAATCGATAGCAACAATATCCCTTAGCGGCACCATGATGTCTTCTATGGTTTTTTGTTTAAAGTTTATTATGTTTGTCAGGATGTTTTTTGTGTCTCTTGTTACAGGAAGGCTGGGGGCATCGAGAAAATGCTTTATCTCAGCAATCCCCCTGAAAGATGTCTCCGGGTGTTTTCCTTTGCCTATGAGAAACTCCGATATATTTACAAGAAATCTGTTTATGAAATCAAAATGGCTTGAAAGCCAAACGATAAACCCGATACTTTTCGCTCCTACAGAAACAGCGTTGTATCTTGAATACACCTTCGGAATTATCTCGCTGAAAATAAGAACGAGAACCGGTGTGGCAATCGGTATAGCGAGAGCGATGTTTCTGTTATGCTCTGCTATGTCGTTTGCGATACTTACCGATATAACGGCAATACCAACCGTAACTAAATTTGTCGCGACAAGCAGGGTGCTTAAGACCTTTTCGGGTTCCTGTATCCAGAAATTGAAAGCATCATTTTTACTCTCATGCATTTGCGATTTAGTTAAACTCGTTATAGCCGTTTCGCTACCGGCAAAAAAAGCGCGGACGGCAAAAGAAAGAATATAGAGCCCAAATTTAATAAATATTATGATTTCCATAGTTTCGTTTTATTTTGTTTTTTTATCATATTCGTCGAGTATCTCGCCCACCAGTTCCTCCAAAACATCCTCAAGCGTTACAATGCCGAGGATATTGCCATGTTCATCTGAAACGAACGCTGCGTGAAAATTACCCGCCTGAAATTCTTTGAGGAGATGCCCTACCGACTTATCATGCGGAATTATATAAGCCGTTCTCACCATGCTGTCATCTATCGATTCCTCGCCGGATGCAAGTTTTTTAAGTATGTCTTTTATATGGATATATCCGACAATTCTGTATGGCTCCTTCTTGATTATAGGGACGCGACTTCTGCTCGTTTCGATGAATCTGTCTATAAGATTTTCATCGCTTCTGTCCATAGAGACGCCCTCTATTTTTTCAACGGGTGTCATTATTTTGCTCACATCAGTTTCACCAAGCCCAAGCAACTTTTCCATCATCGCCGATGTGTCCGCAGGTAAATTGGCTTCCGCGAAAAGATGTCTCAACTCTTCTATACTGAACTCTTCCATGCGGCTGAAAGGAACTATTCTCTTTGCTGGGAAGAACTTTTCGAATATAAACTCTACAGCAGAAAAAATTGGTCCAAATATCCGCAATAGAAACTCGTATACGGGAAGCACTGCCAGAGAAAACCTTTCGGCGTTTCTGCGAGCATAAACCTTAGGGGTTATTTCACCTAAAATAAGTATCAAAAAAGTTGCAAGAAGCCATGTGGAAAATTCTACAATCTCATTTGGAAGAAATACTATTGTCTCTAAAGCAATAACGGTGATAAAAGAGCTCAGGAACATATCTGTGAATGTGTTTCCCACAAGAATTAACGTAAGTATGTAGTGAGGCTTTTCAAGCCAGTATCTAAGCGATACCGTCCATTTCGGATGAATTGCTATAATTTTTTTTATCCTTGACGATGAAAGGGATGTCAGAGCGGTCTCTGTCCCCGACCAAAAGGAAGATAAACAGAAAAGCAAAAAGATGAGAATTATAACTAGTAGCAGCATATTTTCAGTTTGTTCTTTTGATGCTATGGTTTGAGAGTTTGTAGTTGCCCCCGACTGCGTCAGGCAGGCATTTATGGGCGGTTTTAATACGCCGATAAATCGGCGACTACAATGCTCTTTAACTGTTTTTTGTAGTCAACAGTTTCGCTTGTTTAAGTGTTCGACTATTTTATCTTGAACCCCCCACATTTTTTTTCTTTCTTTTGCCGTATAATCCCTATACCCCGCTACATGTAGAAAGCCGTGTATCATAAGTATCTCCAATTCTTTTTTAAGAGACTTTTTTTTACACTCCGAATGAACGCGGGACTGTCTTTCAGCCTGAGGAACTGATATAAAAATGTCCCCCGAAACACTCGGCGGTTTCAAGTAAACCCCGCGCCACGCCTTTAGAGACGTGGCTTGGGGGAATAACCCTGCGGGAAAACCGTTTCCCTTCATCCCCGTCTTTACAAACGGGGCTTTCTGTGGTGCGGGGTAAAAAAAAGAGAGCACGTCTGTAACTTCGTCTTTATTCAGATACTTGCGATTCAATTTTCTTATTTCCGTGTCGCCAACAAGTATTATATTAACATACCCTGAAATGCCGGGAAAAAAATTTTTCCAAACTTTGATAACTTTTTTTTTAAAAATGGATGGTCTGATTTTCCGTCTTGTTTTGTTGAATAAATTCACCTCTCTATTCATGTCTTTTGTTCCTCGCCAGATGGAGACGCTGTCTCCGAAAGAGTTTCTGGCTTTTCTGTGCGCTGATATCTTACATGCAAAATGCCGCTGAGGGTTCTCGTCATAACCTCTGAGATAATCTCAATATCCCTGAGAGTGAGAGGGGAATCGTTCAACTGCCCGTCAACGAATTTGTTGTTTATAATCTTCCTTACCATGTTCGATATCGCTGAAGGTTTCAACGCCTCTATACTTCTTGACGCCGCTTCGACGGAGTCGGCTAGCATCAAAACCGCGCTCTCCATACTTCTCGGCTTAACGCCGCTGTAGCGAAAATCGCTTTCGTCTATGCTTATATCCTTTTTGATAGCCTTTTGATAAAACTGAATTATGAGAGACGTTCCGTGATGCTCCTCAATAAACTCTATTATCTTTCTGTTCATCCTGTTTTTTCTCGCAAGCTCCACTCCCTCTTTGACATGTGCCATCAAAACCATACCCGACATGCTCGGCTCGACGATATCGTGAGGGTTTGAAATAAACAACTGATTTTCGATGAAATACTCCGGTTTAAAGAGCTTCCCTATGTCATGATAATAAGCGCCAACTCGCGCCAGACGACCACTTGCACCTATAGCGTTACATGCAGCTTCGGCGAGCGCCGCCGTGACCATGGAGTGATGGTATGTTCCCGGCGCTTCAACCATCATCTTTTTAAGAATAGGTCTGTTGGTGTCGGAGATTTCAACGAGACTGATGGGACTTAATCGCCCAAAGACGCTTTCAATAAGCGGGAGGAAAAGAAGGTTCACTATAGATACAAGAACTCCGGAAAACATAGCAATAATGATGCCGACATTCGAAAACTCGAGTATGTAAAGTTCTCTTGCGAGCGCAACAATAATAACGTTTATCACGGAAAGCTTGAGCCCCGCATGGATTACGTCCCGTCTGGAGTTTATCTTCGCCGAAAACAAGACGGCCGCGAACGAGGAGAGCATATAGATTGCAAAATAATGCCAGTTTTTCGTCGTAAGAAAAACAAAACTCAAAAGTATGGAAAAAATAGCGAAAATTGAAGTTGTTACTTTAGAAAAAACGAGCGCAGCAATCAAAACCGTGGAAGTTGCCGGAAAGATGGACTCAAATCCGTAAATCCCGCAGATAAAGATGCCGTAAATGTTCAGGAGTGTGAGAAACATCAAAAGAACAGTTGATGATAAATCGGACCAGACTTCATACGACGCGTGATAGAGCGCAAATAGGTAAAATCCAAAAATCCCCAGGGTTATAATGGCGTGGGAGATGAAAGTCGTGAAATCTCCGAATAAAAGAAAACTCTGGACAAGAATAAGGACGGCGACCGCATAAAAAACATAAAGGACCGGAATGTCGATTCCTCTATTCCAAAATCTCTTTCCCCCTTTTCTCGATTTTTTCCACTTTATTGACTCAAGTTTCCCGATAAGCCGTTCTGCCATCTCTACGGCCGCTTTAAGCAGTCCCAATATTATCATTACCAATTTTTTCATAGTTGAACGCACCTTTAGAGTTTAAGAGTTCAATGTCAGAGCGGCAGCAAGTAATGAATAGTAGCGAGCATCGGGCAGATAGTAGATAGGGAATTGTGGTTTGAAAAAGTTTGCAGTTGCCCCATCTACCCGCTACCATCTACCATCTACTATCTACTATTCGCTATTTGCTATTTTTTTGCTTCTTACTTTTTAATTTTTAATTCTGTCTTTTCTCTATTTGCTTTTGAATTCCCATGTTTCGCAGGCGCTGATTATTTTTTTTACGACATGATGTCTTACGACATCCTCTTCGGTAAAACTTATGAATTTTATCTCATTTATATCTTTTAGAACTTGGGTTGCTATCAAAAGACCCGAGAAGTTTTTCTTTTCGAGGTCTATCTGGGTTATATCACCCGTTACTACCGCCTTGCTCCCGAAACCGAGTCTCGTTAAAAACATCTTCATCTGTGTGAAAGTGGTATTCTGTGCCTCATCGAGTATTATAAAGGCGTCATCTATAGTCCTTCCTCGCATATAGGCGAGAGGGATTATTTCAATGACTTCATCTTCCTTGAGCGTTCTGAATTTGTGTGCACCCAAAATGCCCGTAAAAGCATCATAAAGCGGCTTCAGATAAGGCTCTACCTTCTCATAAAGCGTCCCCGGTAGAAATCCGAGTTTTTCGCCCGCCTCCACGACGGGCCGCGTCAGGACTATTTTTGAAATTTTTCCCTCATAAAGCGCCTTTATCGACGATGCGACAGCAAGGAAAGTCTTTCCGGTCCCGGCCGGGCCGGTCGATATTACGACGTCGTAGTTTCCGATGGCATCTACATAATCCTTCTGATGGGGGGTTCTTGGCGATATGTGCTTGTGGGCGGGGGTCGTTACTATCGTTTCATATTTTCCGTGCGTTTCTATGTGAAGATGTCTGTGCGATTTGTTCAGCTGTCCATGCTGACGGAACTCATTTATCATATCGATGGCTTTATCGACCTTTCCCGAGGCACCTCTTACTGAAATTATAAAATCTCCTCTCGCGTGGGACTGTCTGGAGAATATCTGAACGTCGAGACGATGCTCTATGTCTTTCAGGTTTTCATCTCTTGCGCCGAAAAGCCGCAGCGCTTCGTCAAAATTTGTAAGATGAATTTTTTTTGTAACCATAATATCCGCTGTTGCCAGCGTCTTCGGGGAAAAATTTATTAAATCCCTCTTGTTGCCGGCTGCAAGCCATCAGTCGCTATTTTTATTCAATGCGTATGCAACAACCAGCCGGCCATATATACCAAAACGACACCTAAAAGTAAAATAGCCGGGGTCAAGCGGTCACGTTTCTTATGCGACTCCGGTATCAAATCCGCTGCGGCGATATATAAAAAACTTCCGGCGGTAAATGCAAGCAAAATCGCAAGTATATTTACCGGTAAGGATTTAGCGAAAGAGCCGAACGATATCGCCCCGAGAGGCGTTGCGACGGCAACCAATGTAGAGTTGACATAAATTTTTTTCTTATCGCTGCCAGCGTGAAGCAAAATAGCGCTGATAGAGATACCCTCTGGAAATTCATGTAAAATCACTGCCAGAGCCGTAAACAAACCGATGCCGTGTCCGACCTCAAAACCGACAGCTATAGCCACACCGTCCAACAGCGAATGAACGAATAACCCGATGAATGATATGGTGCCAAGCTTGTGGATCTCGCATTTCTCGTCGCGGCAAGGATGAAACATTATTATATTTTCGATTATATAAAAACTCAGAAAACCGAGCAAAACATAAATCAGCGCGCCCATGCCGGCCGATTCACATGACTCGGGAATCAGATGAAAAAAAGCGGTGCCAAGCATAACGCCCGCCGCGAAACTTACCAGATAGACGGTGTATTTCTTGAGCATGCTTTCGTTCCAGATGACGAGCGCTGCTCCGACGAGAGTCGCCAGCCCGGCCACAAACGAGTAAATTATTATGTTATACATTTTTAGGTCTTCTCCATTTTTTGTTGTGCGTATAAAAACAAAGTGTTTGAGCGGGTTTAATCAAGTGTGAACGCTTGATTGCCCCGCTCCCGATTTATCGGGACGAGAATGAGCGAAAATACTTTGTTTTTACACATCATAGCGGTATTGCAAAATCCTTACCCAATGTTACAACAACATTTGGAGAATTTATCTCATAAAGGATGCGGTGTGGATGTGGGGCTAATCAACCAGACGTGGTTCGTAACACACTCTGTCGCTACATTTTTCGCACTCAACCTCCAGGGTGGTGTGGCTAATTTTGAATTTTTTATCCAGAAGTCCCCTGACGGCATCAAGGATTTTTTGGCTTTCGCTCGCTTTTATGTCATCTATCAGTATGTGACCACTCAAATTCCTCGATTCGCTTGAAATGCTCCATATATGGACGTCGTGGAAATCGAACACCCCTGGCATTTTTTTAACCTCTTCTACAACCTTCTCAACGCTTAAATCGGCTGGCGCTGATTCAAGAAGAATGTTCAACGATTCAAATATCAGACCCGCTGCACTCTTTACGATAATGCCCGCTATCAGAATTCCGAGGAGCGAATCTATCACTGTGATACCAGTAAAAAATATCAAAACGGCTCCAACTATCACGCCTACCGACGACAGAGCGTCTCCAAGAATATGATAATAAGCCCCGCGAAGATTTATATTGCGTCCGCGCTCTTTTTTAAGTATAAACAATCCGAACGCATTACCCAGGAATCCTATGAAAGCGACCGCAAGCATTATCCGACTCTTTATTTCAACCGGCGTAAAGAACCTTGATATCGTTTCGTAAAAGATAAAAATGGAAAGACCCAGAAGCAATACTCCGTTCATAAAAGCGGCCAAAACCTCCATACGTTTCCATCCGAACGTCTTTCTGCGGGTGTGCGGCATCCTGGATATATGGACTGCGATATAACTAACGACCAAGGCCGTGCTGTCCGTTAGCATATGTCCGGCGTCGCTCATCAAAGCGAGTGATCCGGAGATGAAAGAACCTATCACTTCAAGGATCATAAGCAAGGTGTTCAAAGCGATTATTATCAAAAGTTTGTTTTCGGATTTCATCGTCAACATATTGATATTTTGAGACCGCTGAAAAACCTTAATTTTTTGAACGATTTGGCAGTTTTAGGTTAAAAGTTGAAATCGTTTAGACCGCAATGTCTGACGAGCAAAGCGAGGAGTTTTGCGGTCTGATTGAAACTTTTAACCGTTAAGAAACTGCTCTTTAAGTGAAAAAGATGGGTTTTTCAACACTCTCATTTTACAACTTTTTGAAAGTAATTTACAAATTGATATAATGAGAATGCTGAAAAACCACGCCGAGGAGTAGAAATAGGACGCAGATTTTCGCAGATTTGGTAGATATTAAAAACATCTGCGCCAATCTTGTCAAAATCGGCATTGAGCTGCGTCCAAAGATAAAAAAGATGGTGTATACCGCAAAACTCATCTTCATTCGCTATGTTTAATTTTACTTTAATAAATTTTTATCTGAAAAAATATAGATTTATTTTAATAGCCTTGTTGTTTATATCGCCGCTGGCGGCTACCGCCTACATAAACAGCATTATAAAAGAACTGCCACCGATAGAAACCATTCAAACCTACACGCCTGCGCTTGCAACAAAAGTTTACGACAGAAACAAAAACCTTATATGCGAACTTTTCACGGAAAAGAGGCGGCTTATATCTCTCGGTGAAATATCGGAACACATTAAAAAAGCCATAATAGCCACAGAAGACACCGATTTCTACAAGCACTACGGCTTTAGCCCACGCGGCATAATAAGAGCGGCAGTAAATAATATCCTGCATAGAAGAAAACGGGGGATACAAGGCGGTTCAACCCTGACCCAACAGCTTTCAAAAGCGATATTCTTAAGCCGCGAAAGAACCATAAACAGAAAAATAAGAGAGTTGCTTATGGCGGTACAGCTCGAAAGAAATCTTTCGAAAGACGAGATATTGGAGCTGTATTTCAATCAGATTTACTTCGGGTCTGGCGCTTACGGGATAGAAGCCGCCTCTAGGATGTATTTCGCTAAATCCCCGGGAGAACTGAACCTCGCCGAAGCCGCGCTTCTTGCCGGGATTGTGAAGGCGCCGAATTACTACTCTCCGTTCACAAACATCGAAAGGGCAAAGTCAAGAAGAGCCACGGTTCTTTCAAGGATGAAACGCGTCGGATTCATAAGCGATGAAGAGAAAAAAGAAGCCAACCTCGAGGCGGTGCCTGCGGAAAAAACCCCCATCTATTCAAACATCGGTTCTTACTTCGTCGAGTATATAAGAATCCAGCTTGAGCCGATATTGGGCGACGGCATGATATACAAGGGCGGGCTTTCTATATACACAACGCTCGACCTTGAACTTCAGGCGGCGGCGGAAGAAGCATTTGATTCAAATATGAAACTTCTTGAAAACGAACCCAAGATAAAAAAGAATCTTTTGGTAAACGGTTCGACAAATACCCTACAGGGAGCGCTTCTTGCAACAGATATAAAAACAGGTGAAATCCTTGCTATGATAGGTGGAAGAAACTTTAAAATTTCCCAGTTCAACAGAGCTACTCAGGCGTTCAGACAGCCGGGTTCAAGCTTCAAGCCGATAATCTACACCGCCGCGATCGAAAGCGGATTCAAAGCCACGAGTATCCTCGACGATGCCCCACTTGTGTATCTCAACGACGGAAGGGACTGGTATCTCGCTTCAAGAACAACGGACTTTCTTTCGACGCTTGATGAAAAAACTTTAGATGACCCCATGAAGGTGTGGGTTCCCCAGAACTACAAGAGAAGATACCACAGCATAGTCACTTTCAGGCAGGCGTTGGAACAGTCGTTAAACTCGGTGTCCATAAGAATCCTTGAGACGGTGACCCCGAATACAGCCATAACCTACGCGGGGAAAATGGGCATAACCTCGCCTCTTACGAACACCCTCTCGCTTGCTCTGGGTGCAAGCGACGTGACATTATACGAGATGACACGTGCGTTTGGGACATTCGGAAATTACGGAATAAAAACGAAGCCTTTCGCTATAAGAAAAGTAGAAGACAAGACCGGGATAAAGATAATCGAAAATATGCCCGAAGAAGAGGAGGTGCTTTCAGCCGCAACATGCTTCATTATGACTCACATAATGAAAGGCGTTATAGAAAGAGGGACGGCGAAAGTCATAGGGGGCGTGGAAACGGATGCCGCCGGAAAAACCGGAACGACCAATGATAACACCGATGCATGGTTTATAGGCTACACCCCCGAAATCTCATGCGGAATCTGGATAGGTTTCGACGATAAAACCCCCATGGGAGAAGGAATGACGGGTGGAAGGATGGCCGCTCCAATTTGGCGCGACTTCATAAAAAAAATTCCAAAGACGACGACGGAATTTTCCGTTCCAAAGAGGGTTGTTTTTAAGATGATAGATCCGACAACGGGACTTCTCGCCGAAGATGGCAACACAAAAGCGTACGCGGAAGCATTCATATCCGGGACCGAACCAAGCGAATTTGCGGAGGGGCTTTCAACCTACCAGTTAAAGGAAATAAAAGATGACTCCGAGGGTTTTTAACAAGGGAATTAAAAAATCTGACATATAATTATAAAAAAAACTTCTGCACCAAAGATAGCATGACAAAAATCACAGAACCGAGCCAGCGCGACAAAGTCTATCGTTTATCGTCCTGCCAATTCCTCTGTCGGCGACTTTCATAGCGACGATGGAATCGACTTTTTCGGCGTCAAACCGTCTGAAACAACTGTAGAGTTTCCTCGACAATTCGTCTAAAGTCGAATATGTTCTGAAATAAAATTCGCCATTTTTAAACCTTTCGAAGATTTTCAAATACTTTTTGTTTATTAAAACCCCGATTTTCCCGCTTCCGCACTTTAAAATAAATTCCGTCATGCTATCAAAATTGTCGAAAACATAGAGGGATGTTTGGGGACTGTAATGTCTTTCATACATCCCCGGGGCAAGAATCTTTTTTGCACCCACTTTAACCGAAATTTTCATACCAAGAGTTTTTTCGATGTCTTCAACCGTGACGGCTCCGAACCTGAGAATCAAGGGTATTTTTTTCGTCACGTCGATTATCGTCGATTCGAGACCGTGCTTTGTTCTGCCGCCGGGGAGAGTAAAATCGATATCGCTTTCTTTTGAAAAATCTTCTTTTACATGATTAAACTCAGTAGCGCTGACAAAGCCAAAAACATTGGCGCTCGGCGCCGCTATTGGCGTTCCCGACATCTTTATAAGTTCGAGAGCGATTTTATCAGAAGGCATCCTGACCGCCACGGTGTCAAGCCCGGAGGTCACAACATCCGGAATTTTCTTTTTTTTTCTGAAAATAAGCGTGAGAGGTCCAGGCCAGAATCTTTTGATGAGTTTGTTCGCAGCTGAAGGAATTTTTTTTGTAATATCATCAAGCATGCTTTCGTCGGATATGTGCACTATCAGAGGATTTTCCGATGGTCTTTTTTTTATCTCGAATATTTTTTTGCACGCTCTTTCGTTAAAGACGTTCGCTCCTATTCCGTAGACGGTTTCAGTGGGAAAAACAACGACCCCTCCTTTTTTAATGATGTTTGCGGCGGTTTTTATCTTTTTGCTTATGTCTTTTTTAATCGGTCGCATGTTTTGAGACGGATGAGACAAACTTGTCGTATTCCGCTTTTGATTGGAGGGCGTCTTTGGTGTATTTACAGCCTGGACTCCACAGGAGCCACTGATAAACCCCCGAATCGTAGCATGCCTGTATCTGAGCCCTTACTTCTTTCGGACCATATTTGTGGCCGAGAGAAAAATCCTGAAGATACGGCCTCAATTTTTTCTTCATATCGCCGAGACGACGGGACGCTCCTGATATGCTTATATATACGGTTTCGTAAGGATGGGCGTTGGGATTGTCTATGCCGTATTCCCCTTTGTTGTAGTGAGACGGATAAACCATCGGGCAGACGGCATCTATGACTTCCGACATCTCGACTATCCTCTGGCCTATGCCCATGTCGTGGTTTGCCGTCGTAGTAAGCCCAAAAACGCAGATTGAAATATCAACGCCGAGTGGCTTCAGCCTTCTATGTGCCTCTTTCAAAAATCCCTGAAGAGCTCCGATGGCTGAAATTGAAGAGTGCCTCACCGAATATCTGCAATTTCTGGTGTTGCCGTCGGACGGAAAACGGATGTAATCGAACTGTATCTCGTCGAAACCGAGCACAGCCGCACGCTCGGCAATTTTTATGTTGTAATCCCACACATCCTTGTTATAGGGATCTGACCATGAAATACCTTTTCTGTCCTGCCATACTTCTCCGTCGGGCGTTTTAACAGCCCATGCCGGTTTTTCCTTGGCGGTTTTGTCATCTTTGAAGACAACGATTCTTGCCGAAGTGAAAACCCCTTTCGATTTTAACTCCTCGAGATATTCCTTTAAATCCGGTATGGCGTTTACGAAGTTGCCAAGTTCATTAACTTCTTTGACGCCCGACACATAAACCTCGCCCTTGTACTCCTTGATAGCGATGACGGCGGTGTTAAGTTCCGTCTCTTCAAAAAGCGAATTTATCGATGAGCGAAGCCTTTTTGAACCCGCTACCCAACTTGTCAGATGAATTCCGCGAACATAATCCGGCCTTTCTGCAATCCTCGTGGCCAACTTTTTCGGAGGCTCGATTTCAGCGCGTTTACTGTCGGCTTCAATAATCAATTTACGGCTTATCAATGCGATTGAAATCGCAACAACAAATAAAAATATTACCAATGTTCTCTTCATAATTCTATGAAATCGACGGCAGGCAGTCGGGTTATATTAAAATTATAGGGGCGATGGAAAACGCCTTTTTCAGTTATAATCGCTGTAATAAACTTAGCGGGTGTAACATCGAAAGCCGGATGAAGCGCCGGGGCGCCGACAGGTGCTATCGACTTTCCGCCGATATAAACGACCTCTTCAGGCGCCCTTTGTTCTATAGGTATTTCCTTCCCGCTTTTTTTTGAAAAGTCTATGCTTGAAGAAGGAGCAGCTACATAAAAAGGTATTCTGTGATATTTCGCCAAAACAGCTAGCGCATAAGTCCCAATTTTATTTGCGGCATCGCCGTTGGCGGTTATTCTGTCGGCACCGACTATAACCGCGTCTATCTCGCCCCTCGACATATAATAACCCGGCATATTGTCGGTTATCAGAAAATATGGTATTTTTTCCTCTTTCAGTTCCCATGCCGTCAGACGGGCGCCCTGAAGATAGGGGCGGGTTTCATCGACGAAAACACTTTTTATTTTTCCGTCTTTGAAAGCCCTTCTTATAATTCCGAGCGCCGTTCCATATCCGGCGGTGGCCAAAGCCCCGGCGTTGCAGTGAGTCAGAACATTCGATTTTTTTCTAAAAAGCGCGGCGCCAAAAGCTCCTATTTTTTTATTCATCGCAATATCTTCATTGAATATGTCATTCGCTTCGGACAGCAGCTTTTCCCTCATCTCCGTAATCCCTGATCCGACGACATTATTCGCCACCATTTTCATCCTCTCCACCGCCCAGGCAACATTAACCGCCGTAGGTCTTGTGGCGGCGAGAATATCTCCGATTTTTTTTATATGCTCTCGCATGGTGCGAGCGTCTTTTTTTTTGCAGGTCAGGAAACCCATATAAAATCCGTAAGCCGCAGCGCAACCTATCGCGGGGGCACCCCTTATAACCATTTCTTTGATAGCGTTCGCCACCTTCTTATGATTGTCGCAAACTACATATCTGATTTTATGCGGCAGGTTCTTCTGGTCGAGAATGTATAATTTGTTGCTTTTGAAATACATCGTTCTGGTTTTCATATCAATAATTTAGCGATGAAGAGTCGGAGAGTTTACAAGTTTAGTGGTTGGAACGTTTCTGAAATTCCTGAACCGCACCGCACTTAAACCCGATATTTTTTCACGGGATCCTGTCAAGCACCTCTCTCAATTTTTCTTCGCAGTGGTCGCATATTTCAATTGTCTTTTCGCGGCCTCGCCCCCCCTTTCTCAAGAATACAGAATTCCTTCCTATCTCAAAAAAGTCAGCGAGAAAATCCAGGAGGAGCTGGTTCGTTGTCCCGGAAAAGGTGTTGCACATAAGATTCACTTTAAGAATAGTTCCTATTCTCGATATGACCTCGTTTCTTTTGGCGTTGGGTATAACCCTTACTTTTATCATCATAACTCAACACCTCCATTCTTACCCCGTTAGAAATATTCTATGATTGTCCCGCCACTTGCTCATCTGTCGCCGGACACACCTTTCGGTGTACAAGCATGTGGTTGGATTGTCCTTTGGTCTAATTCTGTTATTCATTATGAGATTATTGAAAAACCCATCTTTTTCACTTAAAGAGCAGTTTCTTAACGGTTAAAAGTTTCAATCAGACCGCAAAACTCCTCGCTTTGCTCGTCAGACATTGCGGTCTAAACGATTTCAACTTTTAACCTAAAACTGCCAAATCGTTCAAAAGATTAAGGTTTTTCAACGAGCTCATTATGTAATTTCTAACGGGGTTTACTTCGACAGTTCGCCCGCTCTCTTTTCCGCCTTAAAAATGGCCTCAAGAAGAATTTCTTTAAACTTTTTTTCGCTCAGATGCTTAAATGCCGCTGCCGTCGTTCCCCCCGGAGAAGTGACAGCATCCCTCAAGACCTCTGGAGCTTTGTCCGTTTTTAAAAGCATCTCCGAAGAGCCCTTTATGACGCGATAAACAAGCGTGCGCGATATTTTTTCGTCTAATCCCATCTTTTTTGCGGCTTTGAGCATTATTTCGGCGATATAGAAAATATACGCCGGTCCTGAACCGGAAAATGCCGTGACAGCATTCATCAATTGCTCATCAACCCTCAATATCACTGCCGATTTTCCAAGAATTTTATTCAGTAAATCCAAATCAGATTTTTTTACATCTTTACCGTGCGAATAACAAACTACGCCGGCGCCGACAATAAGCGGGGTGTTCGGCATCGTCCTTACAACCCTTGAGCAACCAAGTTTACTTTCTATAAATTTTATCGTAATTCCCGCCGCGATCGATATAAACAAATGATTTTCACCGATGTGATTTTTTATTTCATCCAACAAACCTTCAAACTGCTGCGGCTTAACGCACAAAAAAACAACTTCAGAATTTTTCACAGCGGCGATGTTGTTTTTTTCAGTATTTACCTCAAATCTTTTTTTTATATAACGGAGCCGGCTACTCCTCGTATCGGTCGCTATAATGTTTTTTGGGGATATGCCGCTCGACAAAGAAGCCGAGATGAGCGCTTCGGCCATATTCCCCGAACCCAAAAAACATATTTTTTTCATAAACTTTTAAGAAAATATCGCTGTGCCGAGTCTGACCATGTTAGAGCCCTCTTCCACCGCCACCTCAAAGTCATTGGACATTCCCATCGACAAAATTGGGGATGATGAGTAGGGATTGGGGGATGGAAAAAACGAATAAAACTTTTCATGGTTTTCTTTCGCCCGACGGAAATATGGTCTTGCGAGCTCCGGGTCGTCGAAAAAAGGGGCCATGGTCATTATTCCTAAAATTCTTATGCTGCTTAATTTGGACACCTGCTTGATAACTCCGCCCAAGTCGTCCGGATGGAAACCATATTTCGATTCTTCCTCGGAAACTCTGACTTCCAGGAGGCAGTCCTGCGTCTTGTTTGCTTCTTGTGAGTGTTTGTTTATCTCAATGGCCAATCGCATGCTGTCGAGCGATTGAATTAAATTAAACATTTCCACGGCTTTTTTCGATTTATTTGTTTGAAGGTGGCCTATCAAATGCCATGTGAGATTATGGTTTTTAAGTCCGGTGTATTTTTCTCGGGCTTCCTGCACACGGCTTTCACCTATATCGGTTATGCCATTTTGGATGGCTTCTTTTATTTTTTGAGGAGGGATGTTTTTTGTCACACAGACGAGCTTTATATCGGAAGGATTTCTACCCGATTTTTCAGCCGAGCGCGATATTCTTCTTTTTATATCTTCGATTTTTTCCTTTACAGACATAAAATTTCAGGGTCTTCTCCACTTTTTGTTGTGCGTATAAAAACAAAGTGTTTGAGCGGGTTTAATCAAGTGTGAACACTTGATTGCCCCGCAGTCCCGATTTATCGGGACGAGAATGAGCGAAAATACTTTGTTTTTACATCATGAGCTCGTTGAAAAACCTTAATTTTTTGAACGATTTGGCAGTTTTAGGTTAAAAGTTGAAATCGTTTAGACCGCAATGTCCGACGAGCAAAGCGAGGAGTTTTGCGGTCTGATTGAAACTTTTAACCGTTAAGAAACTGCCCTTTAAGTGAAAAAGATGGGTTTTTCAATAATCTCATCATACATTATAGCGGTATTGCAAAATCCTTACCCAATGTTACAACAACATTTGGAGAAGAGCCAAATTATACTATTATGAGCTCGTTGACGCTTCACTAAAACTCATCAATCACTTTTTTTAGACGCAGCTCAATGCCGATGTTGACAAGATTGACATATCTACCAAATCTGCGAAAATCTGCGTCCTAAAAAGTAATTGAACGCAGATGAAAAAAGATTTGAACCACGAAAGCGCGAAAACACGAAAATACTTGTAAAGAATTTTGTGATTTCTAATTTTCGTGATTTCGTGGTAAAGTTTTTAATCTATGACAATCCTGTAAATCTGCGTCCTATTTCTACTCCCGCGGCGTGGGTTTTTCAACAACCTCATTATATCAAATTTCGAGAGAAAAAAAAAGCCCCGCACCGATAAGGCGCGGGGCTTAACACTTAAGTTATTACTTCTCTATGTCAATATTCAGGCATCGGAGGCATGGGCATTTTTTCCTTCTTTTCAGGTATGTCGGTTACGAGAGCATCGGTAGTAAGAAGCAACCCGGCTATAGATGAGGCGTTCTGAAGAGCGGAGCGTGTAACTTTAACCGGATCTACAATCCCGCATTTTATCATGTCGCAAAAATCTCCGCTTTCCGCGTTATAGCCATAGTTTGCCTCCTTTGATGTCTTTATCTTTTCTACGACTATGGCCCCGTCTATTCCGGAGTTTTCCGCTATCTGCCTTATCGGCTCCTCTATCGCTCTTTTAACTATATTTATCCCTGTCTGCTCGTCGAGGTCAGCCCCTTTAAGCTTTTCAAGAGCGGTTATTGCCCTCAAAAGCGCCACGCCGCCGCCGGGCACTATTCCTTCCTCGACGCCGGCCCTCGTCGCATGCATGGCATCCTCAACTTTGAATTTCCTGGTTTTCATCTCGGTCTCGGTCGCTGCGCCAACGTTTATCACCGCAACCCCTCCGACGAGTTTCGCGAGACGCTCCTGGAGTTTTTCCTTGTCATAGTCAGACTTTGTCTCTTCAATCTGTTTTCTTATCTGCGCGATTCTCTTCTCAATATCCTTTTTATCACCGTGTCCGGAAACTATCGTGGTATTCTCTTTATCAATAACCACGCGTTTGGCCTGACCAAGCTGCTCAAGCGAGGCTTTGTCGAGCTTCATTCCGGCTTCCTCGGAGATTACCTGTCCTCCGGTCAGAACCGCTATGTCCTGAAGCATCTCTTTTCTTCTGTCTCCGAAGCCGGGAGCTTTTACCGCAACGACTTTAAGCGTTCCACGGAGTTTGTTTACCACAAGAGTGGCAAGCGCTTCGCCTTCAATGTCCTCCGCGATTATCACGAAAGGTTTGCCTGTCTGGGCGATTTTCTCGAGAAGAGGCAGGAAGTCCTGCATCGACGATACCTTTTTGTCCGTTATGACGATGTAAGGATCGTCATAGGCGGATTCCATCCTTTCGGCATCGGTTACAAAATAAGGGCTGATGTATCCTCTGTCGAACTGCATACCTTCCACGACGTCAAGCGTTGTTTCGGCGGATTTCCCCTCTTCGACCGTTATGACGCCATCTTTGCCGACTTTATCCATCGCATCGGCGATTAGTTTCCCTATCTCTTTGTCGTTGGCCGAGATAGATGCTATCTGCTCTATCTCCTCTTTTGTATTGACGGCTTTGGATATTTTTTTAATCTCTTCCACAACTAAATTTACCGCTTTGTCAATTCCCTTTTTTACGTGTATCGCATTTGCGCCAGCCGTTATATTTCTCAATCCCTCCGATATTACGGACTGGGCAAGAACGCACGCAGTCGTGGTTCCGTCGCCCGCGACGTCGTTTGTTTTGGATGCCACTTCCCTTACAAGCTGGGCTCCCATGTTCTCAAAAGGTTCTTCAAGCTCGATTTCTTTCGCTATCGTGACGCCGTCATTTGTAATTGTTGGCGATCCGAATTTTTTGTCGAGAACGACATAGCGGCCCTTGGGCCCCAATGTTACCTTAACCGCATCGGAAAGTTTATCGACTCCCGTCTTGATTTTTCTCCTGGCTTCATCTGTAAAAACTATCTGCTTTGCCATACTGTTTCCTCCTTAAAAAATTTTAGCTCCCATAGATTAACGTTTTAACGATTGTTAAAAAACTCCCAACCAGTCACCGAATTATTTTACAGTTCCAAGGATATCTTCCTGATTCATTATAAGATATTCAATATCCTCTATCTTAACTTCCGTGCCGGAGTATTTGCCGAAAAGAATCTTGTCTCCGACTTTTACATCCATAGGAATAAGCTTCCCGTCTTCTGTTCTTTTTCCCGGACCCGCCGCTATGACCTCGCCTTCCTGCGGCTTTTCCTTAGCGGTGTCGGGAATGATGATTCCGCCTTTTTTTACCTCTTTTGCTTCCAGGGGTTTCACGAGAACCCTGTCGCCTAATGGTTGGAACTTCATAAGCATTACCTCCTTGTTTTTATGGTTTTATAATTAGCACTCTATATTTAGGATTGCTGATTATACAAAAATAGAAAAGGTCTTGTCAAGTCCCTTCAATAATTCATGGAATATCACGAAATGTGCTCGAAATTTTTTTATGATAATGCCAATTTATCACAGATTTCAACAGGGACAAATCGCCTATTTCATTTCACTAGTTTCGAAAAGGCAGGAGGCTTTCTTTACGGCGGAGGAAGACGCGTAAGGATGAGCCTCTATTATCTTCGTAGTTTCAAAATTCGTATAAGGTAAAAACTGTTTGAAGTCTAATTCACCTTCTCCGGGCGCGTAGTGGTCTTTCAGCCCTCTGACATCGTGGAGATGGAATCCGAAGATTTTTTCTTTGTACGGCTCCAGGAGTTCTTTATGTGACTCCATAAATCCCATTCTTATGAATATCTCGGCATGACCTGTGTCGTACCAAAGACCGAGTTTTTTCGATTTAATTTCGTTGAATATTGTTTCGAATTCTCTAAGCAAGGGAATTTCGTGATAGAAAAACCTATTTTCAAGAGCTATCTTTATTCCTTTGCTCTCGGCATACTCCACTATTTCTTTAAGCGACTTAATGGCATTCAATAAATACCTTTCGGCGGATTTCTCTCTGTTGGCCTTGAGCTCTTCTAAATATCTCCGGTAAAGTTGAGATTTAACCCCAAACTCCTGAACGAATCTCCCAAAATCTCTTCCGCTCGGCTTTATCATAACCTCTCCCGCATGTATGACTACAACGGGCGCCCCGACTGAGAAAGCCGTGTCTATGGTTTTTTTTGTAAGCTCCAGGGCAATCTCCCTCTCGCTTTTATCTTCGGATGTTATGAAATAAGGGCTATAAGGGGTCCTCCCGTCGGGTATTTTTCCGACTTTCGGGCAGAAGTTGTGGATGCTCAAAATTTTACATTCACCTTTGAGCACCGAATTTTTTATGTCGGACAACCATATGGAAGGAATGTCTATATTTAATTCGAAATTATCGTATCCAAGTCGGGCGGCGTGCTCCAAAAGATTCGTCCAACTTTTAGAAATATCAATAAGGTATGCGGTTGAAATTCCAATCATAAAACTAATTGGCGGGATTTACTGCTCTTGTTCAAGCAAAAGACTGCCTTCTGGCGGTGGAGTAAAATCTTCTATCGTCGGAAGCTCGCTTAAATGCTTGAGTCCGAAATACTTTAAAAATTCGGATGTAGTGCTATACAAAAGAGGGCGGCCAAGCGACTCTTTTCTGCCTACGATTTTTATGAGTTTTCTTTCAAGAAGTGTTTCAATGACACCGCCGGACTCAACGCCTCTTATCTGCTCTATGTCGAGGCGCGTTATAGGCTGGCGGTATGCTATGATTGAAAGCGCCTCAAGAGCGGGGGGCGACAACTTCAGTCTCGTTTTTTCCTTATACAATTTTTTTACCAAAACCGAATACCCGGGCTTTGTCGCAAACTGAAAACCTCCGGCGACTTCTTTTATTTCAATAGGAGAGTTGCGGCTTTTAAGTTCTTCAGAGATATTGCCTATGGCGATCTTTACATCTTCTTCCGTTATATCTTGGCCGATTACTTCTTTAATCTTTGAAATTGAAACGGGCTTGTCCGTAATAAACAAAATCACTTCAACCGCTTTTAAGAACTCTTGAAATTCCATAATCCGATACTCAATTTTACCCGTATTTGTTCCTGCCCACGGAATGTTTCCCCACTGATAATTTCTTCAACCTTTTTGCTTCCTGATGGAATAGTTGAATTAAAAGAAGAAACAGTATAAGAATCGCTGTCCTTCAATTCAATTAACTCTCCGCCCGTGAAGATTTTTCTGCATAAGTTTCTTAAAAAGTTGTTTTTAAAGAACTTGTAATCCAGGTCAGAAGTGAATTGCGCAGATATAATTATTCGGGTTTATATTCTATCAAATAAAGGCGGATTTCTCCAAAACTCTCTTTCTGCCTGGCTATAACCTGACTCAATCTTATAAGCTCGAGCACCGCAAGGAAACAGACCGCGATACCCATCCTTGTTTTTTCCTTTAAGAGTATCTCCGTAAAAGAAATAAATTTTTTTTCTTGTATCGCTTCAAGTATCTCGGCTATTTTTCTTTCTGTCGGAATCTCTTCATAGACTATCTTTTTGACGTCATCGGGCAAAACCTTTATCGCATTTTTGAAAGTGTCAAGGAGATCAAAAAGAGAGACATCGAGAGTGTAGTCATCGGAGGAAAATTCGGGACGTCCCCTATAGAAAACATCCTTGTTTTTTTCTTCGTATGAGGACAATATCCCCGCTATCTCCTTGTACTTCTGGTATTCCGTCAGTTTGTCTTTCAAGTCGCCAATAAACTTCTCGGCCTCGGCTTTTGCTTCTTCCGAAGGAAGCATAGAACGGGCCTTTATCTCAAGAAGGGTCGAAGCCATCACCAGAAACTCGCCAGCCAGATCCAGATTTAATTCCTTCATCAAATTGAAATAATCAAGAAACTCGCCGGTGATGTGCGATATCTTTATATCCTTTATCTCAAGGTCGTTTTTTTTTATAAGGTGGAGCAGAAGATCTAGTGGGCCTTCGAATATTGGTATGTGAACTTCGTATGACATATTCAGTAGATATGGAATTTATGAGTTGTGGAATTCGGGAATTGTGGAGATTGCTTGTGGCTCGATGCTCGCTCCGTTAGAAATAGCAGAGTTCGCAAGTAGAAACCAAAAGTTTCAGTGAACTTGCACCCATCAAAGATTTCTAATGGGGCTCGTGACTCGCGGTTAGTTTCCTCCATCCACCAGCCACTAACCACCAGGCACTTTTTTAACTCTCTAACTCTTAAACTCTCTCCTTCAGGACACTCCGAGGACTTTTTTTACTTCTGAGATTGTTTGATTGGCAATTTTTCTCGCCTTTGTCGCGCCGATGTCCAGTAATTCTGTGATTTTTTTATCATCTATTTGTTTTCTCTTTTCCCTTATGGGGTTCAATTTCGATTCGAGGTATTCAAGAAGAGCCTTTTTGCAGGCGACACAACCGATTTTCCCCCGTTTGCATTCGTCTTCCCTTTTTCTACAGTCAGGGTTGAACATCTTGTGGAACGAAAAAACCACGCAACCTTCGGGATGTCCCAAATCGTCCACCTTTATCTTCAGCGGATCGGTGAACATAGACCTGATTTTTTGCTCCAAAACATTTTTTTCGTCTGAAAGCAATATCGTGTTGTTATACGATTTCGACATCTTTCTGCCGTCGGTGCCAGGAACTTTTGGAACTTCAGTTATAAGCGATTTCGGCTCGGGGAAAATTTTTTTGTAAAGCGAGTTGAATCTTCTGGCTATCTCGCGAGTCATTTCGATGTGTGGGAGCTGGTCCTCTCCAACCGGAACAGCGGTCGCCTTATAGAGCAGTATATCGGCGGCCTGAAGAAGAGGGTATCCTAAAAATCCATAAGTGTGAAGTTCCCTGTCTTTGAGTTCTTTAATCTGCTCTTTGTATGTGGGACATCGGGAAAGCCATCCGAGAGGGGTTATCATAGATAAATACAAGTGAAGCTCTGAGTGTTGTGGCATATCGGATTGCCTGAAAACAACGGATATTCCGGGGGCTATCCCACAAGAAATCCAGTCGCGAACAATTTCGATGGTATTTTTTGAAAGTTCGTTCGGATTTTCGTATTCGGTTGTGAGGGCGTGTATATCGGCGACCATAAAAAAGCAGTCATATTCGCTCTGAAGTGTAATCCAGTTGTTTAACACTCCTACAAGATGACCGATATGGAGGGAACCCGTGGGACGCATCCCGGAAAGAATTGTTCCTTTAGACATAAAACGGAGCGCCTATCAAATTTCTAACTATGAAATTTACTATCGGCATTAAAAGTCGCCATAATGTGCCGGTCGCCATCAAAAACATTATTATAAAAATGCCGTATGGTTCGAGTTTCATATACTCGTGGCTCAAGCTTGGCGGTAAAATAGCGGCGACAACACGGGAGCCGTCGAGCGGAGGAATTGGAACAAGATTAAAAATCGGCAGAAGAACATTTATTACCACAGCGTACAAAAGAAATTGATGCAAAATCATATCTGACATGCCCACAAAGTCAAGCACATAAATCACGAATGCGCATAAGACAGCGAGAAGAATATTTGAAAGAGGTCCTGCAACGCTTACGAATTTCATGTCCCTTGTAGGGTCATTCAACCTATAAGGATTTACCGGAACCGGTTTCGCCCATGCGAAAAGAAAAGGAGCTCCGCTCAATATTAAAAACAACGGTAATAATATTGAACCAAAAAAATCCAGATGCGGAATCGGGTTGAATGTGAGCCGACCCATTATTCTTGCGGTGTCGTCGCCCCTTCTTTCAGCCATCCATCCGTGAGCATATTCATGAAGAATCACCGAAAAAATGAGAATCGGTATCTGATATATCAAATACATAATTTAAGTTAAACGCGAGAGCATTGAAAAATTCATCTCTTTCAGTCCGTGGCGGTTTTTCAATGCTCCAATTATATCTTTTTAGGAAGGAGAATACAAATTATTTTGTTTGTAAAATCGAAACTTTAATATGGGAGTCCTGATTTCAATTTGCGCGAGAACTGATACTTGTTAAGGAATTTCTCCGGGTCGTTTATCGTCTTCAGCAATTCTCTCAATTTATTTTTCAAAGTTTTCTCTTTGAAATTTTTTATCTTCTCTGCTGAAACTTCAGGAAAAAATCTCGCCGACATGTCCAAATCTTCGAGCTTCTTAAATATTTCATGCGGTTTTTTTTCTCCGAGTATGGCAATCAACTCTTTTCCCGCGCGAGCGCTTGAGAGTTTTTCGATTACTCCGAAAGATGCTGCTTTTTCCATATAATTCTTTGTTTTTTGTTCTATCTCGAAATTGAAACGGCATGCAAATCTGACTGCACGGATTATCCTCGTGGGATCATCGATAAAACTCTTCTCGTGCAGAACTCTGAGCAGTCCTTTTTTTAAATCTTCCAATCCTCCGTAATAATCAATTATCATCCCGGAGGCGGGCTTACAACATCCGTCCTCAAGTTTTATCGCCATAGCATTTATCGTAAAATCCCTTCTGGATAGATCTTTTTTTAACGAAACGCCGAGGTTTACCCTGGGAAGTGCCGCAGGGGATATGTATGTCTCGCTACGGGATGTGGCGAAGTCGATTCTTGTTCCGTCGGTGAATTCGAAAATATACGTTCCAAATTGTTCATGGCGAGTGAAATTCGAGGCTGTTTTTGTTTTCAACTCCTTTGTCAACTTTTCAGGAGAACCGACTACAACTATATCCGCATCCTTTGTTTTTATTCCAAGCAGACGGTCTCTGACATATCCGCCGACAATATAGGCATGGGTTTTTGTTTCGGTGGTCAATCTGGAAATCAGCTTGAGTTTGTTTTCAAGAGACATGTTTTTCAGAAGGAAAATTCGAACATTTGTTCGAATCTTTAAACAATAATTTTTTTGGAGGGGGTTGGGTCTGTTTTTAATTCTGAAAACCAAAAATACCGACACGACCAACACCGCCGGGGCAGGGCACAACCCACTTCGGCAGAAATTCTTTTACAATAAAAGAAGCATTATCCCTCTAATAAAACTCGTCGATACGCCTCTCATTTGAATTTGTCGCCCGCTTTAAGTCTTGCCCCCTGCATATATTCCCATGCGGACATCCTTTTTTTATTCTCGGGACGGACTTCAAGAATCTTTAAATATCCTTTTTTACATTTTACCAAAAATCCTTCGTTTTTTACAATCTCAACTACCTGGCCAGCCACAGCGACGGCATGTTTGTCGCTTACGTCCAATGACTCTGATTTAAAAATTTTTACAACGTTGCCGGCAGGCGCTATCGCATATGCGACAGGCCAGTTTATAATCCCTCTTATAAGATTATGAATCTCTAAAGACGACTTGTCCCAGTTTATCCTGCCATCCTCCTTCCTCAATATGGGGGCATAACTCTCTATCCCCGACTGCTTCTTTATTTTTAAATTGTCAAAGAATATTGCGTCAAAAGCATCATCAAGCAGTTCTTTCCCCAAAGTCAAAAGTTTCTCCTCTAACGTTATGGCGTCGTCATCGCTTGATATTCCAATTTCCCTCTGGAGTATTATATCACCCGTATCAAGACCGCTTTCTATGAAAAAAACTGTGACGCCGGTTTTTTTTTCACCGTTTATAATAGCCCTTTGTATCGGAGCGGCGCCTCTGTATTTAGGTAGAAGTGAAAAGTGAACATTTATGCAGCCGTGTTCAGGAATTTTAAAAACGTCTTCCGGGATTATCTTACCATAAGAAACAACGACAAAAAGTTGAGAGCCGAGAGTTGAGAGATGAGCGATAAAACCATCATCTTTTAAGTTTTTCGGCGTAAAAACTTTTAAATTATTTTTGAGCGCAAATTCTTTTACGGGCGACGCCTGCAAGGATAATCCGCGGCCAGCCGGTCTGTCGGGAGAAGTTACGACGCCGACAACTTCCTCTTTTCGAAGAATATGTTCGAGAAAAATCCTCGATATATTCGGTGTGCCGAAAAAAACTATTTTCATTATACGCCATAAGAGAATACAAAACGAAAAAATTCGCTAAAAATTTACTTATTCGCTTTTTTTTTGTATTCTCTGAATACCTTGATTCTCTGAATCACGGGCAAGCGAGCAAGAAAAACAATACCGTTGATGTGATCCAATTCATGCTGTATCGCACGACTCAAAAGTCCGGTGGCTTCGAAATCAACGGGAAGGCCATCAACATTAAGGGCGGCGACATTGATTTTATTGAATCTTTTCACCGATGCCGTTATTCCCGGAAAAGAGAGACACCCTTCCTCCATAAACTCTTTTCCATCTTTTTTCTTTATCTCGGGGTTTATCAGAACGATGGGGTTGTTTTTTTCTCCGTCTCTTATATCAACAACGCAAAGCCTCAGATTTTTTCCTACCTGATTGGCGGCGAGGCCGACTCCCTGATTTTCGTACATCGTCTCGAACATATCTTCTATCAAACTCTTTATTTCAGGCGTAATCTCTTTGACGGGAGAGCACTTTCTCTTGAGGATTTTTTCAGGATATCTCAATATATTCAATTTCGCCATAACCTATAATTCCTGATAGCAAATTTCACAGCTTCTATCATCGCCGATGGATTCGCAAGATTTTTTCCGGCTATGTCGAAGGCTGTGCCATGGCCGGGAGATGTCCTCAAAAACGGGAGACCGAGCGTCACATTCACAATCCTGTTGGGGTGCGTCACCTTAAGAGGGAGCATAGCCTGATCATGATACATCGCTACACAAAAATCGAAACAACCTTTTGACATCTTCAAAAAAGCGACATCAGGCGGCATAGGGCCCAATATTTTTACCTTTTCCTTTTCAATCACTCTTATGGCGGGCTCTATTATTTTTTTCTCCTCACCGCCTATGATTCCACCGTCTGAAGCGTGAGGATTAAGGGAACAGACAGCTATTTTGATATCTCTTCCGAAGTACTCCAAAAGAAGTTTTACCGCGCTGACAATTTTTTTAACCGAAATATTTTTCGGAACATCTGAAATCGGTATATGCCTTGTTAAAAGCATCGATTTCATTTTCCCTGCGACCATAATCATCTCGACTTCTGGCGAAGTTGTAAGATCTTTCAACATCTCAGTGTGACCATGATATTTTATACCTGCTAATCGCAGCGAAACTTTGGAGACCGGGGCGGTGACAACGGCATCGACCTTTTTTTCGATAGCAAGTTTGACGGCAGCCTTGATGAAATCGTAAGAAGCCAAACCTGCTGAGGCGGACGGGCGGCCGGGGCTTGTTTTTTTTAGATTGCAAGGGATATTCAGGAATTCAACATTTGGTATGCGGGCTTTTAGAAATTTTTCGTCCCCCACGACGATGATTTTCGCAAGTTCTGTTATACTTTTTTCTTTAATGGCTTTAAGCGTAATCTCGGGACCTATGCCAAAAACGTCGCCGATTGTTATCGCTATTCTCGGCTTTATTGACATTAAAACGGATTTATTTTGATATTCGATTTTTTTCTAAGCGTAGCCAGGTATTCTTCGTATTTTTTTGTGGCGTTTTTCTGCGTAAGATAATCGAGCAAGTCGTTTTTCACATCCTCATAACCGAGATCTTTGCCGACTCTCCTTTCCTCAACGAATATCAGATGATATCCGAAATCGGTAAGAACAGGCTCCGATACTTTCCCAACTTCTATGCCAAATGCCACTTTTTCGAATTCGGGCACCATGTCGCCCCTGACAAAATAACCCAGATCGCCGCCATTGTCTTTCGAGCCGGGATCTTCAGAATAAAGCCGTGCCATCTCAGAAAAACTTTTGCTATCCTTAATTTTTTTTCTTACATCCTTTATTCTTGAAAGAGCCTCGAGCTTCTCTTTCGGCGCGGCGTCTTTTGCAACCATTATCAGTATATGTCGCGCTCTCACCTTTTCCTGCGATTCCCTTTTTATGAGACGGGCTATCATCTCTATATCCCTTTCTTCGTCGCTCATCTTATTGATATCGGTGGGGGTTTTTCCGGGGTCATAAATTTTTATTCTTTCAAAAAGTTCCATCGCTTCTTTTTCGGAAGGTTTTTCAATCTTAGATTTAACCTCCGTTTCAATAAGTCTTATCACTGTCAGTTGCTGCTTTATTTTCTCCTCAAAATTTTTTATCGAAAGACCTTGATTTTTAATCTCGGCCTGAAACTCTGCCTCGGAACGAAATCTTTTCTTTATCTGTTCAATCCCGTTTTCAAGTTCCCTTTTTGTAACCGCCACCCTCTGCTTTTTAGCTTCCTGGGAAAGAAGTCTTTGATCTATCATCTCGTCCATCAGACGCTTTTTGAGTTTTTTTTCTTCTTCCTCGTCGAAACCGGGAGATAGTTTTTTATAATTGTCCAAGATGGGCCTTGCTATGTTTTCGAGCTCGGAAAGCATAATCGGTTCGTTGTTGACAACCGCTATCGTTTTATCGACAGTTTTCGCCGTTAAAAACGGCGCCGTAAAAATCAAAAATGACAAAAAGCCAGCGACTACACTTATAGTCCTTCTAGTCCTTCCCACAATTCCAATTTTCATTGAACCTCCTGTTCCGACAATGTTGCCTTTTCAAGGATATCTTCGTTGATCTTGACTTTCCTCATGGCAATCGTTTTTTTAAGCCAGTCGTCGAATTTAATTTTTATTATCATTCTTCTGATATCGGCTTGCGCATCTGCAAGTTTTATTTCCGGTAAAAGCTTCTCGCCGGTCTTCTTTACAATGTGATAGCCGTAATCCGATTTTACCACCTCGGAATAATCGCCTATTTTCAGAGATTTGGCGGCTTCTTCCATCTCGGGGGCGAGATCCCCTTTTCGAACATTGCCCAAAAATCCACCTCTCTGAGAGCTCATAGGATCGCTTGAGTAAGCCGAGGCAATCGATTCAAACGAATCGCCGCGCTTCAATTTCCCAACGACCTCGGCCGCGGTTTTTTCATCTAAAAGTAATATATGGCTTATCGACATCTCGACTGGTTTTCTGAAATCTTCTATGTTCTTCTTGTAGTATTCATCTATCTCGCTCTCCGTCGGCACAAGATCTTTCTCGTTGAGCCTCCTTAAAAAAAGCTCCATCATAAGGTTTTCCTTGAAATCTAAAAGACGTTTTCTCATTTCATCCTCATATTTCTTTAATGTCTCCTTAAACTCTTTGGTGCCGGATATTCCCGCCTTCTTTGATTCTTTCAAAACGACTTTTTCCCTTACAATCAAATCTAAAAACTGTTTCTGGCCGCGCTTTGACGAAAGATACTTCTTGTAAGCGGGAGGCGAGCTTTCAATCCTCTGCATAAATTCACTCAAAGATATCTCATCGCCGGAAATCACCGCCACTACATCTTTTTTTTTGGCACATCCAACAAACGACACCGATAAAATCAAAGCTGCGGCTAAAAATAAAAAAAATTCTTTTATATTTATTTTCATCGGTTCAGCCTCCAAAGGTTCTTTCATATTATGAGCTCGTTGAAAAACCTTAATCTTTTGAACGATCTGGCAGTTTCAGGTTAAAAGTTGAAATCGTTTAGACCGCAATGTCTGACGGGCAAAACAAGGAGTTTCGCGGTCTGATTGAAACTTTTAACCGTTAAGAAACCGCCCTTTATGGGTTTTTCAACAATTTCATTGTAGCAAATTCCAGTATTTTTTCCAACATCTCCTTTAAAAAAATAATTTTATCCTTACCATGCGGAGGCGATTTAACATTAATTCTTCTTTCCGTCATAAAGTGAATATCTTTTCCTATCTCGCTTATCATTTTCTTTAATCCGGATTCGCCAAATGCTATGCCTTTACAAAACCTTATCTCGAAACCATCGGCTGTTTCCTTTACTTCTGATATGCCTTTTTGTCTCAAATAAACTTTAAATTTTGCGATTGAAACTACTTTGGATACGCTTTCAGGGAGTTTTCCAAACCTGTCTTTTAATTCACTGACGATAAAATCCACTTCTCCGTCGGTTTTTGAGGAAACAAACCTTCTGTAAAAAGATATTCTTATGTTGTCTTGATTGATATACTCTTTAGGAATTATGGCGGGATATGAAATATCGATTGACGGTTCGACGAATTCTTCGCCATTCGACTTTTCCGAAGATTTTAAATTTTTTACGGCGTCAGAGAGCATCTTTGTGTATAAATCAAACCCTACGGCTGACAAAAAACCGTGCTGACGATACCCAAAAAGCGACCCCGCCCCGCGAATCTCAAGATCCCGACGGGCAAGATTGTATCCGCTCCCGAGTACGGAAAACTCCCGAAGGGCTTCAAGTCGCTCAACGGCGGATTCGGTCAGATCTTTTGAATCGTAAAAAAGATAACAATACGCCTTTTGATTTTTGCGTCCCACTCGCCCCCTTAATTGGTAAAGTTGAGCCAGGCCAAAGTTTTCCGCACCATCAATTATTATGGTGTTCACCTGAGGAATGTCGATTCCTGACTCCACTATCGTCGTCGCTATAAGACAATCCAATTTGCCGCCATAAAAATCTACGAGCACTTTTTCTATCTCTTTTGAATGCATCTTCCCGTGCACAATACCGCATTTGAGAGCGCCTAGCAAATCGGCCAGATGTTTTAATTTTTTATCTAAAAACTCTATCTTGTTGTAGATATAGAAAACCTGTCCCCCTCTTGAAATTTCGTTATAAATTGCGGTTTTAATACGCTCCTTTGAAAATGGCTCTATCGATGTCTCTATGGGTTTTCTACCTATGGGGGGCGTCTCTATTAGCGAAACATCTTTTATGCCGTTCAATGCCGCGCCGAGCGTTCGAGGGATAGGTGTGGCACTCATATAAAGCGTGTGGATATTTTTTTTTATATGTCTTATTTTTTCTTTCTGTCTGACGCCAAATCGGTGTTCTTCGTCGATGATTAGAAGCCCCAAATTTTTAAATGAAATATCTTTGGATAAAATCCTGTGCGTCGCTATGGTTATGTCAACCGTTCCCTTTTTTATTCCATCAATAATTTTTTTTTGTTCGGATTTTTTTTGGAATCTGTGGAGCGGCTCTATATTTATCGGAAAGAGCGCCAGACGCTCTTTGAATCTATTGTAATGTTGCATAGCGAGTATCGTGGTAGGGACAATGATTGCAACTTGAAGTGAGTTGCATACCGATTTGAACGCAGCGCGAAGGGCGACCTCTGTTTTTCCAAATCCAACATCGCCTAATATCAACCTGTCGGCAGGTCGAGACATTTTAAGATCTTTCATTACATCGTCAATGGCGGATTTTTGGTCCGCCGTTTCTTCGTAAGGAAACGACTCGGCCAATTCTTTCTCCCATATGGTGTCTTCAGACATTTGCTGTGATGATATGGTTTCTCTGAGGGCGTAGAGTTTTAACAACTCCTTCGCAAAATTTTCAGCCGAACGGTTAGCGCGAAGCTTGGCACTATTCCACAAATGAGGCGCATCAAGGTCGGCAAGTTTTGGTTTGAGACCTTCAACACCCTGATATTTTTTAATCCTGCTAAATTCTGTTATCGCGACAAACAATCTGTCGCCGTGTTTGTACTCAAGCTCAACAAACTCTTGTAGAGGGAATTCCTGAAGCGAGATGCCGATATATTTCCCTACACCGTAGTTTTCATGGACAACGTAATCTCCCGATGAAATCTCCCAAAGCCCCTCGGTTCTCCTGGAAGGCTTCTTGTATTCTTTGTCGCGAAAGATATGAGTGTTGAGAAAAAACTGAGAAGTTGAAAGTGTGAAAATTTTTTCTTTGTGGTTGACAAAACCCTCTGAAAGAGGCCCCTTGATAATTTTAAATCCCAAATCCACTCCAAATAGTTCGATAAATCTTTTTGATTCACCCTGTGTTGTGTAAAATAAAACTTTCTTGTAGCCCTCTAATTTTTTCAAATCCTCAAGGAGAAGTTTGGACTTGCCACCGTAGAAACTATTTTTCTGATAACCAAGCTCGAGAGATTCATCTGATACTGATAGCGGTGTGTTCTGATAGATTGTGCTGAAAAGATGTCCGTATTTTTCTACGAATGCGTACGAATGTTCGGAGGTATCCAAAAAAGCGACGGAATCAGGGGGGAGCCAGTTGACTATGCTTTCGGAGTTAATCTCATTTGCCGGCAAAACTTCAAACTGCTCTTTTTCTTCAATCGATATCTGTTCGTCCGGCGAAAAGGTCTTTATCTCTTCAACTAAATTTCCGTTTAAAACCAATCTCATCGGTTTTTCCGAAAGCACGGGCCAGATATCGACTATTTCGCCTCTGACTGCAAAACTTCCCATATCTTCCACGAATTCCTCCCTTTTATATCCTGCCTCGGAAAAAAGTCCCGCAATTTCCGAATATACATTCCCGCATTTTATCCTTAACCTTTTTTTTGCAAACTCTTCTTTCGTATATGTTTTCGACGACACTGCTTCGAAGGTTGAAAGAAACACAGTTATTTTCTTAAAACTGTCGGCGATATTTTTTAGCGTTTTTATCCTTTCATACACATCTGACAAAGGAAAAACAAAAACGCCTGTCTCAAGGGCAATGGAGTCGGCATATGCTATTATATTGTCCGCCATAACATCGACTCTTTTTTCGTCGGACAAGACAAAAAATATTTTTGTTTTATAAAATGGAATTAATTTCACTATGAAGTGCTCAAAACCACTTCCTCCCAGACCGCAAACTTTTTTTATTTTCATAATTTGATTCTTCGGGACCGCCCTTTTGAATTTATCGCTGCAAATATGATATAATATTTCGGACTAAAACAACAAAGATATTTTTGCTTCGAAATTATGGAAAGCGTAAGCATAATATTGCTTCTATTCTCCTCGATGTTGCTGCTCATTTATTTGTTTTACTACAAATCCGAAAAAAAGAAAGGCGGGGAAGTTAAACTTCTATACGAATCCCAGATAAAAAAACTTCAGAAACAAATCAACCAACACAGGACAACGCTTGATAATCTCCTCGCTCTCCTTATGGAAATCCACGAATTCGGCGACGTTGCGTCGGGAAGCGCATCGAAAAGCGAGCTTGCGAACATCATAATAAACGCGGCGTGCAAACTCATGCGATCCGGCAACGGCTCCCTTATGCTTATTGATCCTCAGACAAATGAACTCTCGATAGCGGCGAGCGTTGGATTGCCCGAAGAAGTTGTATTGACGACAAAAATGAAGCCCGGGGAGGGCATAGCCGGAAGAGTCGCAAAGACGGGAAAACCAATTTTCGTTGAAAATATTGAGATGGATATAAGATTTCTGAAGGTGAGCGGCGTACATTATCCGACAAAATCTTTTTTGTCGGTGCCTCTCAAGATAAAAGAAAGAATAATAGGCGTTCTTAACGTTTCCCCCGGCGAAAAAGAAAAGAGTTTTGAAGAGAGCGATATGTATCTTGTCACTATACTGGCCGATGTTGCAGCAATGACTTTGGAAAATGTCGCTCTTTATTCAAATCTGCAGATGTTCTATATGGACATGGTTCAGACTATAGCGAGGATGATAGACGCTAAGGACTCCTACACGCACGAACACGCCGACAGAGCGCGAAAATACGCCAACCTTATAGCAAGAAAATTAAACCTCCCCGCGGAGATGGTGAAGCATGTAGAATATGCGGCGCTGATGCACGATATAGGAAAGATCGGGATTGAAGAAAGTATATTGAGAAAGCCGGGAAAGCTTACAATCGAGGAGATATCAATCATAAGGAAACATCCGTCCATAGGCAATAAAATCATATCTCCGGTCACATTTTTGAACCCTGTCGCGCCGATGATTCTTTATCATCAGGAGTGGTATAACGGACAGGGATATCCCGAGGGCTTGAAAAAAGAAGAAATTCCTTTGGGGGCGAGAATCGTGGCTGTTATCGACGCTTACGACGCGATGTGTTCAGAGAGGCCGTACAGAAAAGCGATGTCAAAGGATTATGCCATAAATGAGTTGAAAAGAGGAGCGGGGATACAATTCGATCCAAAGGTTGTCGATAAATTCATCGAAATTCTTCACGAAGAAGATATGTCAGAAGTTTATTCTCCAAAATGACCGGCGCTCTTTTTGTCGTTTCAACGCCTATAGGTAATATAAAGGACATAACCCTAAGGGCGCTCGAAACTTTGAAAGAAGCGGATTTCATAGTCTGTGAGGATACAAGAGAAACCAAAAAACTTCTGTCTCATTACTCCATACACGAAAAAAACGCTCTGATAAGTTTTTTTACTTACAATCAACAAAGAAGAATACCGGAGATAATCGGCAAGTTGAAAAGCGGCTGTAAAATCGCCCTTGTTTCGGAAAGAGGCACACCGGGAATATCTGACCCGGGTTTTTTTTTGATAGATGCCGTCATAAAAGAAAATTTAAAAGTCGTGACGGTTCCTGGAACAGTCGCTTTCGCTGCGGCGATTGTCGCATCCGGACTTCCGACCGACGATTTTGTATTCCTGGGCTTCTTGAGGAAAAAGCCGGGGAAGCTAAAAAGACAAATATCGGAAGCTGCGGTTTTGAACAAAACCATAATTTTCTACGAGTCTCCGAAAAGACTCAAAAAAACGTTGGCGATTGTTAAAGAGATTATGCCTGCAAGCGCAAAAATCTGTATCGCAAGAGAATTAACGAAGACCTTTGAGGAATTTATAAGGGGGAGGCTGGACGAAATTGAAAAAGACATCAGACAAAAAGATATCAGGGGCGAACTCGTAGTTTTGATACACGCTAATTCAAGAGAGAAACATCATGATTAAAGCCGGTGTTGTCGGAATATTAGGATATGTCGGTGAGGAACTAATAAAAATATTGGCTCGCCATCCAAATATAAAAATGGCGAAACTCTGCGATAAAGGAGCGGGGCTGCCAAAACCGATGAGAGAAATATATCCCGACATTTTTCAGATTTCTAAATTGCCATGCGAAAATCTTGTTTTAGACGAGGTCGCCGCATCCTGCGATATTGTTTTTCTTGCATTGCCGCATGTTGAATCGGCAAAAATCGCTGCGGAATTCTTGAAAAAAGGGAAAAAAGTTATAGATTTAAGTGCCGATTTCCGTCTGAAAGATGCTAACATATATGAAAATTGGTATAATGCCGCACATCCTCACCCTTCTCTTTTGAAAGATGCTGTCTATGGAATCCCTGAACTTTACAAAGACGAAATTGAAAACGCCTCTCTTATAGCAAACCCTGGTTGTTATCCTACGACGATAATTTTGGCTTTGGCGCCGCTTTTGATGGCTAAAACCATCTCCGTGGACATGTCGTCAATAGTAGTAAGTTCAAACAGCGGCGTTTCTGGTGGTGGCAGAAACTTCGCGAAACTCTACTTTGAAAAAGAGCATCCAAACCACAAACCCTACAACATCGGGGGCACACATAGGCATATCCCCGAGATAGAACAGGAACTCGCTCGTATCGCAAAACCGACACAACCGCTCACCATAACATTTTCTCCGCATATAATCCCCGTGGAAAGAGGAATGCTATCCGACATTTACATAAACCTGACGGAAAAAATAGAAGCGGACGGATTGCGTGAAATTTACGACGACTTCTATAAAAACAAACCATTCGTAAAGGTTCTACCCGATAAAAAACTGCCCGAAATAAAAAATGTCGTCAACACAAACTTCTGTGAAATAAGCGTGAATGTTGACAAAAGGACAGATCGCATAGTGCTAATGTCTGCCATCGATAACCTCATAAAAGGCGCCGCCGGACAGGCGGTACAAAATATGAATATAATGTTCGGTTTTGACGAATCTGATGGAATACTGTAAGAAAATTTAAAAATAAAATTAAAATATCATGAACTCAAAAGAAGCATATCTTGACTTCATTAAACGGTTTACTCATTTAGTTAGTAAAAATCCACATCTTATCAAAATAACTCTCGGTAATATTTTTACAATGCGATTGATAGGAAACAAAACACATGGAGATATGGCTGAAATTGGTATTTGCGAATTTATTAATCAATATATGTATGATTTTAAGTCAATCCATGTTGGGAAAGACTTATTTCGTGCTAAAGAACACGAAGAAGATATCAAAATTGTAAATGAAATCCAGAATGTAAATTTTACAATAAGTCTTAAAGCATATGGCGATGGACCACTTCAACTTTCAACTGATAAGAATTTTCAGATGTTCCCAAAATTACAGAAGTGTGTAAAGACAATAACATTGCCAGCCAAACTTGATGCAGTTTTTAATGACCCATCTTTTAGTGAGTTTGGGAATATTAATGTCTTACCACTCATATATGACGAGCGAAGGAAAAAATGCAATATCATGGTGTTTGATTTTGAGAAAGCAAGAAAAAACACATATAAAATAGAGTTAGAAAAACTTGGAAAAGGCAGAAAACATCCTGTTTACAAATTTTATGATAAAGACAGTGATTATATTTGCGAGGTTCGGTATGGAGATGCTGCTGCAAATGCGCTGCAAAGGGGATTGTGGACAAACACTAAAAATGCGATTAATTATTTTAACAGCATAACAGGTGGCTGGATAGATTACTCGGATAACAAGTTGCTTGTTCTTCTTTTTTCACATGCTTTTGTTTCAACGATTGACGGTCATAAAAAAGCACTCGAGGTTTTAAAAGCAGATATTCAAACTCAAAAAGAAAAATCAAATCTGAAATAAAATGAACCAAACATTATTCCCAGACATTGTAGTAGATTATCCTTACACTGAAGGGATTAAATATACCGGGTCCAAACTCAAACTCTTACCATACATTATTCAACTGGCACAAAAGGTTCAGCCCAAAATTATATTTGATGGATTCTCAGGCACTACAAGAGTAGCCCAAGCATTTGCCCGATTGGGTTATCAGGTGATAACAAATGATGTTGCTGTTTGGTCAAAAGTATTTGCTAATTGTTATTTGAAAGCGAAAAAAGATAATAATTATTATCAAAAAATAATTGACCACTTGAATTCTCTGCGTGACAAAGACGGTTGGTTTAGCGAAAATTATGGTGGAGAGCCAAACAACGGAAAATCCGTTCAGAAAGACGGGGGCAAAAAGTTGTGGCAAGTTCATAACACTCGCAAACTTGATGCCATACGAGAGGAAATTGATAATTTGGACTTAAATGAAATAGATAAATCAGTGTTGCTAACCAGTTTAATTTTAGCGCTTGATAAAGTTGATAATACTATCGGACACTACGCTGCTTATTTAACTGAATGGGCACCGCGTTCCTATAATACAATGAAAATGCAATTACCAGGCATTATTCGTTCGCAACAAAGTCACATTATTTATAATGAGGACATATTTAATATTTTAGATAAAGTAAATGCTGACTTGGCTTATTACGACCCACCATATGGGTCAAACAACGATAAAATGCCACCCTCACGAGTAAGATACGCTGCATATTATCATATCTGGACTACAATTTGTCTGAATGATAAGCCAAAATTATTTGGAAGGGCAAGAAGACGAATTGATTCTTCCGATAATTTTGCCAGTTCAGTTTTTGAGGAATTCAGAAAAGGAACTTCAGGAAAATTTGTTGTTGTGGAGGCGATAGAAAAGTTAATTAAACTCTCAAAAACAAAATACATAATACTTTCTTATAGTTCAGGCGGAAGGGCAACTGCAGAGGAGTTGAAAGAAGTTTTAAGCAGTTCCGGCAATATATTAGAGATTATTTCTGTCAACTACAAAAAAAATGTAATGGCCGGCATGAGATGGACTAATGATTGGATACGAGATACCGAATCGCCAAATAAAGAGTACCTATTTTTATTAGAAAAAACTATATAAATCTATTGATTTGATTCGCTCCAAAAAGTTCTTATTCATATTAAATTCAAAAAAGTTTTAGCATTAAAGTTATACAATCAAGAAACAAAAAAATTGATTGCCTCTATCAGGCAATCTATCACAAAATGAGTAAAACAAATCAATTGCCAATAGGGTTTAACGCTGCGGGAGTATTTTGCGGATTGAAAAAGAACGGCAAGAACGACCTTGCATTTTTCTATTCCGAAAAACCTTGCGACGCCGTGGGAGTTTTTACCAAAAACCTGGTCAAGGCGGCACCAATTATCGTCTCACAAAAAAACATAAAAAACAAAATCTCGGCAATTATCGCAAACTCAGGATGTGCAAACGCCTGCACTGGCCAAAAAGGAATCAGGGACGCTCAAAAAATGTGTAAACTGACAGCGAAAAATTTAGGCGTAAAATCAAAAAACATTTTAGTCGCTTCAACCGGCGTCATAGGTCAATATCTGCCGATGGACAAAATAGAATATGGAATAAAAAAACTTAATCACTTAATCGCTCAATCACTTAATCACTGTCATCTATCTGCGGTTGAAGGAATTATGACCACCGACACCTTCCCGAAAATCGTTCATAAAAAATTCCACCTTCCTTCTCTATCCTCTATTCCCTATCCCCTATCCCCTGTCTCTATCTGGGGTTGTTGCAAAGGCGCCGGGATGATTCATCCTGATCTGGCCACTATGCTTTGCTTCATTTTTACCGATGCGGCGATATCGCAAAAACTTCTTAAAGAAGCGCTGTCAGAAGCAGTCGAAAAAAGTTTTAACAGGATATCTATCGACGGTGACACATCCACGAATGATTGTGTTTTTATACTCGCAAACAGCGAAGCGAAAAACAAAAAAATAGTTAAAAAAGACAAAGGTTATTTTATTTTTAAGAACAACCTTGAAAAAATAACGATTGAACTCGCAAAAATGGTCGTTAAGGACGGTGAAGGAGCGACAAAGCTCGTAAAAATATCGGTCAAAAACGCCTTTTCCGAAAATATCGCAAGAAAGATAGCCTCGACGGTCGCCACATCGCCCCTCGTAAAGACCGCCATTTTTGGAAGTGATGCAAACTGGGGAAGGATTATAGCGGCGGTTGGAAGAAGCGGGGTAAAAATTGAACCCGACAAAATAGATATTTTTTTTGATAATTTGGCAGTCGCTAAAAGTGGTATGGCGATGAACTTTTCAGAAAAAATGGCGAAAAAAGTTCTTGATAAAAAAGAATTTACGATAACAGTCGATTTAAAATCCGGCAAAAGCGATTATTATTACTACACATCAGATCTAACAACGGATTATGTTAAGATAAACGCATCATACAGGAGCTGACGCTCGGTGAAAAAAATCGTCTTTGTCTGCACAGGAAACACATGTAGATCGGTTCTTGCCGAGTACATGTTCAGAAAGATGCTTGATGAGGACAACGGGATGAGAAATTCTTTTGAAATTTTGTCCTGCGGAACAGATGCTTCGCCTTTTTATAAAATACCGGAGTTCGTGACAAAAATGCTAAAAAAAGAAGGGATTGAAGAGGTGCTACACAACTCCACACAAATTGACGCACAAATTTTCAAAAACGCGGAAATGTTCTTTGTGATGGAAAATCATCATAAAATGTTTATAGAACAAAATTTCGAAAAAACCGGAAAAGTTTTTCTGCTTGGAGAAAGCGAAGAAATCCCTGACCCCATAGGCATGTCTGAGGAATTTTATTTTGAAACATTTCAAAACATAAAAAAATATCTGACAACCTTAAAGGAAAAACTAAAAAATGACTATCAAAAAAAATGACCCCGAAGTATTTTTGTTAATAAAAAACGAGGTGGAAAGACAAAGGAACACCATTGAACTGATTGCATCTGAGAATTTTACTTCATCCGATGTCATGGATGCCCAGGGTTCTGTTCTCACAAATAAATATGCTGAGGGTTACCCCGGGAAAAGATACTACGGCGGCTGCGAGTTTGTCGACGGTGTAGAAAATCTTGCAAGGGAGCGAGTCAAAAAACTCTTTGGCGCCGAACACGCCAATGTCCAACCTCACTCGGGAACACAGGCAAATATGGTGATTTATTTCGCGGTTTTAAATCCGGGGGACACTATAATGGGAATGCACCTTTCCCACGGAGGACATCTCTCCCACGGGCACCCCGCGAGTTTCTCTGGCAAATACTTCAACATCACACCGATAAATCTGAGAAAAAAGGACTCCCTCATAGATTACTCCGAGATAAAACGTCTTGCTAAAAAACATATGCCAAAGCTTATAGTCGGCGGTTCTTCCTCGTATTCAAGGATAATCGACTGGAAAAAAATTTCAGAGATAGCAAAAAGCATAAACGCCTATTTTATGGCTGATGTGGCTCACTACGCGGGGATGATTGCAGCCGGAATTTATCCTTCGCCCGTTCCTTACGCCGATTTTATCACATTCACCACACACAAAACGATGCGCGGCCCCCGTGGTGGCGTAATACTTTGCAAAAATGAATTCGCAACCGCGATAGACAGAACGATATTCCCCGGAACTCAAGGTGGACCGCTTATGCACGTTATAGCGGCGAAAGCGGTGGCTTTCAGGGAGGCGGCGACAGAAAAATTCAGGAAGTACCAGAATCAAGTTCTGAAAAACTCGAGAAACCTCGCCGAGGTTCTGATGAATGAAGGGATAAAGGTCGTAAGTGGAGGTACGGATTGCCATATGTTTCTGGTTGATGTGACGCCACTCGGGCTTACCGGAATAGTAGCCGAAAAACTTCTTGAAGAAGTTGGCATAACCGTAAACAAAAACTCAATTCCATATGACTCTCAAAAACCGGCGATAGGCTCGGGGATAAGAATAGGAACGCCGGCCGTCACAACGAGAGGTATGGAAGAAAAGGAGATGGAAAAGATCGCCCTGATGCTCTCGTCGATACTTAAACATCCGAAAAACATAAAAATAAAGAATAAAGTCGTGCGAGATGTAAAAAATCTCTGCAAAAAATTTTCCCTATACAAAAATTTGAAAATATAACCGGAAGGCGCTGATAATAAAGAAAATTTTTAAAGGGTGTTAAAGAGTTATCAATGTTCTTTTGCAGCCTTGGCGACGGAATTATCGTAGAAATCCGAAGGATTTCATGGGAGGTTGGGCAATGAAAAACGTGATAATTATCGGTCATCCGCTCGTGCAACACAAACTCAGCGTACTAAGAAACCACGAGACAAAGCCCAAGGACTTCAGGGCGGTACTTCAGGAGATATCGGCTCTGATGTTCTATGAGGTTACAAGAAATGTCGGCACTAAAATATCGAAGGTAAAAACCCCTCTCGGGGTATCAAGCACAAGGATAATTTCGGGAAAGATGATAAGTCTCGTTCCGATACTAAGGGCCGGTCTCGGAATGGTCGAAGGAATTCTGCCTCTCTTGCCACAGTCGAGGATAGGGCACATCGGTCTTTACCGCGATCCGAGAACGCTTCTGCCGGTCGATTACTTCATAAAACTCCCGAATGACATAGATAAACGCCTCGTCATACTTCTTGATCCTATGCTCGCCACAGGCAACTCGCTTGTCGAGGCGATAAACATATTAAAAAAGGAAAAAGTCGGTAAAATCGCCTATCTCGGGATACTCGGCTGCCCTGAAGGAATAAAAAATGTCAGGAAGTTTCATCCCGAAGTGCCGCTCTATATGGCGGCCGTGGACAGAAAGTTAGATTCGCATGGATACATAATCCCCGGTCTTGGCGACGCCGGAGACAGACTTTTTGGAACGAAATGAAATGATTTACATCGCCGGATTTTTATTTTCATTCATCGGAGCGGCGATATTCGTGCCGCTATCGATACTCCTCGCCAGAAAATTCGACGTCCTCGACTATCCGAAGGCGAGGAAAGTCCATCGACTCCCGCTCCCCAGATGGGGAGGCGTAGGCATCTACATGGGTTTTGCCACAGGGATTTTCGCAATATATCACATCTTCCCGTCTTTCAAGGAGTTCCTTCAGCAAAGTTATAAAAATCTCCTCTTGGAAAAACAGTTCTGGGGCGTGATACTTGGTTCATCGGTCGCCATGGTGATGGGTGCGGTCGATGACAAAAAAAACATAAGAGCCATAACAAAATTGCTCGTACAGATAATAGCGGCGTACGTTGCCATGGACTACGGGGTGAGAATATTCGCTCTCAACATACCGTTTTATAAAACTATCAATTTCCCTCAGTGGTTTTCACAGGCGGTCACGGTTTTATGGTTGATAGGATTCATGAACACGATAAACCTTGCCGACGGTCTCGACGGACTTGCGGGGGGCATCGTCTTTATAGCATCCTTGACATTCTTTACGGTCAGCCTCATACAAAAACAAACAGCGAGTTTCGGGCTCGCAAATCAACTGACGCTCTCTGCGGTATTCGCGATAATAGTCGCTGGAACCTCTCTCGGTTTCCTGATTTTTAACTTCCCCCCCGCGAGAGTTTTTATGGGCGATTCAGGAGCTCTTTTTCTTGGATTTATGCTCGCTACGATATCCGCCACGGGAGCCCTGAAATCAACCGCTTTCCTATCGCTTTTCATACCCATTATAGTCATCGCTCTACCGATTCTCGACGTATGCCTTTCTATTTTCAGGAGATGGCGCAAAGGGGTGAAGCTCTCCACCCCAGACAAAGAACATATACACCATAAGTTTTTGAAATTCGGATGGACGCAGAGGGAAGTTGTTCTTTTGATGTATGTCTTTACGTTGATTCTTTCAAACATCGCTGTGATAACGACAATCATCAAATAAAACACATGTCTAAAAAAATACTCTTTGTTTTCGGAACAAGACCCGAAGCCATAAAGATGGCGCCGGTGATTAAACGCTTCCAAGTTCCAGGTTCCAGGTTCAAGGCAAGCGTTTGCGTTACAGCACAACACAGACAGATATTGGACGATGTCCTGAAACTATTTGAAATAAAACCTGACTACGATCTCAACATAATGCAGGAAAACCAGACGCTCACCCATATAACCACCGAGACACTGAATCGCCTTGAAAAAGTTCTGACGAAAGAGAAACCAGACATGGTCCTCGTCCACGGCGACACGACAACAACATTCGCTGCTGCTCTTGCCGCCTTCTACAAAAAAATCCCTGTGGGCCACGTGGAGGCCGGTTTGAGAACTTACGACAAAAACCATCCTTATCCAGAGGAGGCCAACAGGCTGCTAACCGACTCCATATGCGATATATATTTTGCTCCGACAAAAACGGCTGAAGCGGCGCTTAAAAAAGAAAATATACCCGCAAAAAATATCCTGATAACCGGCAACACCGTCATCGACGCTCTATATTTTGCCTTGAACCAAAAAAAAGAATTTTCAAATTTATCGTTAAGAAATATGTTTTCATCCGTCATCCGTCATCCGTCATCCGCTATTATATTATTGACCTGCCACAGGAGAGAAAACTTTGGAAAACCCATCATCAACATATTCAATGCCATAAAGGTCGTATCGGAAAAATATAGAGTAACGGTGATATATCCTGTCCATCCGAACCCCAACATAAAAGAGCCTGCAAAAAAAATACTCGGTGGAGCAAAAAATATAAAACTCATTGAACCTTTAAACTATTTCGACCTCGTGAAACTCATGGCGAAGTCATATTTTGTCGTCACCGACTCAGGCGGCATACAGGAAGAAGCGCCATCTCTGGGCAAACCGGTTCTGGTGCTGAGGAATGTTTCCGAGAGACCCGAGGCCATTAAATCCGGGGTTGCGAAAGTGATAGGAACTGACTACAAGAATGTAAAATATGAAATTGAAAAACTTCTGACCAACAAAAACGCTTACAACAAAATGTCACGTGGAGTTAATCCCTACGGCGATGGAAAGGCGAGCCAGAGAATTTTAGACGCCGTCAAATTTTATTTTAGTGCTCTGTGAATTTCGCTGTTTATAATGATGAAAAAATACATAAAAGGAAAGCACGAATATATTATTTGGGGGAAAAAAGCCAAACAGGTGAAAACCTTGTTGAAAAAAAAGAGGGGAATTAATTCCCCCCTGCATGAGCCGTCGCAAGAGCGCGGTATCAGCATAATATCCGAGAGCTATCCGGATGAATTTACGATTATCGCAAATCAAGATGAGTTTATTATAGACTTTCTGAAACATCTTGCGCCGAATCACTTAAAAATCTTAAAAAGATTTATAATCTCGCCGAAGAAAGTTAAAGAGCTCTTGTTAAATTCCGGGTTTAGTTTTCCAACGTCGGTGTAACCAGAACCAGTGGTCGGGATATTTCAGGACAAACTCTTCAAGTTTTTTGGTGTATCTTTGGGTATAAATTTTTATGGCTTCCTCTTCGTCTAAATCGGGAGATGGCGGCGGGATTTCTTCGAAATAAATCCTGAATCTCTTACCCTCTCTGACTATGAAGCAGCTAACAAGCGTCGATTTCGTTCTTATGGCGAGCGCCGCGGGACCTTTTGGGGTGGAAGAAGGTCGTCCAAGAAAATCCACAAATACCCCTCTTTCGCGAGCGTCCTGGTCAGAAAGTATGCCGACCATCTCGCCGGATTTCAGAGCTTTAAGAATTTTCAGTGTCATCTCAAGAGGAATTATCTTCATTCCTTTTTTTGTTCTATAAGAATTCAAGAGTTCATCAGCTTTTATGTTGTGTTGTCTCTTGACGAGAAAATTCACGGGAAAGTATTTAACAAGAACTGCTCCCATAAGCTCCCAGTTGCCAAAGTGCCCCGAGACAAAAATCGCCCCTTTTTTTGCTGCGGCAAGTTTCTCTAACAAATTGCGTCCCTCTATCTCGACCATTTTGTCTATGTCTTCAATCGTGAGTTTTGGAAAAAATATCAACTCTACCATTGAAGTCAAAAACTGGATATAGACGCCGCGGGCCAGTTCCCAAATCTCAGATTTAGTTTTATCTCTGAACGTTTCTTCGAGGCGGTTTATGACCTCTTTCCTTCTTATTGGAAGTATATAAAATACAAACCCGCCCAGAATCCTCGCAAAAAATCTTCCAAAATCCAAAGGGAAGAGACGCAGTATGTGCGCCGTCATTTGAAGAGTGAGATACAGCAAGAAGTAAAATATTTTTTTCATGAGTTTGTGGAACCTTCGCCCAACTTTACAACATCTTCATTCCGCCGTTCGCCCCTGCGGGTTGAACTTCTTCTTGTAACCATGTCGGCTAACCAAGAATACTCTATGAATATCGCTTTATCCGGGCACATCTCGTGGCAGCACATACACTCGATGCAGTAATCTTTTCTTACAACAACGCGGTTATCTTCCCTGAATATGGCGCTGGCCGGGCACGATTTAAGGCAGAGCTGACATCTGGTGCAGATATCATCGTCTATCTTCGGCTTGGCCCAGAAAATCTTCCTGATCATAGGACCCAGAAATCGGGGAACCATTTTTATTTTCCAGTTCGATGGTTTCTTAAAATCGCTTATTCTGAAATCTTCCATTTTTCCATCGCCGAGGACATCTATTTCTGCAAAACGAGAATTGCCCAATTTGATTTTTTCGGCTGCTCTTATCGTCGGGTCACGTTGAGGGTCGAACCCCATTATATATGCTATTACGGCATCAACCGCAACAAGGTCATTTCCCATTATTATAAGCCCGGTTTTTCTGATGCTCCCCGCCAGGGGTCCTTCGCCCTCCATCGAAGTTATGGCATCGACTATCGCGAATCTCGGCTTTATATGAAATGCTATATCGGCCAGGACTTCCCCGAAGTCGTCGGGATGGGTGGATAGAAAATGATAATGGGCCTTCCTCAGTCCTGATATGCATCCGTAGAGATTTTTTATCGCACCTGTGAAAAGCATAAGGGTGTGTGTCTTCATTTTCGGAAGTGAAATGAGAGCATCGGCTTCGAAGACGGCATTTGAAATCTCAAGACTTTTTATTCTTTTGTTTCGAAGATTGGACTGAATTATTTTTGACCCGTATTTTTCAAAAACTATTTTATTCGCTCCTTCTTTTTCACAACTTCCGCTTATACCGGTTTCTTGCCAAACCCTTTCTACTCCGCTTACGGCACCGCCGGGGCTGTCGCCGACCGCTATAGCATCGCTGTTTTTTTTGAAACATCTAATGCATGCTCTTAAAAATTCTGGGTGGGTCGTTATGCCTGTTTCCGGCTTTTTCGCTGAAAGCATGTTTGGTTTAAGGAGTATCTTCTCGCCTTTCTTAAAAAAGGAATCGATACCGCCTAAAATATCGAACCCTCTTTCTAAGACGGCATGGATTTTATCGGCATTATAATCTTTGCATTTCAATATCGCGACCTTTGATTTCATATTTTTCAGACGGAACTATCGAACATTTGTTCGAATTTACCGACGAAACATTTTTATCTTTAGAATTTTATAGACAAAAACCGGAAGGTTAATCACACTTTTTATGCGGCGAGGCTCCTGAATAAGTCTGTAAAGCCATTCGGCGCCGAGAGTTCTGAATATTCCGGGTGCCCTCTTAAGTTTCCCGGATATGACGTCAAAACTGCCTCCGACGCCCATAGCGATTTTTACATTCATATTTTTTAAATTCTCGCCTATCCAGATTTCTTGCTTCGGTATGCCGAGCCCAACAAAGAGTATATTCGCGTGGCTTGTGGCGATTTTTCTTACAACATCGTCCGACTCTTCATATGAAAAATAGCCGCTATGAAATCCCGCTATATGCAATGTGGGGAACATTGACTTTAATTTTTCAAAGGCCTTTTCGATGATTTCGGCGGATGAACCAAGCAAAAATATGCTGAATTTATTCTGCGCGGCGAGACGGAGTATCCTGAAAACAAGGTCAATGCCGGCTGTATTTTTTATCTTATGATTATACAAAAATTTGACGGCCCATGAAATTCCGGAAGATTCGGGAATTATAAGATCCGAGTTTAAAACTGCCGCACTAAATGCCCGATTTTTTTTCATCTCAATACACATCAGCGAGTTGAAGGTGACTATCTGGTGGGGTTTGTCCGACGAAAGGTACTCTCTTATTTTTTCATCAAACTCATCTTCCGAGAAACAGACAAGCGGTATGCCGTCGAAGTCGATGCTCTCCATTTAAACTAAACCGCCACAGGTGACGATAAATCGGCCGGGGGTTTTTCGAACTTCATCGAGATGATTTTCGAAACTCCGAACTCTTCCATCGTAACACCATAGATGACATCGGCTCTGAGCATGGTGCGTTTGTTGTGGGTTATCATAAGAAACTGTGACTTTTCGGTGAATGTCTCCAGAAGATTCAGAAATCTCTCGACGTTCGATTCGTCAAGCGGAGCATCGACCTCGTCCAGAAGGCAAAAGGGAGACGGCCTTACTAGATATATGGCAAAAAGGAGGGCCACGGCCGTAAGGGATTTCTCTCCCCCCGAGAGAAGGTTTATGTTTTGAAGTTTTTTCCCGGGCGGCTGGGCTATTATCTCGACCCCGCTCTCGAGTATGTTTTCCTTGTCGGTAAGAATGAGATCTGCCTGTCCCCCCTCAAAGAGCTTTGTAAAGATGTTCTGAAAATTTTCTCTCACTTTTTCCCATGTTTCAGAGAACTGCTGTTTCGTCGTCTGATTAATTTTCGCTATTATCTCTTCAAGATCCGCTTTGGCATTTTCAAGATCGTTTTTTTGCTGAAGTATGAACTCATATTTTTTGTTCAGGGCATCGTACTCTTCGGGAGCGGCAAGATTTACCGAGCCAAGGAGTTCTATCTTTTTCCTGAGCTTCGAAAGCTCCTCAGCGTCAAGAAGCGACTCCGAGAGACGATGTCTGGCGACTTCCTCATTCACCTCGAACTCATCGGCGAGTCTGGACAGATGCGCCGAAATTTCAACATTATATGTCTTTATCTCAAGCTCGAGGTGATGTATCTTTTCCAGAAGGGATTCCTTTTCGAGTGCGAACTTCTGGATATTTGCCTCAAGAGCGGCGAGTTCTGAGTTTTTGGAGTCCCTTTCTTTCAAAATCTCCTCAAGATGCGACTGCATCTGTGTTTTTTCGGTCTGACATCTTTTTATCAACTCGATGTTTTCAGAGTTTGTGCCTCTATGGATTTCTGTCTCTTTTTTCCAGTTTTCTATCTCGCTTGCGTTGTTTTCAATGCTGTTTTTCAGGAACGTTATCTTGGAATCGACAAGCTGAATGTTGTTTTTTAAAGACTCTATCTGCGGATTAATCTTCATAAGCTCCGCTTTTATATCATCTATCTTCTTTTTCTTCCGCTCTTCTTCCGGTCTGATTTTCTCAATCTCTTCGTCGAGAGCGGCAACTTTATCCCTTGACGCCTTTTCTCTGATTTCCAGTTCTTCTATCTCTTTCGTCGTATCGCTTATGGTTTTCGCAATTTTTTCCATATCCGCTTTTGTCTGCGAGAATTCCTCGCTGATGAGGTTTTGCAGGTTTATTTTCTCCCTGAGAAGTCCCCTCATCTGTGATATCTCCTTCTCATACCATCTTAAAGCGAAATCTTTATCGTTTTTCAAATCCTCGGCAGTTTTCAACTCTTTTTTAAGAGCCTCGTTCTCGGAAATAACAATGTCGAACTCTTCTTTTGAATTTTCGAAAATTTTCATTTCTGATTTGAGGGCGGATTCGTTTTCCTTTTTTTTCACAATCACCTCCGCCTGAACGGACGCTATCTTGCCACCGCGAATGAGCACTCCATCGTAAACTACTTCTCCGTCAAGTCTTACGGACGACAAAAGATAATTTATCGCTTTGCTGCATTCTGCCGGAATTTCCATCATTTCATCGACTTTTTTATTTTTCGTGAAGTGTTCTATTTTCTCATCAACAACGAATGTAAGTCCGCCGAGTTCTTTTTCCGAAAGTAAATTTATCGCGGCTAATGCGTCGCTTTCCGTCTGAGCTATTATATAGTACGCTTTCTCGCCCAAAAGAGCGGACACGACTTTTTCAAACCCTTGTTTAATTTTTATCAGATCCATCACGGGTCCTTTTATGTGAGGAAATTCAGACAACACTGTCCGTATGGACGATAAAACCGGATCGGTAGTTTCGAACTGTGCAAATGCCTTAAGTTCTCCCTCCAGCAACGATATCGTCTGTTTCAACTGGAAAATCCTGTTTCTCAGTTCCTCGGCTTTCGCCTCGGTCTCTTTAAGTTTGGAAATCGATGCCGAAAAACTTATATCAAGAGCTCCCTTTTGATTTTTTATCTCGCTTTCCTCCGACGATTTCTTCGATATTTCTTCCTCGAGATTTTTTATCTCATTTAAGTTATCGTTGATTTCAGAATTCAATCTATTGGCGTCGGCATCCAAATGCTGAAGGTCAGATTCAAGTCTGGCTTTCAGGTTTGTCTTCTCCGTGAGGCGTGGAAGGAAAGATGACCATATGCGATTCCTCTCTTCTTCGCGACAAGAGTAAATCTCGGAGTATCTTTTTGCGACGACTTCATAATCCGAAGAGTCGAGTTCACATCTTTCAATGATTTTCGAGGCGGCAAGCTCGGAGTCGGAGAGCTTCCCGGAAAGACCTTTTAGGCTCTCTTCAAGAGCCGATATTTCTGCAAAACCTCTTTCCATCTCCTCTGTCCGTGATTTTATTTTTTCTTCGGCGATTTTTATCATCGCTTCGGACTGTTCGATTTTCGAATCCGCAATCTCTATCTTCGACGATATTCTTGAGATTTCGTCCTGAAGCGTTATAATTTTATTATCCGCATCTATTGCCCATGCTTTTATTCTCTCGGCAGAAGCAAGAAGTCCGTCTATGCTTGCGATGTTTTTATGCTTCTCATCGACGAGCGGACAAAGTTCTTTTTGGAGTTCATCAATCTTCCTTCTGTTTTCGTCTATGCGGTGGATTATCTGTGTGATCTCCGCTCTTAGAAGTTCATCTTTGAGTTTCTGATACTGCTTTGACTTTCTCGCCGCCGACTCAAGTGCTTTAACCTGTTCGTGGTGAAACGAAAGAAGAACGTTAATCCGGCTTATGTCCTGTTGGACCCTTTCGATCTTCCTCAGGGATTCTTCTTTTCTGAACTTATATCTGGATATGCCGGCGGCTTCTTCAAGAAGTTCTCTTTTTTCTTCGGACTTGGAGCCAATTATAAACTCGACGCGACCCTGCTCTATAATGGAGTAGCCGTCAGCGCCTATCCCCGTGTCGGCGAATAAATCCCTTATATCTTTAAGGCGACATGGAGAGTTGTTTATGAAATACTCGCATTCTCCCGATCTGAAAATCTTCCTTGTTATGACGACTTCCGAAAAATCTATCGGAAGGACGTTTTGAGCGTTGTCGAATATCAGCGAAACCTCGGCCATGCCGAGAGGGGGGCGGTTTTGTGTTCCGTTGAATATTACATCAACCATCTGTTTCGAGCGGAGCGACTTTGCGCTCTGCTCTCCTAGTACCCACTTTATGGCGTCCGATACATTTGATTTGCCACAGCCGTTGGGTCCGACTATTATAGAAATTCCCGGGCCGAATTCAAGTTTTGTTTTTTCGGCAAATGACTTAAATCCTATGACTTCGATATTTTTAAGATACATGGCTTATCAAGATTTTTCCTTTTTTTATTAAATACTATCAAATTTTGTCATATTCTATCAAATAAAATATGTTATGTCAATAATTCCCAAAAAAAATTCTCCCCGCCTGAACCTTTGCGAAGAAGGTGGCAGGGAGAAATCTAATATACTAATAATAAATTTTTTTTATTTTGTCAAGGTTTTTTTCAAACGGTTTCAAGTTGAAGGAGCAATTTTTCTCTAACACCCATAATAAAATCCATAAATGTTCCGGATTTGTAATCGGGGTATGTCCAGGGAAGAAATTGAAATTTGTTTTTAGCGAACTGTAGAGTTATCTCGGCATATATCCCCTCATTAAGATAAATCCTATGCGAAAAATCCTTAGTGGATGGCAGAACGAGCTTTGAAGGCGCGAGATATCCGGGATCTATGTTGACGGTTCTTCCGGTGCCGCGAGAAAATTTTTTTTCGAGTTTATTGGTTTTCAGTTTTATTTCCGTTATCATCTCGGGTGATATCAATCTTTCGAAATCTAACCAATACCTTTTCAGGTTTTCGCCCATCTCTTCGGAGTAATAATCGGTAAAATCGAAAGGAATAATTTTGCTTTTTAAATCAATCGAGCCGAATCTCTTTTCGAGCTCAAATAAAACTGGTGTGTCGTCATCACGGGCGCTGATAATTCCAACAATCAACTTCATACCTTTTTTCATTTGGGTCTTCTCCATTTTTTGTTGTGCGTATAAAAACAAAGTGTTTGAGCGGGTTTAATCAAGTGTGAACACTTGATTGCCTCGCAGTCCCGATTTATCGGGACGAGAATGAGCGAAAATACTTTGTTTTTACCCTTACCCAATGTTACAACAACATTTGGAGAAGAGCCTTTCATTTCTTAGGGGTTTGCTCGTCAGTTGTCCCCCATCAACTGTCAAGATGGTATCGGGAATTTCGAAACTCTTCGGTATTCATTTTCAATTGATTCAGCGGTTGGTGGGGGACTCCTCGGAGCGCCCTGAAATCGCCTCAAACTTAGTTCTCCAAAATGTCAACATTATTCTTTGGCAATCCCTTATCTCTTCAACAGCGCTATCAGCCGCGACTTCGGAACGGCAAATATCTTTCCAAGTTTTTCCGAGCTTAACCATATCGTATTCCCGCTTCCTGAAAATCCGCTTATCTTGAAGTTTTTCCGGAAAGCATCGGGCAATGTATAGACGACAGAAACGCTTAATCGCTCGTCGAGTTTATGGAGATATATCTGATTTGTAGAAGAATCGCAGCTCCACAGATTTTTCCCGTCGTGCCACACCCCCACCGGCGTCGGTCCAGGGGATTTATACGACTTCAATATCTCAAAATCTCCGGTTTCCTCGTCAAGCCGTCCGTGATAAATGAGACCCTTCGTCATATCGGTCGCAAAAACATCCCCTTTCACCATAGCGATCCCATTTAAACTCAACTCGCCGGTAGCATAGGTCTTTATGATGCTAAACGATTCGTTTATAATATGCCTGTTTATCTTTTTGCTCCACGGATTGACTGAATACAGCGCTCCGTCATCATACGCTATGGCCGAGAAGTTGTTTTCCGGGAAATGATATATCCTCTTCAAAGAAAGTTTATCGTCGAGCATATGATGGTATACACTCCCGCTCTGCCAGTCGCAGCTCCATATGTACGAAGTGTCGAGAGCGATGGATGTTGGGAAGGAATAAGGCACATGATACTCTCTCACTCTTTCAAGGGGAATAAAAAAAGTTCTAAAATAAGCGGCCGCCATCAAAAATACAGCCAACAAGGGCAACAATATGTATCTTGTTTTTTTCTTTCCCGGGATTAGCGACAGCCAATGTTCCTCGGAAGCTATCGAACTTTCCAGTATAGCATCAATCTGTTCAGAGGCGCTCGCAGAATCAGATAAATCCGTAAAAATATGGACGGGCGGCAAATTTTTTACAGCTCTATTCAAAATGCCCACAAATATCGTCGGAACAAACGGGAGATTTTTCAACACTTTTTTGGCAACCAAGATATCGGAAGTGATTATCGCAAGCGGTTTTATATTTTTTAAATCGCGTACCTTAAATCTGTTCAGATGAAATACCTCGGGAACTCCGATTTTTTTGGAAATATTTTCAAACCCTTTCGCTTCCCCTATAAAAACGATTTTTCTTTTTGTTTTTTTCTTTGGCTCAAACGTGAGAGTTTCAAGCGACTTTGCGTTTTCGGATATTTTTTTCGAGTAATACGAAACCTCGTCGCATGGGAGCTGTCTTTGCGTTCTTCTGTAGGCAATTAGATTTTCAACGATGGAAAGTTGATTGCTTAAATAATCATTGAAGTCATTGATCGCGCCCAAAAAATCGTTTTTGAGACTTCCTATTTCTTCGCTTGACTTCATCCTTGCGCTTTCGACATTGAATTTGAGCGATTTATTCTCCTCATTCAGCCTTTCTTTATGAGCGGCGAGAGATTCTATGGTTTCATCACGCTTCTGAATCTCACCCTTAAAACGAGAAATCTCGTTGGCAAAAGATTCTTCGACTTCGCTAAAACGTCTGTTCATCTCGGAAAGGGAGTTTTGGAGTATATTTATATTTTCGCTCAAGATACGTTTTTCTTCGGCGAAAGTTTTCTGAAACATCTCCTTCTCGCTTATGTTTTCATCTTTAAGGCGAGCCACGGTTTCGTTCAGTGTGTTTATTTTTTCGAGAAGCTGCCTTGTTTCCGATTCGGCATCCTTTATTTTTTCTTCCCAGAGTATCCTGTTTTTTTCAAGAAGCAAATCGGCCTCTTTGAGCCTGAATTTCTCCTGCCAGTCCTTGAGCTCCCTTTCAAAACTTTTCTCGAGATCCTTCAATTTCTCTTCGTAATTTTTTAAGTTAATATCCTGCTGGCTGAGTTTGGATTCTAAAATCTTTTTTTCCTCTTCCTTCGACTGAATCCTCTTTTCCCAAAGCATCTTTTCCTCTTCAAGACGCTTTTGCCAATAACCCGAAGAGACCGGTGACGTGAAGCGGCTTGTAAGCTCGTCTTGAATTTCGAGTTCGGATTTTAACTTTGCAAGTTCCTTCTCAAGTTCAGAATAATTTTCGTTGCGATTGTCGTCCATATTTTTTTCTCCTCGCCCCCTGATAAATACTGGGTCCATACCACCAAGTCGGAAATTAAATTTTCATTCTGCATCACAGGTGTTGGAATATTCGAACATTTGTTCGAATTTATCGTCTCACAAATTACTATGTACAAATTACCAACTACCTGTTTTTTGCAGACCAGGGTCTCCCGCTACATCGCACTGCTTTGCTATGCCTCTACACTGCCAATAAATCGGCAACTACAATCTGTCATCCGTCATTCATCATTTACTATTTGCTATCTACTATCTACTGATTTTACGGTATTATCAAAATCTCGCCGGGACGGACAATGCCTTTTTCAATTTTTTCCTTGTTCGCTTCGTAAATTTTGTTCCATTTATCTTTTGTGCCGTAATACCTCTGCGAAATCGACTGCAACGTTTCTCCGGGAAGCACCTTATGCGTTCTTGCGGCAGGTGGCGGCGGTGTTCTTTCAGGACGTCTGCGCATCTCCTCGGAAATAACAGACGGACTGGAGACCTCTACATTTAAAATATCGGTAATGTTTTTTTCGGGAGTTTTTGTAAATTCCGCCGGTGAGGGCGGGGTTGATATTAAAACCGGAATAATCTCTTTTTTCTGGACAGGCGCATAAGTGGATATTTCAGCGGTAAACTCCGTTAGAAGTAAGTCACCAGAGGCGGCCGGCCCCGATGAATATAGGGGAACTTCTAACGGGATAAATTGTTTTTCTTGCACGAGAGCGGGTTCAGGCGGTGGTATCGGCAACTTTCTGTGTTCTTCGAATTTGACGGGATGGAATGTTTCCCGCGTTTTAACGACATCTTTTTTTCTTTCACCGAAATAAACCGAAATACCGAACATATGACTCCCCGACATTTCAGACATACCCCCTAAAGGATACAACATCGCATAGTCGAAAGAAATATTTTTAATGTTCATTCCGAGACCCGCTGTAATCCTCCTGTAATTATTGCTGCCAAAATTGAACCCTGTCCTCAAAACAAGTACTTCGTTTAACAATTTCTTTTCGACTCCCAAATTGACCGTCTGCCGTTCGGACGATATTACATAATCGGCGGCAAGCAGAAAATCTTTTTCCTCGTATGACGCTCCGAATACATTTCCGGCCGGTCTCTTGTATTTTTTATTATCTTCGCTTTCAATCTCCGTGTGATAACCAAATTTTATATTGCCGAACCGCAAAATAACTCCCAATGGAAAAGACATGAAATCTCTGTTATACGGTTCTCTAAATACGGGGTCGACTTTTTGATAATTATCTCGTATGGGAATTCTTATCAAATAATTTTTGACGCCAGCGCCGACGAAAACAAAATTATGCGGGTTCCACGAAAAGTTGAGCGCATAAATTTCTTCAGAATAATAATCACCGAGGGAAAGACCGCTGTAGCCTGCGCCAAAACCGAAATTTCTAAAAGGTATTCCGAAAGAAAAAGAAGCGTTTGATATATTGCTCCTGTCATCTAGACCAATATGCAGTTTGCTGTAGCCAAACGAGAGAGTCGTATTTCTAAGAGACGAAACGCTCGATGGATTAAAAAACACAACTCCCGCATCCTCCGTCATAGAAGCCGCTGCCATACCGAGAGAACTTATGCGAGCGAAAGCAGGTTTTTCCTCGAAAGCCGCATAAAGGCAGACAATAGGCAATAGGCAGTGGGCAATAGTAAAATATAGGCAATAGGCAATAGGCAGTAGGCGGTAGTAGTTGGCGGTTGGCGATTTGTGATATGAATAACGAGCCACAAGCCACGAGCCACGAGCCACCAATAAACTTTTAAACTCTTGAACTATCCTCTGTCTTTTATTCATTTCTATCGCCTGTCTTTTTTATCTCGCCACCACGACTGTGCCGTTTTTTATTTTATCTCCGACTTTCAACTGATAGATGTAAACTCCCGTCGGAAGCGCTCCGCCCGATTGTTCTTTGCCATTCCAAACCACCCATAAATCGCTCTTTTTCTCCATCTCTGCCACTTTATAGCCGCTCAAATCAAAAATCTCACCCGTGACACTTTCGGAGAAAGGATTTTCGAAAGTTACATTAAACTCATCGTTTATCCCATCGCCGTTGGGTGTGAAAACTTTCGGCCATGCGTTTAAAATTTTAAACTCCACCGCTCTTTGAAGAGAGCGAACCCTGAACTCCCCCGAGTATCTCGCATCTGCAATTAAATATGCCCCCAAATATCTCCCGCCAAGATTGACCCACTCCACTCCGTTAAACCAGAAGACAGCATAACTGGCGACTTCTGAAGGTGTCTTTGAAACTGCGGGCGACGAAGCAGTGAGGTTTTCAAGTTGAAATTTAAGAGTCAGAGGTTTTTTGAATCCAGTTTTTATCAATGCCCCTTCCCTATCCATTATTTCAACCATATACGAGAGTTTCGTCTTCTGGTCGTCGGGTGGGTTTTCTTTCTTTGTAATTTTAACGGAATAATCCGGTCTTAAAATTTCGGGTTCAGCAACAATTTGGAATTTGCCGTTTTCCGAATGATGAATGTTTTGATTTGGTTCGCCTGCCACCAATACTGCCGATGGCTCGCCAAGGACTCCAAGTGTATTTATTGCTCTAACCATATAATAGATATTAACGTCAGAGACCAAAGCGAGTGTCAATGTGCTAGAAGATGCGGGGACAAATGCCACATGGTTAGAAGTAAACAAGTCGTCAAATCTATGGGCCACGTAAACCCTGAAGCCTGCGAGGTTTCCTGGAGAGGAACCATCTGTATTTTTAATGGGCGCAGTCCACGAAAGGACTATATCTTTTGTATTTGGGATATCAAACTTAAAGTTCGTTGGAGGCAGGGGTCTTGCTGAAGGGTTTGTATAAAAACTCCAGTCAGTTGTTGGCGTAGAGCGACTCGTTTTATCTACTGCATAAACCCGCCAGTAATAGGTGCTGTCGACCAAGAGGGTCTTATCGAGGGGGACTTGATACGACAAAGAAGCAATATTTGAAACAACTTTTCTTGAAGAAAAATCGGGCGATGTCGAATGCCATAACTCATAAACCACAAAGTCTTCAGGGTCTGGGTCAAAAGAAGATGACCACGAGAAATTAGGCATAAGCGTTTCTATAATGGCCCCGTTGGCTGGGGAAAGCAGAGAAAACGCCGAAGGATTTTCTTCAATTGAATTTACCTTGAAACTTAAAACACTTGACCATCTCTGATTGCCCCATATATCGCAAGCAACTGCCCTCCACCAATAAGTTCCGTTCTCTTTAAGTTCCAGGGTTATATATGAAGTGGTTGTAATTCCGACTGAAGACACAAAGACATTGAAATTTTCATAAGACGAATAATGGACATCATACCAGAATGTATCCGATTCGGGGTCTGAACTTGGTGACCATATTAAAGTTGGCGTTCTAGTCGAAATTATCCCTGATGGACTAACAGGAACAAAAGGGTTTGGTGGCAGATTGACTGCAATAAAACTTCGCGATAGTGTATCTGTTGAACCCGTAAGTGTTGAATGCGCCGTAACATACCAGTAATATGTCGTGTTGTTGGACAGGTCACTTTGAAATGTATATGAGGTAATATATATCGGAGAAATCTGAGTTTTAATGGCAAAAAGCGAATTCGTGGAATAAGTCAGAGTGTAATAATACACATAATCATAAGGGTCAGGGTCTGTTGTTTCCTGCCACAAAAGAGTGGGCTTGAGATAACTATAAAAAGAGCCATCCAGTGGCGAAAGCAGAGAAAAAGCTTTTGGATTTTCTGAAGTTGCATCAACTATAAAAAACCAGGTTGAGGAATGCGTCATGGCATTAAAGGAATCAATAGCAATAACATACCACCAATATGTAGTGTTTTCATTTAGCGATGTAGTGACCGAAAAAGGTGGGGAACTAATTCCGACTGAAGAGACAAAAATAGAGAAATTTGAGACGGAAGAATAAAAGATGGAGTAGGTGACGGTGTCCCCATCCGGATCGATTGCACTTTGCCAACTTAAAGACAGCGTCTGGGTTCTAATTATTCCCGAAGATGCGAGCAAATTGAAACTGCCCGGCGGAAAATTTACCGCTTTTACCGTAAAACTTGAAATTTCCGATTGCGTCGTCAGGTTATCCGGAGACGACCTTGCGACAACTCTCCACCAATACACCGCATCTTCCTGTAAATCTATCAATTGATAGTAGGTGGTGAGTATATCGAAAATGACTGGCGGGGCTGGAGTGGCTGTGGTTGAAGAGTAAGAAATTCCGTAATATACAGTATTGCCGGGGTCTAAATCAATAGCGATGCTCCATCGAAGTGTCGGTGATGATGTAAAAATCATTGTGCCGCCCGTGGGCCAGAGAAGTGAAAATGGCTGAGGCGGTTCATTCACAGTATTTAATCTAAAACTGCCGGTTGACGACGAAACGGTTTCGCGGCCCGTCGTGTCTCTTGCATGAACCTTCCAGAAATACCTGGCGTTTTCAGTTAAATTCCACCACGGCGACCAGGATAACTGATTAATGCCCGACACTCTGGTAGAAACATTTGATTCAAAACTGATAGATGTAGAAATATAAACATTATAAACAACAAAATCTGCAGGGTCAGGGTCGGAAGAAGCGTTCCACCAAAGCGTCGGCTGAAGGGTACCGGTTTCTATGGTGTCATTTATCGGCTGAATAAGCGAAAAAGCCGTCGGCGATTCGCTCGTCGCATTTACAACAAACTGAGGGGTGCCGGTTACTCCCAATGAAAGTAGTCCTTCTGAATCCCTCGCATAGACACGCCAGTAGTATGTCGTGTTTTCGTTTAGCGCGGGGGTTGTCCAATTTGTCTGGGTTATATTCTCCACAACGCTTTTTGGCGAAAAATTGCTTGCGGTTGAATACCAAAGGATGTAACTCGTTATACTGTCGCCGTAGATATTGTCTGTGCCGACAGGAAATCCACCGGCATTTGTCACATCGCCCCATGCCAGAAAGACCAATGAAGAAAAAACAACTGTTGTCGGGGTTCCTGTGTAGTTGTAGCCACTTACATTCCCAGGTGAGTTGTTCTGAGTCGCCGACTGGGGCTCAGGACTTGAAGTGTCAAGCAGCGACCAGTTGATGTTGTCCGTCGAAGATTTTATCGCAAAAAAATATGTTATATTATTTACAAGAGATGAAACGACTCTCATCTCCGAGTTGCTGGAAGAAGTTGAAGTCGAAAATTTTATCCTGTAGGGGTAAGAAATCGATGTGGAGTTGTTTGTCCAGTCGGCTTCTGCGACTATTACCCGGTAACTCGAAACTCTTACCTCGTACCATTGAGGCGCTCCTTCCGGCCCACCTGGAGCTGTCCATTGAAGGGTTATGTGTCTGAAGCCGCTTGATCTTATTGAGAGATCGGTGACCTGATTTGGAACAGCGTTCAGGGTCGTTAATCCAAATAAAAAAAGTATCGTCGGCCAAAAAAAACGAACGGGGCGAAACTTATCGATATCCGACAGTTTTGTCCGATGTTTCATATCTTTATATGTGTGTAATTAAGCCATCTTATGATTTTTGAGAATACGCTCTTTTTCTCATTCCTCACAATCTTGAGTGATGTGAGTTTAAGGTTTAATCTTCTTATCTCGTCCTCATACTGCTTGAGAGTATTTTTATGGCCGCTTATTGCGACCGATTGAGTATCGATAATATCTTCTTTTTTGTGCAGCACAAGCAAGAAATCTTTTCGCCAGTTTGCGAATTCTTTCGCCTGAACGGAAATCTTCGCCAACTCGTTTTTCAGAGTTTCTATCTCGTCGCGAAGTTTTTCGTTTTCTTCCCTTATGCTGTTTTTCTCATCCTCAAGAAGTTGCATTTTTTGATTGCCATCCTCCGCCATCCGAGATAAAATCTCATTCTTTTTGTTTAAATCAGATCTCAGTCTTGTGATTTCGCTCATATACAGATTGTTTTTCTCTCTGAACAAAGATGATTCTGGCATTTCACCACGACAACCGAATTCATCCTCGAGGCGCTCTATCTTTTTAAGAAGCTCTGAAACTTTAGTTGCTCTTTGGCTTGCCATCGTTTCTCCTTATCTTGATTATGGGTTCGTTCAGGTTTTCCCAGAACTTCTTAAACGACGATGCCTTCTTTCCTTCTGAAAACTCTCCCTCGCCCTCTTTATCGACAAATTTCCTAATCGCCTTCTTGAGTTCATTTATTTCCTCGTCCTTAATTGAGATTTCAATCTCACGGGCTTTGTATTTTTTTGTTATTTCATCTATAATTTCTTTCAGCTCAAATACATCCGAGGTTGCGATTTTGGTCGCTGAATTTTTCAGATTTTCATAAGCGTCCGATATCTCTCTCTTCTGAGATTCCATCTCCTCAATTTTTCCGCGATACTCGCTATTTAAAAGCGATATATTTTTCTCGAGGTTCTCCGCTCTCGCTTTTAGTACCGCTCTTTCCTCTTCTTTCGCCTTTAACTCGGAATCTTTCAAAGACAGTTCTTCCTGTGCGGTCTTTATTGAGTGCTCCATTTCGGCTCTTATTTCACTTAACTCTGAATTCAGGGCGGATTTCATCTGCGATTTTTCTTTTAAAAGGGTTTCAATCTGATTTCTGTATTTCTCCTCCATCTCCCTTTGAATTTCCAATTCCTTCCGCCTGTAGTCGAGATGAAGCCTCTCGATTTCTCCCTCTTTCGAAATGATATCGGCTTTAAGTCTGTCTTTTTCATCGTACCACTTTGTGAGCATCTGCTCATAATTTTTTTTAGACTCTTCGACCTCTTTCCTAAGACGTTCGAACTCAAAGGCATTTTCCATCTCCACTTCCCTTCTCACTTCAAGCTCCATCTGCTTCCATTCGGCATTCATATTTCTTATCTGGTTTTCTTTTAGAACAATATCCTGTTTGATGTTGTTTGCTTCTTTTTGAGCCGATGAAATCTCCTCTCTGAGTTTAACGGTTTCTATCTGATAGTTCTTCTTCTCTAATTCAAGAGAAGTGATTTTTCTTTCAATCTCGCCTTTCTCAATCCTAGAATTATTCAGAATCTCCTGCTCTTTCATCAACTGCTCGGCGAGCTTTCTGTTTAACTCTTCCTTCTGTCTGGCGAATTCATTTTGGACTTCCCTGATTCTTGCGTCGGCATCTTTTTCTCTGAGTAAAATCGCGTGATTCAGATCGGACACCGCTTTTCTTGCATGTTCAAGCTCAAAACGAATGTGCTCCGCCTCTTTTGAGAGCGCATTACAGCGCGACTCTTCCTTTGAAAAACTCTCTATCAGACGATGAATTTCCCCGTTAAGCTCCGATATTTTGCTTTCATATCCGCCGATAGTTTTTGATTTTTCCCTCTCAAATTCTTTTGCAAGGTTTGCGACTTCTCTTTCCGCATCTCGCTGAATATTTACAACATCATTCCTGAGCGACGTGATTTTGGCCTCACTTTCGCTCGTCAACCTTGATATAGTCTCCTGATAATTCTTTTCAATTTCCTTTATCCTGACTTCGGCCTCCCTCTCTTTTAGCTCGATAGCGTGATTGCTCTCCGCTATCTTATGACTTGCGTTATCGAGCTCAAAAGTTATCGATGCGATTTTCTGCGAGTATGAATCGTTTTTAGATGATAACTCGACTATATGACTTCTAGAGTCGGTCAGATCTTTCTCCATGATTTTTTTGTCCTGTTCCAACCGCAAACTCCTCATTTCAAACTCTTTCATTCGCGCCGCGTACTGTTGCATCTGATTTTCATATAAAGAGTCACTTCTCTGTGCGTCCTGTCTCAGGATAGAAATTTTCTGCTCATACTCCGCTTCTTTCTGTTCAAGCCTCTGCAACCATTGGGCTTCGGCGATTCCGAGTTGAGCTTCCTTTGAGCTAAGTTTTGAGTCGTATTCGGCCGAAAGGGTTCTCAATTTTTCTTCGTAATGCCTTTTAATGTTTTCGAGTTCGGTTTCCTTCAAACGGACGGCGCTATTAAAATCTCTTTCGTGATCGGCGAAATATACCTTCAGAGATTTTATCTCCTCTTCCTTCTTTTGTATCTCAAAACCAGATTCCTGGATTTTTTTGTTAAGCTGTTCCTTGTAAAATAATATCTCCCTGAGAAGTTTGTCCTGTTCTGTTTTAGTCTTCCCCTGGAAAAGCGCAAACTGCGTCTTCAGGAGAAAATACTCCTTCTCTTTCGCTTCGGCACATTTGACGAGTTCGTTTTTCTCGGTTCTCATCTTTTCAATAAGATGGACGAGCTTCTCGCCCTTTTCTTTCTGCTCCCTTAATTGAACCGAAGACATTGCAATCTGCGCCTTTATCGCAAGAAACTCTCTATCTCTTTCTTCAAGTTGTTTCAGGAGAATATTTTTTTCTTCCTGATTTTTTGCGACAGATTCCTTCAAGTCCCTCAAAGCGGCGTCTCTGTCGGATTCCATCCTTGAAATCCTGTTTTCAAAGTCGTCTTTTTGTTCAAGCAGATTTTTCTCGAATGCAAGCTTCAGTTTCGAGAGCTCTTCTTCTTTATTTCTCAGAGATGTGGACCATCCAAGTTTTTCTTCGTGCCATTTTCTCTCGAGATCTTTTATCTTCAGGGAAAACTGTTCTTCAATCTCTGTCTCCTGGAAGTCCCTCTGCTGCATCTGTGTCTTTAACGTCTGAACCCATGTTTCTCTCTCTTGAGAGAGTCTTTCCTCAAGTTCTTTTATCTTCGATTCGGCTTTCGCTTTCGCTTCCTCTATTTCCTGCTCTCTTTTTTCCCGCCTGAGGCGTTCTTGAATGTCTTTTATAGATTCCTCGACTTTGGAGGCCATCGCTTCTTCTTCCTTAGACTTCATCATCTGTAAGAGAAGTTTTTCCCTTTCCTGCTGAAGTTGATTCTGAAGTTCTATTATCTGCTGTTGAAGTTTGGTGGCGGACGCGTCGGAGGCGGGGGTGTCCAAGATGGGCAGATGCTGTGCGGGCGGCTTCAGAGGCAGCCCGGTCCTTTTGGGGAGTACGGGCGAGCCCGAAGATGGTTTCGGGGGCAGCGGTAGATTTGGTTTTCCTCCTGCGTGTTGACCTTTCGATGGCAAAGGCGGAAGTTTGGGTTTTTTATCTTCCATTTTTCCCTCCTGATTTGTTATTTATCTTGTTTGTTAATTCCTTCTCAAAGCTAATCAGATTCTCGTTTTTAGGTTCTATGGATATCGCCTTTTTTATCGCCATAAGAGCGTCATCCAGTTTGTCTGTGTTATAAAAGCATAAGGACATATACTGCTGTGCTTCCGCGCTGGATGGATTATTCCGAGTGAACTCCCTCAGTATTTCCAAAGACTCGGAGTAACTGCCTTGTTCGCAAAGTTCTACGGCTCTTTTCAAAAGCATCGGTCTGACTTCTTTTGGTGTCTGTCCATAAGAAACCATCTTTCCCATAAAGTCGTCGGCGAATTTCTTAAGATTTTCCCTCATCTCCCGTCGACGAATGCTTTCTGCCATTATTTCTTTTGTAGTCATTTGCATACCGGCCTCGAGCACATCGAGTTGATTCATCTTAAGTTCAAGCAGTTTTGTGAATCTATCTTTTTCCGACATTATAGAGTTTTCAAGTTCTGATATTTCCCGAACCATAGAGATAAGTTCGGTGTTTTTATCCTCATAAAGCTTTAACTGAGCGGATATCTCCGGAGAATCCTTCATATAAGAGGCTCCCGCATCCGCAAGCTCTTTTCTTAAATTCTCTATGGCTTGAGATGAGAGTTTATGCTGCGACTTATTCTTATCGATTGTCTCTTCCAGAACTCCTTTTAGTTCATCAATATATTTTTGGAGCTCTTCTCCGCGCTTTTTTGTTTCATTTTGCAGACGCTCATTTCTCAACTCAAGTCGTTTTGAGAGGGTGGTTATCTTTTCTTCTTCCATATAGATTTTGTTTTTAGACTCTGACAAATAATCGTTGTATTTCCTGAGAAGTTCCGTCAAATCTTTTTCGAGCTTTTTCAAGAGGTTCTTGCTTTTTTTCTCATGCCTCAATCGCGCAGTCTCGAACTCGGACTTCGAAAGTGCCACTTTGAGTTTTCTGGATTCTATTTCCTTTTCAATCTCTCCGATTATCTTTGCCGAAGAGTTCTCGCTTTCTTTCAACTTACTTTCCCAAAGATTCACTTCGGCGAGGAGCGTTTCTCTCTCTTTAAGAAGCTTCGCTTCCTGAAGGACCCATTCGGATTCGAGGCGATTTTTTTCATCGTCATATTTTGCCTCTAGTTCTCTTTGCGTTTTTATTTTCCCGGAAATCGTTTCCCCGGTTTCCTTCTTTAACTTTTCCATTTCAGACGACAACTTTTCCATCTCTCGCTCGATCTTTTCTTTCTCGGCGAGGTGTTCTTTCGTTATTCGTTGCTCTTCGTCGGTCACATAGGATTCCCATGTTGTTATTTTGTTTCCGAGCTCTTTCATCTCTTCTTCTTTTTGCGATTTTAAATTGCTCCAGTAATCGCCTTGCTCTCTGATAGTCTTTTGAAGAGTTGATATCTGCTCTTCAAGTCTTTTATTCGTATCAGTCCAGGTTGTCTCTTTATTCTTTAGTTCATTTTTTGTCTGTTCAAGAGATGCCTGTGATTTATTGATGAACGCATTCAGCTCGCTCGTCTTGGAGCAAAGCGCGGTTTTGCCCGCATTCTGAACTTCCAAAAAGTTGTTTTGGAGCATCGTCAGTTCTTCGGCCAGAACTTTTCTCTCGTTTTCATAATTTTCGTTTTGCTTTTTTTCCTCCTCGTGCCATGATTTTTCTCTTAAAGCCATCTGCGTCTTCAGGACATAAAGTTGCCTGTCCAGAATCCTTACTTCATCGCGATTCGTTCCGACTAGAGCTTTTAGCTTATGTTCTAACTCATCCCTCTTCCTATCAAGCGAATGTTTCTCGGCGGCATAATTCTGTGATGAGTTTTCAAACTTTGTTTTCATTTCATCTTCCAATACTTTTAGATTCTGCTGTCCAACTTTCAGTTTTTCTTCAACTTCGGATAACTCTTGCTCCTGCTTGATTTTTATGGCTTTCATCTGGTTTTCAAGATTTTCTTTCCTTTTTTCAATTCTTTTGACGAACTGCTCATGCGATTGAAAATATGAATCTCTATTTTTTGTGTAATTATCCTCCTGTTCCTTCAATTTCGCATTTAGTTCCTGAATCTGCTGCTGCCTTGTGGCAACCATCCCCGGATGTTTTTCTTCCAACTGCGCAAGTTCCATTTCATTCGATGTAATTTTGGAAATCAGCAGTTCTTTGACTTTATTAAACTCGCTTTCCATATGATTCAACCTGGCTTTATACTCCTGTTCAAACCTCAAGTGGTCCGACTTAAGCTTTTCAATTTCACGCTTTTTCTCCGCCAGCAACTCCGCATGGCGGGATTTCATCTCTTCCGATTCATTTTCAATCTTTTCTATTTCCTCATTTATGAGCTTTTTTTCATTTTCATTTTCTAACTCAAGAATTTTTATTTCTTTTTCATATTTGTGAATGTTGGTTTCACGAGATGCGTTTAAAAAAGTTATCTTGTTATCGAACTCTATTAAGATATCAGCATGTTTTTTTCTTGTTTCATCAAGTTTTTTTGAAGATTCTTCGAGTTTTTTTCTGACCAACTCAAGCTCCGCGCTTATTATGCTCTCCTTTTCTTCTATCTCATATTTATTTGCCGAAATTAAATCATTCACTTTTTTACTTATCGCTTGTATATGTCTTTCGGACTCCGAAATTTCACTTTCGCATTTTTCTTTAAAAAAATTAAACCCGACTTTCGTCCTTTCAAGCGACTCTATCGCTATCTTCTTCTTGCCTTCAAGTTCAAAGCGGGTGGCGTCCAAATTTTTTTGTAACACCGCTGTCTTTTCCAAAAGAACTTTTTCTAACTGATTGTTCTCATCGTTTTTCGCGCTTACGGTCTCATCAAATCTCTTTTGTTCTGAAATCACCACACTATTCAATTCCTCTATTTTAGCCTCAATACTTCCTTTTTCTTCTTTTAGTTTTACATTAAAACTTTCAAGCGCAAGAGAATGATTTTTCTTTTCATCTTCCATCTTTTGCATCAAAGACTGATGGACATTTTCAAGTTCCTTCATGTTTTTTGAATGTTCTTTTTCAAGCGATATTTTTTGAGAGTCAATCTCGTCTATGTCGGCCTTTATTGAATCGATTTCGGCCGAGAGTTTATCGACTGACTGATGGTATCTACTTTCAAGCATATTTTCCTGATGGGCAAAACGTTGCTTCAAACTTAAATAATCTCTTTCCTTTTCTGCCATCTTCTGCTTAAAATCCATCTCAAGACGCGCTTTTTTACTTTCAGCGACCTTCAGCTTTTCTTTATAAGGTTCAACTTCCACAAAAAGTTTCTTTTTAGCGTTCTCAAAAGACCTGGTGCTTTCCAAAAGTTCCGCTTCCACTGAATTTTTTGCGGCTTCAACCTGGGATTTCTTTTGAGAAAGAAGTGAAGAGTACTCCGTCTTTATTTTCGAAAAATCTTCCTGGAACTTTTGATATTTATCCTCGATGAGTTTTTTCTCCTCGGAAAGAATTTCAATTTGATGTTTATGTTGAAGATTCTTCTGTTCCTGGTTCGATTGCCAATCGTTTTTGAACTTTTCCATCTCTTCGTACTTTCCGGAGAGTTCACTTTGATATTCTATTTTCTGGTTCAAAACTTCTTTTTCAAGATCAGTACATCTCAAAGAGATTCTCTTTTTTTCATTTTCAATATTTGTTTTGTATTTTTCTATTTCTGCGTTTTTCTCCCTTATCTTTATTTGAGCCTGGATTTTAATGTCTTCTATATCCTGATCCGCGACTCTTATCATATTCTCCCATTCGGATTTTTCCTGCTCATATTTCTGATGAAGCTCCTTGAGCTGTTTTTCAGCCAGAGATTTTGCCTCTTTGAACTCGTTGAAACGTTTTTCGCGAGCGGAACTTTCCTGCGTTTCCTGAAGCATCATGTCAATTTTTAGTTTATTGAAAGCATCTTCCCTCTCTTTCAATAGTTTCTCGTATTTCTCCTTTTCGGAAAGCGACTCCCTTTCCATCTCACTCATCTGAGCCACTAACTTTTCTTTTAAATCCTTAAGCAATATCTTTTTCGCATTCAGTTCCTGCTCATATATTATCTGACGCTGTTTCAAAGCCGAGCTGAATGCAAGCAATCCCTCTTTTTTATCGTTATAAATTTTCTGGAAGTTTGCTCTCATTTCGGAAAGATTTTTTTCAACACCATTCAACTGATTATTGTAATTGCCTTCTAATTCTTTTTTCTCCCGATGAAATTTTTCCTCTTCCTGCCGGGACTGGTTGACTCTGAGGGATATCTGTGCTTTTAATGCCACGATTTCCTCTTCCCTGCCTTTCAGTCTTGTTACAAATTCCCCTATTTCCTGCTGTGCTTTTTTCTCGAAGGCAAGAAGCTGACTTTCTATCTCTCTTAATTCCTGAGTGGATGAAATTATCTCTTTTTCATCTTCGGCTTTTTTTTCGTTTTCCCTGGTTTGCAAATTTACTTTTGTTTCGTCTATCTCGGTTATGATAGCTCTGATTTTTTGACCCCACTCTTTATCCTCTTCTTCTATCTTGCGCTCAACCCTTTGCAGTTCGTCATTCCATTTTTTTCTAAGCGAATTTATCGAGTCCTGATGAAGTTGCATGTTGTTTGAAAGTTCGAGTTCAACAAGTTCAAGATGGATGGAAAGTTTTATTTTTTCATCTTCTTTCTCTTTTTCTTTCTTCCTGTAATTTTCCCGCTCAACTTCGAGCATCTTTTCTATGTTTTCAAGTTGCTCACGCGCCGTTTTTTTTATGCTTTGTAAATCATGGCTGGCGGTAAGCTCTATCTTTTTCTCGTCGCACTCAATATCCGATGTCGCTTTTTTTTCGGCGACTGGTTCCTCTTTGTGTTTGATTAGCCACTTCCACATATTATTCCTCCGCTTTTATTTTCTTGATGCCTCGAGTTTTATCTGTTCAATAAAGTTTGACAGCTCCGTGTCATTTGGGTTTATGTTTAACACCGCTTCATAATTTGCAATCGCTTCGTCATATCTTCCGAGAGCATAATATGAAGCGGCAATATAACTGTAGGCGTCGGTCAAAGTGTTGTCGATTGAAAGGACGTACTCAAGATAGCTTATGGCATCCTCATAGTTTCCCGCTTCATAACTGGAGAGTCCTGCCTGATAGTAATCCGCAGCGTCACCTTCCGAAGGAGCGGCTTCTTCGTCAACAACCTCTTCACCCTCAAGAGCGCTGCTTTTCGGCTTTTCTCTTATAAAGATTTTACCGTCATCTTCAAGTTTTCTTATGACATCCATTATTTTCTTTCTTCCTTCTTCTGTCTGTAACGGCGTTACGGATTGGGTGTACTGCATTTCTTCTTGAATAAGTTGGACCGCGTTAGACGACATGTTGGCAAAAAACTTATTTACCACATCCTGAGGCACTCCTTTGAGTGAGCGGGCAAGAAGTTCCGAATTTTTCAAATCTGGAAAGTTAAGTATTGTCTGCATCGTCTGATCCGTGAAGTTCTTAATGTCATCAAACTTCAATATAAACTTTCTGACCCTGTCGTAGAGTTCCGGTTTTTCGTTCTGTAGATAATCCAGTATGTTGTCCCTTGTTACGTTGTCAACCTGATCAAGCACTTTCAAAAGATGCTCTATGCCGCCTATTAGGAAGTCTATCTTTTCTTTTATGTCGTCGTCTATCTTCATTACCTTATCCCTCGTCATCTGTCTTATGGTCGCCATCTCTATGGCCACCTGCGACTGAACCTGCGCCGAAAGGCTGAGAAGTATCTCTTTGACATGCTCGGGTTTAAGATAACTTATTACGAGAGCTATTATTCTTGCGCTTTCTTTCCTTATTAAATATATAAGTCTTTTAAGATTTTCGTCATCTACATAGTGAAACGGTTTGTACTTTTTTTTCTCCTCTTCCAGCGCTTCAAGCTCAGCCGCAGAAAGAGCGCCGCCTCCGCCTCCTCCTTCACCGCCTTCTGGCTCCCCCTCGGGGTTTTCGAATTTTGAATCCACGGTAACTTCTGTTCCGCCCTTTTCCCTCATCGTTTTTACATATGCACGGAAAAAGCCAGCAAGAGGACCGAAAAGAAAAAATAAAAGAAGAAATGCTATAACAAGAGGTATCAAAACAAGCGGCTTCAGCAGCTCTTCAAAAAATCCCGTCGTGAATTTTGTTTTCTTAAAATCTATCCGGTCACCGCGCTTTTGATCTATTCTGAGAGCGGAAGTAATAGCATCTTTTACGGCTTCAAGTTTCGACTCGGGAACTTTTTCATCGTGCAAAACAGTCACTATCTGTTTTTTCAGAGCAATTTTGACCTCGACAGTTATTTTTTCCTGCTGGCCGGCCTCTTCTTTCGATTCGCCGACTTGATCCGCTTGAGAAACCGCTCTGGGCGCCGGAACACCCGGCAGCAGATACTCCACCTCGCCTATCGGCTTCTTTTTTTCGGCCTTTCTTTCCCTGACGAAGGTTTTTCTGGTTATCGTATCAAGACCGAATTCGACATCGACTATGGCTATCGCTTTATCCGGTCCAAGTATCCTGTCAAGGATGTCTTTCTGAACGTACTCCGTCTTTTCTTTTTCGTACTTGAGTTCATGTTCTATCAGTGAGATTTCCGCAGACTGCGGGGTCATCTGTCCATAAAGATAAACAAAAGAAGAAAGAGCCAGTAAAAGTGCCACCGCGCTTTGTTTCAAATTTTTAAGCTGTTTTAATTTTTTCATATATTTACCCTTTATCTAAGTTGGTTCAGGAACTGCGGAACCACTCTGTTTGTTGGATCTATTTCGAGCACCCGCATCCAGACCTCTTTTGCTTTTTCCGGCTGATCCATCATAAAGAAAGCGCTTCCCATAATTTCGTAAGCTGTCACATGGTTCGGTTCAAGATTCAGCACTTCCTGGGCTTTAATAAGGGCTTTGTCATATTTGCCGTCTATTATGGCTTGTCTTGCGTCGAAGATCTTCTGATCTATTATAGTAAATCCTGCGATTGTTTCCTTGAATGCTTCCGTAGGCGGGATGCCCATTTCTTTTTCAATCCTGTTCAACAAAGCAAGTAGCTTCATGTTCTCGGGTTTTTTGTAATAAGCATATCTGAAAGAGTTTATGGCGCCCGTGTCGTCGCCTTCTATATATGCTACAATCCCTTTTCTTGTCGCTACGGCATCTTCAGTATCTCCTACCACAGTGTCTATGTGACCTATTATTACCTGTAGTTTTTTGGACATATTCTGTGCATCTTTATTGGCCGGGTCTATATCAAGAAGTTTTTCAAGTCGATTGTGGGAAAGAAGCATGTCTCCTTTTCTGTAGGATTCTATAGCTTCTTTCATAAGACGCACCACTATAGCCGCTCTGTTAGCGCTTACCGATTCCCCTATTTTCCACGAACCGGATATTCTATGTGAAAGTCCGAGCTCATGCAAAGCAAACGCATAATCAAGCCCGTAATCTTTATATTTGAAACCAAAACCAGCGGTTGTCTCTCTTATTCTACCTTCGCCCTCGAATCCGAGACGCATGGCAAGATAATTCATAAGCCAGTATTCTGTCCCTATGTGCCAGCCGAGATTTGCGTTAAGCGATTTTTCAATATCAAACGCCAGTAAAAACTTTTTTTTCATAAACGGATGGGCCGCGCCGACTCTGAATATCATAGGAAGTTTGTCTTCCGTATCGCCAAAGCTCGTAGAAATTATGTTCCTGACACCGAAAGCAATTTTTATATCGGGCAACGTGTCATTTACTCCTTCAAGGAGCAGCGCAAGATCGAATGTTAGGGCTCCGCTTATAGAATCGGCCAGAGCATGGTTCATGTACTTCCCAGAAAGACCTATGGAGAGATTTTCTCTTATTCTTCTGCCGTATGCTGCCATTAAAGCCAGACGGGAATCTTCAAATGTGCCTAAATTTTCAATCTTAACTATGTCCTGTGTAGTTGGGTCTATGTTTATCGCTATTTTTTCAAAACCGCCCGAGTGGAGACGGACGATGTTTGCTCCGAAAACTCCCAACTTTGCGGTTGGATGCACATACGACAGAAAGTTATAGTTGGTATCGGCAAAAAGCGTGGCATGGAGAGCCATAACTTCTTTCCTGTCAAGCTGGGTCAGAGCTGCCGGATTCCAGTAAGTAGCGGAGGCATCGTCGGAAACCGCGAAAAACGCTTTTCCCATACCAAGTGATTTAGCGCCAGCACCCCATGAAAGGAACTGCCCAGGCTGGCCGCCGGTGGCAGCGGCAAAGACAGAGGATAGCGGCGAGAGACAAGAGACGAGAGAACAAATAAAAACAAAAGCCATCCCTGACAAAGTTTTTGCGACTTTGTTCGCTAGTTTTGTCGAGAGTTTTGTTTTTGAATTTTTCATTTCATCAAACCCTGTCCTCTACTCTCTCCTCCGCTTTTAATGTATGACTCCAATTTTTCTTAAAGCCACTATCTTCCCGCCATCGACGGAAACCACACAGATATATCCGCCCTTGGCGACGTAATGACCGTTTTCGTCGCGACCGTCCCACAGGATTGTATCTCCAAAAAATTCGAGATGCTTGACGGGGCGGCCAAAAAGATCGAAAATTTTTACCGCAATTCCAACGTCGGTCTGATTTGATTTTTTTACAAGGATGCTTGTGGAAGTTTTTCTCGAATCGAACGGATTGGGATAGTTTGAAAGAAATATGTCAGAAGATGATGCGACGGATGCCGTCAACAAAAGAATTGATGAGGCGAAAGGGATAAGTAAAAGATAATTTAAAAAGTTGATGTGCTTCATAAATTGCCTTCGGTAACCCGGCCGCCATAATCTCGCATTTTGCTTGATGTTAGGCCCGTATCCTGACCTATAGTCAGAATGACCCGATTCAACATCGGGATCGGCTTTGCGTCCTCCGGTTTCCCGGAGTTTGCCATTTATCGGACAATCCTTACGTTTCCATCTCCGCCACGGCGGAAGGGGGCTATCAAAATAAAAATGCTACCGAACTTCCGCCCGGTAGCATAAAGATAGGGGGTCCTAAAACTTGTTGCAAACCACTACAACCGCAACCGCTAACAAATTAAACTTACTACACCTTCTCTCGGTAGCCCGGCCAGCTCCCCCGACATTATGTCGGGGGCATCGCTCCGATTTCCCGAAACGATTTTGATAGCCCCCTATCTTTAGCTCCGCGGCTTTGCGTCCTCCGGTTTCCCGAAGTTTGCCTTTATCGCAATATATATATAATAAAATTTATGACATTTGTCAAGGTTTTTTTAACAGCCGAAATTCTGCCAAAAATTGCACTAAACATTGTCTATCAGCCTTGTCCTGCCAACCTTGGCGGCTATCAGGATTCTTAAATTATTTTTCAGCGATATTCTCCCCTCAATATTCGTTAACGTTTTCGGATCGACAATTTCTACATATTCAAGATTTATCCCGGAGATTTTTGAAACCGCTTTAGTTATATATTTTTTTACCGATACAATGTCTTTAAGATACCCCTCTGAAATTTTGACTTTCGCGTCCGATATCGCTTTATAAATTAATGCCGAATCTAATTTTTGACCCGTCGAAAGATATTTATTTCTGCTTGAAAACGCCAGTCCGAATTTTTCTCTTATAGTCGGACACGAAATGATTTTCACGGGGATATTTAAATCATCTACCATTTTTTCTATGATTTTCAGTTGTTGAAAATCCTTCGTGCCGAAATACGCTCTTGTCGGTTGGATAATGTTAAACAGTTTTAAGACGACGGTTGTAACTCCGCGAAAATGTCCCGGGCGGAATTTTCCGCAAAGTATGTCTGAAAGATTTTTCACTTCAACAAAAGTCAGATGCTCTTGTTTATAGATATCGTTTGTGGAAGGATAGAAAATTATGTCGACGCCAGTTTGTCGACAAATTTTTTTGTCTTGGCGAAATGTGCGTGGATATTTTTCAAAATCCTCGTTTTTGCCGAACTGCGCGGGATTTATAAATATCGAAACGACAACGAGAGCATTTTCTTTGCGAGCCCTTTTTATCAAAGAGAGATGTCCTTCGTGGAGCGCCCCCATCGTAGGGACAAAGCCGATTGTTTTGCCACACTTTTTAAGCTTTACAAAATATCTTTGGGCAACAACGGGTGAAGTGATTATCTTCATTTTGAAACCGCTGAAAAACCTGTCAATAGTCCACAGTCCGCAGATTCTGTCGACCATCGACTATCGACTAAATTCTTTTGGGTGTCAGAAGGCCTTTTTCAATACCCTCATTTTACAAATGTTCGATGCTTCAGACGATAAAAATCGACAATATTTAACAATGCTCCGACGATAAATTCGAACAAATGTTCGAATTTTCAGTCAGAGATTTTTGCTAAAAAATCTCGTTATTGTTTTCTTATACTCATCCGTATGCTCTATATAAGCTGTGCCATGGCCGTGCGAATCGAAAACGACCAGTTCCTTGGGTTCCTCCGCTTTTTCATAAACCCTTTTTACCGCTTCAACCGGAATGTTTTCATCGCCAGAAGTAGCCAACAAAAGAACCGCTGTCGGCGAAACTTTCGATATATTTCGCATCGGAGAGTATCTCTCGGGCGAATGACCCAGGCGGATTATCGCACCCAGAATCGTAAGAACAACAAGTGGGTGCCGCGGGAGATTAAGAAAAAGTTTCGCATGGTGGGCTGTAATTTCGTTGAAAGAATCAAAAGGGCTTTCGGCCACAACTGCGTTTATTCTTTTGTCTTTGGAAGCAGCGTATATTGCAGCGACACCACCCATAGAAAATCCGAAAACGCCTATCTTCGCCGACAGAGAAGGTTTTTCCTCTTTGAGATATTTCACGGCTGAGAGCATGTCCTCAGATTCATATTTTCCCATGGAGGTTTTATTTCCGCCACTTTCTCCGTGATTCGTAAAATCGAAATATAGAAGATTGTAATGCTGATGGAGAAAAAATGTCGAATATAAAACATCGCCTTTAGAAGCGCCCCATCCGTGACAAATTATTATAGTTTTGGAAGTATTTTTCTGCGAAGTTATAAACCAACCTGATATTTTTCGTCTGCCGGATTTAAACTCTATTTTTTCAAAAGGAATTTTTAAGTTGTCCGGCGTTACATAATCTCTTATGCGAGGTGCATTTAAAATTAAACGAGACGAAAACCATGCCCAAATTAAACAAGTGGTTAGAAAAATAAGTGCCCAAAAAACCGCAGGGTTGAGTTTCAATCTATATCTTCCCCCATGGTTTTCTTTTTACAAATCGCCCGTGTCCGACGGTGCCGGTAAATTTTCCGTCTTTCGCTACGATTTTTCCGCGAGAGATTGTAACGGCGGGGTAACCTTTTAATTTCATACCCTGGAAAGGCGACCAGTCGCATCTGGTCTGCATATTATTAAAATCAATAACAACCCGTTTATTTGGGTCAAAGACGCAGATATCGGCGTCGGAGCCGACTTTGATTGTTCCTTTCTGAGGGTATAGTCCGAAAATTTTGGCGGGGTTCGTTGAGACGACTTCCACGAATCTGTTGAGCGAGAGTTTTTTCTTGTTAACACCCGCGGTAAATATCGTCGGAACCATCGTCTCAAGCCCCGGTATACCGAATGGAATTTTTGTAAAATCCCCCTGCCACATCGCTTTTTGTTTTGTGTCAAATGTGCAGGTGTCGGTTCCTATGGTGTCAATGTATCCTTTTTTCAATCCTTCCCAAAGACCCAGCTGGTCGTGTTTCTTTTTTACCTGCGGACAAATGCCGTAAAGGTGTCCCGTTTCCCTGGATTTATAAACATCGTCGGTCAAAAGGAGATAAGTCGGACAGGTCTCCGCCCATATTTTTACGCCGTCTCTTTTCGCCTCGCGCACAATCTCGGCGCTTTCCGACGCCGACATATGGACGATAAAAAGCCGTCCGCCCGTTTCTTTTGCCCAAGTCGCCGCGCGGCGGACCGCCTCGTATTCTGTATAACAAGGACGAGCCATCGCGTGAAGATAGGCGCCGTATTTATTCATCATCTCCTGCGTGTGGTATCTCTCAATAAGGAGGTCCAGGACAATCGCACTCTCGGCGTGGACAAGGATTAGTCCTCCGTGTTTTGCCGTTTCCTCAAGCCCTTGAAAAAGTATTCCGTCGTCAGCCATCCAGCCCTGAGAGCGATAAATCATAAACATCTTAAAAGAGGTCACACCGTCCTTTACGAGGTCGCTCATATCTCTTCTCACATTCTCGTTCCACTTGGTTATTCCGCCGTGAAGAGCGTAATCCACGCACACTTTTCCGTCGGCTTCTTTCTTCCTCGCCTCAACGGTTTCAATAAGAGAACCCCCTTTGTCCTGTATGGCTATGGCGAAATCAATAACGGTGGTCACGCCGCCGCATGCCGCGGCTTTCGTGCCATTTTCAAAATCGTCGCATGAAACCGTTCCGCAAAAAGGCAGCTGCAAATGCACATGGGCATCAATCGCGCCGGGAAAAACAAGCAATCCCCTGGCATCGAGCATATGGGCGCCATCTGCTCTGATGTCTTTTTTGACCGAGACGACTTTCTCTCCTTTGATGGCGATGTCGGCAACAAATGTCTTTTCGGCAAGAACGATTTTTCCGCCTTTAACGACTAAATCAAATGACATAAAACCTCCTCTTAATATAGGCAAAGAAAAATAGGAAATAGGGAACGATGGAAAGAACGGTGCCAGATGTCAGATGCAGGTTAAAACGACAGATACACGTTGTAGCGGCACCGCCTTGCAGTGCAAATAATTGGCATCGTAAAGCTTGTCCTCGCAGGGGAACGATGCATCTACCTGTATTCTGTATTTGCTTTTCCTTTATCCTGCATCCTGTATCTGTTTTTTGGTATCCGGGATCCGGTATCCGCTATCGCTTTTGTCTGTTCTACTGCTCCGACCTCTGACCTCTCATCTCTGACCTCTGTTTATTCCAGCATATATTCTTCAAAAGGAATTCCTTTCTTAATCAATTCTTCGCGCCAGAGTTGTTTTGCCTTCGGCATTTTTTCGCGTGAGCGTCTCACCCATTTTGATTCGGGCGGCGAAAAGAGTTCCGCCGCCGTCTGATACCATACATATGCATATTTTATTGACGATTCTTCTCGTTCTCTTTTATTGTTAAACTCAATGATTTCTGTTTGTATTTCGTATTCTTTCTGTGAGATTTTTTTTGAATCCAACTTCTTTTGAAGTGATGTTTTTTCTTTGGAGAGTTTTTCGTCAAAAAACTTCTCTTTTAATTGAGGGTTTTCGTGCCATGCCCAAAACTTTTCGCCTTCAAGATACGCCGAGCGAGCACGCATTACAACATCAACATAAATGAGCGCATAAACTGCAATTATGGTAGCAACGACCGAGGCGGCAATTCTTTGCCATTTTTTAGGAAATAATTTATTCATCTTTGTTTTTTATCTTTTTATGTCTTTAATGTCGTGCGTCCGATAAAAATGTTCTTTTAATCTCTATAATCGTTTTCAACCTGCTCTTCTTTTTCCACAAACTCTTTTATCTACCTGCGATGATTCGGTTACTCCAAAAAATTTTCGTCTTGTTTTTCTCATTTGAGCGAGCACATTAAGAGAGGTTTAAAAATTTTTCTTCGTTGAGCGATTCTGCTTCTTCGTAACTTCCCTGTCTCCAATAGATTTTTCTTCCATCTGATATTTTTTTCTAATTTTCATAATAGTGTTCCGGACAATGTTTTCATTGGTTTATTTCGCACAGAGGATTTTTAATTGAGACCCGTCTCCAATTCCATCCAATTCCAAATTCTGACAATTTACCACTGCTTTTATTCTAAACAGATAGTAATTTTAATTGATGAATATGTTGATACCGATAATGATTACGTTTAATCAAAGAATGCTTTTTTTCAATGTCAACTTCTTTCAATCTTCGAATAGCAATTTTTACATATTCACTATTAGAATCAATTCCAATGTATTTCTTTTCTAATATCTTGGCAGCGACTGTCGTGGTAGCGCTCCCAACAAAAGGGTCTAATATAATGGCATTTTTAGAAAAAGCCGATAACTGAATCAAATATTCACAGATCGCTAATGGTTTCACTGTTTTATGTAGATTATAATCTCCTTTTTCTTTCTTTGATGGTTTGGGCAACAGGAACACTTTATCAATCTCAGTGTTTATGTTTTCAGTGGTAATTACATTTGCTGGATACATATTTTTACCCAATCTAATATTCGTATTTACCAAACCAACTTTGTATTTCAACATGTTGTTTAGATAAGTAGTGTCTGTCGGTTTTTGCGCCACAGCAATAGGTTCAAAACAAGATTTAATCTGCGGGGTCTTCCATCCGTGCAATCTTTCTCTAATAATATTTTTTTGGTCATTGCCAGCTCCCATCTTATCAATAAAATGATTAAGCCCCATTGCCTTTGCCTGATTTTGAGTATAGAGCCACATGAAAACATCTCTGATCTCAAATCCCGCATCGTCCAATGCTGATGCCATTCTATGATATAGGCGAGGACTAGAAAATGAAAAGAAAAATCCACCGGGTTTCAATAATCTGATAATTTCCTTTGATATTTTTAAATACCAACTATAAAATCTGACGCCTTGTTCTCTCTCAAATTTCATTCCAGCTGGCAATGACTTTATGATGTAGTGATTGCGTGTATTAGTTACTACTTCATGATTCCATTGGTTGTCCAGTTTATCTAAAAAATACGGGGGGTCAGTTATAACAAGATCTATTGAATTGCTTTCAATTTGCGGAAGCACGTTTAATGCATTATCACATATAATTTTATTCAAAAATTTTTTGTTTTTCATACTCTATTTTATTTCGGAAGGTTTTTTACCGTCAAACTTATCATATAGAATTTTGTAAATTTTTATTTTTATCTCTCTATCGCAAGTTCTTACCACATTTGAATCGGCAACTTTTATTACTCTGCCTTTTTCGTCATAAACCCATCTATTCCTATCTCCACGATTACACTTTTGACATTGAGGAATAATATTATCCGCAACTAATGGTTTACGAGGATTCATATGAGCTTTTTGTAATTTTGTTTTTGTGGCAGGCCAATGCAAATGAGGCAGTCCTTCTTCGGAACCACATGTGGCGCATCTAAAATGATATTTTTCTTTCATCTTACTCCAATCGTCCGTATCACTAATTCTATGTCCTTTTTTAAAAGATGGGTAGGGCTTTTCTAATGTGTATAATTGATACTCCCCCCTTTTAAGATTCAAGACGATATTATCTCTGCCCCCTGCCACAATCCACCAACCTTTTTGTGCTCCTAAATGCCTGGCCTGTTGCACATCATTGACATCAGGGTCAAACTCTCGAATAAATCTCGTTAGTTCTTCTTTAGTAACTTTATTCGTATATGGATAGTTCTGAGCTAAATAAACTAAAACAAGCGCATCCTTTTAAAATTGCCAGAAGCATCATGAAGTCTAGGTAAACCAACCCCATATTTTTCCAAATGTTTTGCATGACACTCTTTAATAATAGTGTGATAAATTCTATATATTTCGTTCTTATCCATATTTTATGTTTTCATTTCGAGTGTCACGCAGGATTCTACGGGGCAAATCACGGCGCAGAGGCCGCATCCGACGCATTTTTCTTCGTCGACCGACGGCAAACGGTTGCTGTCAAGGGTAATCGCTTGATGTCCCCCGTCGGAACATCCAAGATAACAAAGGTCACATTTCTCGCAGGTTTCTTTGTCGATTTTGCTGACCGGCTTTTTTTCTCTTGAAAGAGCGACGTGCGAAGAGATTTTTTGTGCAGAAACGCCGACCATGTCGGATATTTTTGCAAAGCCCTTGTCGTCCATGAAGTTTGAAAGTCCGTCTTTGAGGTCCTCGACGATTCTATAGCCGTAATGCATTGCCGCTGTACAGACCTGAAGTCCCGACGCTCCCATAAGTAAAAACTCGGCAGCGTCCCGCCAAGTGGTTATTCCGCCCATTCCCGATATCGGAAGACCCAGACGTTCGTCGAGATAAAGTTCGGTAATGAATCTGAGCGCAATCGGTTTTACGGCGGGACCTGACAATCCTCCGAGAGCGGATTTTCCGTTTACCGTTGGGAGCGGAATCAGTGTTTCAAGGTCAACACCAATTACCGCCTGAACGGTGTTTATCGCGGCTATGGCATCCGCTCCGCCGTTTTTTGCGGCAAGAGCGGGCTCTCTCATATCTGTGATATTAGGTGTGAGTTTTGCAAGAACAGGCATTTTGCCCGCGGCTTTTTTTACCCATCCGCAGACCTTCTCGACGTTTGAAGGCGATTTCCCCGTCGCAGAGCCCATTCCTTTTTCAGGCATTCCGTGGGGACATCCGAAGTTTAATTCAAGTCCGTCGACGCCGCAGTCAAGCACTTTTTTCGTTATTTCCGTCCACGACTCTTCGTCGTTTGCAACCATTAGCGACGCTACTACGACATTTTTTGGATATTTTTTTTTCGTCTCGCGGATTTCTTTTAAGTTTACTTCAAGGGTTCTGTCGGTTATCATCTCTATGTTTTCAAGCGCGATGAGTTTTTTGTCCTCGTAGTCAAGTCCGGCAAGGCGCGGGCTGACGTTGACAATCGGAGTTTTTTCTTCCAATCCGAGAGTTTTCCAGACGGCGCCGCCCCAGCCGGCGTCAAACGCCCTCTGAATCATCTCGCCGGTATTTGTCACCGGACTTGAAGCCAACCAGAACGGATTTTGGGATTTGATACCACAAAAATCAATCGAAATGTCCGCCATAAAACCTCCTGACTCCGCTATAGCGGGAAGTTAAAGGTCAAAGGATAAAGGGTAAAGGTCAAAATATTTAGATTTTATACCTTTAATTTTAACCTTTCACCTTAAATTTTAACCTTTATATTCTTCTTATCAATCTCCAAAACTGTGTTTAGTAAAACATTTATGCCTTTGCAACAGTCATCAAGTGATGTAAATTCTAACTCGCAATGACTGTGTCCGTCTTTAGACGGAACAAAAATCATCGTGGCGGGAATTATATCGGCGACATACTGAGCGTCGTGACCTGCTCCGCTGTACATCTTTTTGCTTGTGTATCCGAAGGCGTCCGCACTTTTTTGGACAAGAGCGACTAATTCTTCGTTGAATCTGACCGTTTTGCGCGACCATGCCTCTTCGCATTTCACTTCGCACTTGTCAAATTCTTTTGGAATGTTTTTGATTATTTCCACAACTTGTTTTATGACTTCCGGTTCCTTGTGTCTTGCGTCCAATGAAAAATCCACATAGTCGGGTATGACGGTATGGATATTCGGATGGCAGATTATATTACCCGTCGTATAGACAAGAGCGCTGTCAAGTTTGTCAAGTTCCCGGTGAAGATATTTAATCGCGGAAGCCGCGGCCAATAGAGCGTCTCGTCTGAACTTCATCGGCGTTGTTCCCGCGTGGTCGGACTGCCCATAAGTTCTTATTCTGTAATTTACCATTCCCAAAACACCTTCTACAACACCGATTTCTTTTTTTTCGGCTTCAAGCACGGGGCCTTGTTCAATATGCAACTCCAACATCGCTATGTAATCTTTCGGATTGAGCCGGTTCGATTGAGCGCCGACGTATCCACTCTCTTTTAGCGCTTCGCCGAATGTTTTTCCGTCGGGGCTTTTTGACGAGAGTATTTTTTCTTTTTCAAACTTGCCGCAGACGACGCCTGATGAGAGCATCGCCGGAGGATAGAGTGAGCCCTCTTCGTTGGTCCAGATCATAGCGGTAACAGGGTGATTGTGGGGAATTTTTTGCGTAGCGAGTGTTTCCACTACTTCAAGAGCCGCAATGACTCCCAAAATGCCGTCGTAGTTGCCACCGTTTCTTACGGAATCGCAGTGGGAAGCAATCACAATTTTCGGAAGGCCTTTTTCGGGACCGGGGTGCGTCGCATACATATTTGCCATGTCGTCGGTTACGGTTTTTGCGCCTACTGAATTCATTCTTTTGACAAACTCGGCTCTTGCCTGAAGGTCTTCTTTCGACAGCGAAAATCTCGTTATTCCGCCGCGGGCCGTAGCGCCGAATTTCGCGAAAGTTTCGATTTTATTTTTTACTCTTTCTTTGTTGCAAGTCAGCATATTCTATACCCCGGCGACATAGCGACGCATCGACTCAGCGACATAATAGCAGAGCAACAGAGCAGTAGCGAGTAGCGGGTAGATAGTAGATAGGGGGAACAACCCTCGCTACTCGCTACCATCTACTATCTACTATTCGCTATTTGCTATCTACCATCCAACTCCAGTTCTTTCAACTTTTCCTGCTTCGGTATTCCTTCTTCATCCCATCCGCGATGGACATAATACTCCATAACCATTTTTGCGACATTCGGGACCACGCCTTTCGCTTTTCCTTCTTTTTTCGGATATACGGTAATTCTCGACGGTTCCAGGTCATCTTTTCTTGAAATGCCGAGGCGCGTGTTGTAGAGCCGTTTTAAATCGAACAATCGCTCGCCTGTTTTCATATAGTCGTCGAGTGTCCAGTCCCATCCACAAACGGCGTTGACCCAGTTTGAAATCTGCGACGGACCCACACGGGCGTGAAACAGAAATTTACAGAGTCCGAGCGGATTAAATAATGATATAAAATTTTGCATCTCAAAAACAATTTTCGGTTTGTCGGTTTCTTCAAACTGGTTCGGCGGGGCGGTGATTCCCAGATCTTTGCAAGGGACGCCCCTATCAAGAAAGTATGTGAGACCTTCAAGATGACACGCACCTCTTGCGGCGGTCGCGTAGTTGATTGCCATAGAGACATGTCCTCTCGGGTCGTGGGCGGGAAAGTCAAGTCCTTTGTTGTGAGAAACATACTCGATAGTATTTTTGCCGATGGCTTTTGCCGCATCTCTGACACCTTTTGCAAGGAGAACACCGATGTTTTTTTTGTAAGCGGTCATCTTAATTATTTCAACGAGAGTCTTCGCGTCGCCCCATTTGAACTCAACGTCTCCAGTGTCTGCTCTTGTGATTTTTCCTTTCTCGTAACACTCAATCGCAAACGCGGCGACAGAGCCCATGGAAATCGTATCCATACCGAGCTTATTTGTGAGTTCGTTTATATACGCCAATACATAGAGGTCGTTATTTAAAACATTTGAGCCGAGCATCGCGACGGTCTCATACTCGGGATAGTGGCCACAGAAACTTCCGAAGTTCTTTAACTCGCCCTTGACGAGCTTGCCGCAGCCGATGGGACATGCCCAGCAAGCGTAGTGCTTGACCCAGATTTTTTCTCTCATCGCCTGTCCCGAAATTTTTACAATATCGGGATACGTTCCAATGGCGTAATTTTTTATCGGAAGGTCGCCGAACGACTCAACTGCAGGAGAGCCGCCGGCAGTACCAAATTCTCCGAGGGCTTTTGCATTTTCTTTTATCGCGGGTATTTCTTCTTTAAGCAGTGCTCTTAATTTTTCGGGGTCTGCGACGGCGACTCTTTTCCCCTGACCTTTTACGACGATAGCTTTAAGGTTTTTTGAGCCCATGTTGGCACCGATGCCCGAGCGCGCCGCAAAACGGGAATTGGGCGGGTCAAAACAAATTGCGGCTATACTGACAAGATTTTCTCCAGCAGGGCCTATCGCGGCGACGAGATGCTTCTCATGTCTCTTTGAGAGAATTTCACCGGTTTCGTAGGTATCCTTTCCCCACAAATCACTGGCATCCTGTATCCTGCATCCTGCATCTATTATTAGATAAACCGGCTTATTGGATTTTCCCGTTATTAAAATTCCGTCATATCCGAGCATCCTGAATTCCGTCGGCCAATGGCCGCCCACGGTCGCTTCGTTCCAAATGCCCGTAAGCGGCGATTTTGCGCAGACGGACATTTTGCAGGCAGTCGGCACGACTGTCCCGGTTAAAAGCCCCGACAAAAACAAAATTGGATTTTCTTCTGAAAGTGGCGCGAGGTTAACAGGGGCTTCGTTGTAAAGAATCTTTGCGGCAAGACCCGAGCCGAGCGTATATTTTTTGACATCCGTCTCATTGATTGGTTTCTCGCCGATTTTTCCCGACGACAAATCAACGGTTAAAATTTTCCCATGAAATCCGTTCGGCATACTTCCTCCGAAGTCATTAACTTATGTACCAGTTTTAATAAAGTCAATAGCACAATCATCACATAAAGGCGCCCATGCCTGTTCAGTATAAAAAGCATCGTATTGGTTATTGTCTTTTTTCTTTGCTTCATCTTCGTCAATATAACCGAATCTTACTTCAACCGCCATTGTCTCGTTATCAAATATTTCTTCACATTTTTCACATTTCCACATAAATTCTCTTAAATCGAAACAGAAACCTTCGTGCCGAAATTAAATCGAAAGCATATTTGTAATAAGGAGCAACTATTTCAAAAAATCACAGATAGACCCAACTAAACCAGAAAAATTGCCAATACCGTCAAGATGGTCGTAATTATTCAAAACAAACAATCCCCCTCCAAGTTTAATATCATCAATAATCAGTTGCACTTCTGTCTGTTTTACTGTTTTTCTGGTTTTTCCACTTTCATTATATTTATCAAAATCCCTATATCTTGCCCAATCAAGAGTAATAAAACCATATTTGATTTGTAAATTTTCTTTTGTAAAAATGACCGTATATTTATCTTTACCATATTTTGCATTTAATACATCTTGATCCATCAAAAATAAATGAGATAAAAATTGTCCGATTCTTTCTCTTGTTGTACCTTTTGCCGATAATATAAAAGCCTTTTTTATTTTTTCAAAATTATCTTTAACAACTACAATATCACTATCAAATTTCTTGATGTGACTTGTATTTTTTCTCACAAGACACAGAGAATTGGTAACATAAGAAATAATATCGTTATAAGTTTTGTGGTTTGTTGCCAAATAATTTAATTTATTTTCCTTGAAGTAAGCATTGAGTAAATATACTATACTTTCTTCTACCAATTTTCCAAGAACCGAATCTTTGCTTGATTTTTCTTGCCTTGCTTCGTCCTCTGTTTTCTTCTTATCAAATTGCGAAGCATATTTTTTAGCATATTTATTTGCATCTGAAAAAATGAAGTATTTATTCAAGTTTACCCCAACATTTAAACTACCTTTGTCTTTTATCACTTTGCCTAATTTTCCTTCTAAATAACTTTTGTGAACTAAATCCATAATAAACCCTCTTTCCTTTATAAAAGTTTAGGTTGTCTTGCAACAATCTTTATATTTTTTTCTGCTATTTCACAATATTCTCGGCAATTATCTATATAAATATATTTTCTTTCAGTTTTTACACTAACAACTGGAACTGTTCCAGTTCCCCCAAAAGGGTCTAAAACTATATTATCAATGTATGAATAAAATTTAACTAAACGATATATAAGTTTTTCTGGAAAGGGTGCCGGATGTCCTTTTGGTTGAGTTTGAGGTTTTATGTCCCAAAATGAATTTGAAAATTCTATAAATTCCTCTTTTGTAATATCTATCTTTTTAGGTTCTCCCTCTAATTTTTTTTCTTCTTTACTAAACACTAATACGAATTCATACGGTTGAACAACATAAGGATTTGATGGAGATTTCCAAGAACCCCAAGCAGTTCTTTTCGAAATTGCTTGTTTATACCACAATATATCACCTCTCATAATATAGCCAATTTTTCTCATTTGATTAACGACATCTACAAAAAGTGGTTGATATTGTCCGTCAGCCGTCACACTTGGTACATTTATGCAAATTCTACCTCCTTTAATTAAAACACGATAGCATTCAAACCAAACTTTTTCAAGCCAATCTAGATATTCCTTGTAAGGCATATTATCATAATGGTTCTTGTATGGTTTTCCTACATTATATGGTGGGGATGTAATTATAAGATGAATAAAATTTTCCGGCATTAATTTCATAACTTCTACACAATCACCACAAATAACTTGATTTATAAACCTATTTTCCGATTGAACAAGAATTTCTTTTTGAGTAATTGTGTGATATGGTATTACCGTTTCTTCCAACAAATTATTCTTTGTTACTTTCTTTTTTTTATATTCCATTGATTTATCCAAAATCGATAAGTACTGTTCATCGGTTACTACTTATACTTACCATATTCTTTTAGTATTTCTTTTGCGGGAAACAATTTATAAAAGTTTGCTGCGACTTAAAGAATGTCGTTCACATCCTAAATGTTTGACATTATCTCATCGGTGTGTTCGCCAAGAAGAGGGGCGGGCTTAAAATGTTTGTCGTCGCATCCGTCTATTTTTATCGGGGTGCCGGCGACTTTGATTTTTCCTATTTTTTTCTGATTCAATTCTACTATCATGTTCCTGTGGATTATCTGCGGATGTTTACAAACGCGGGATATGTCGTTCACAGGCCCGCAGGGAACGCCATGTCTGTTGAGGTTGTTTAAAAGTTCCTTTATCGTGTGCGCTTTTGTATATCTCTCGATTATCGATTTCAGTTTTTTCTCGTTTTTCAAACGCTTTTCATTGTTTTCGAAGTGTTTGTTGTGTATCAAATCTTCGCGGCTTATCGCCAGGCAAAACTCCATCCAGAGATCCTCGTTTCCGCAGGCTATCGCCAAAAATCCGTCTTTTGCCTTAAATATGTCGAACGGGCAGAGAGACGGATGAAGCGAGCCTATGCGCTCGGGAGTTTTATTAGTAGCGTTATATCTTACTATGGCATTTTCAAGAACCGCTACGATGGAATCGACCATTGATATGTCAATACGGCAGCCCAATCCTGTTTTTTCTCTTCCGTAAAGGGCTGTAGTTATGCCGTAAGCCGCAAACATGCCGGCAAGTACATCTGCCATTGAAGTTCCGACTCTCGTCGGAGGCGTGTCGGGATAACCTGTGATGCTCATTATTCCGCCGACAGCTTGGGCGATAACGTCGTATCCGGCGTATTGCGAAAGCGGCCCCGTCTGGCCGTATCCGGTTATCGAAGCATAAATGAGTTTTGGATATTTTTTTTTGAGCGAGTCATAATCAAGACCTAATTTTTTCATTGTTCCCGGACGAAAGTTTTCAAGAAGAATGTCAGTATTTTTAAGCAATCGCTTAATAATTTTTATTGACTCTTTATTTTTTAAATCCAAAACAACGCTTTTTTTTCCGCGGTTTACGCTTATAAAATATCCGCTCTGTCCGTCGATAAACGGTCCGAAGAGTCTTGAATCGTCGCCGGTCTTCGCTCTTTCAATCTTTATGACCTCGGCCCCCATGTCGGCAAGCATCATAGAGCAATATGGGCCGGAAAGCACCCTTGTAAAATCAATGACTTTCACGCCTTTAAGCGGTTTTTTCATATATCAACTCTTCGTCCAATGTAACCTGGGGCACTGCACTATTTTTCTATCCCCTATTTTCTATCCCCTATTTTCTATCCTCTATTCTTTGACCTTAACAAGTATATCATTTTTTCCAACTTTATTGCCAACTTTCACGAAAATCTTCTCTATTTTCCCTTTAACTTCTGAAATTATCTCGTTTTCCATTTTCATCGCTTCCAGAATTATAATCGTTTCTCCCGACGATACGGCATCCGTTTCTTTTTTTTTGACTTCAATTATAACGCCGGGGATAGGCGAAGCGATAAGATAAGGATTATTGGCCTTTTCTGCACGGATTTTTTTGTCCGGAAATTCGGTAATATACTCTCCGTCTTCAAGAATCAGTTTGTCCATAATCAGAGACAAGAGAACAGAGGTGAGAGGACAGAGGTCAGGGAAAAACCTCTCACCTCTCATCTCTCTCCTCTATTCGCTATTCGCTGTCCACTATTCTCTATTCCCCAATTTACAGCGGAATGTTGCCGTGTTTTCTGTCGGGTTTTTTTGAACGTTTGTTTTTCATAACGGAAAGCGCTGAAACAATTTTAAGACGCGTTTCTTCGGGCAGAATAACATCGTCGATATAGCCGAACGACGCCGCAATGTAAGGCGAAGCGAATTTTTCGGTGTATTCTTTCATCTTGTCCTGTCTTGTTTTTTCGGGTTGGGACGAGGACTCTATCTCTTTCTTGAAAATTATGTTTGCCGCGCCAAGCGGACCCATAACAGCTATCTCGGCCGAAGGCCATGCGAACACAAAGTCGGCCCCGAGATGGCGGCTGCACATCGCTATGTATCCACCACCGTAGGCCTTCCTCAATATCACGGTAAGTTTCGGAACGGTCGCCTCAGAATATGCATAAAGCATCTTCGCTCCGTGCCTGATGACGCCCGAATGCTCCTGCTCAATGCCGGGGAGATATCCCGGGATATCGGCGAAAGTTACGATAGGTATGTTAAATGAATCGCAAAATCTTATGAATCTTGCAGCCTTGTTGGAAGAATCTACGTCAAGAACGCCGGCGAGAAACTTGGGCTGATTGGCGATTATACCGACGGATTCCCCGTCGAGATGTGCAAAACCTACGACTATATTTTTCGCGTGCATCGCCTGGACTTCAAAAAAATCTCCGTCATCGAAAACGGCTTTTATGACGTCCCTGACATCATACGGTTTTTTGGGGTCGGAGGGAACAATCGAATTTAAGTCGGCAGAAGGTGGGGGGCGCCGCTCGGCGAGGGGTGGTTTTTGTGCGTTATTATCTGGCAAGTAAGAAAGCAAAGTTTTAATCTGTTCAATACACTCCTTTTCACTTTCGGCATAAAAATGCGCATTGCCGGTTATTTCGTTATGAACCCTTGCGCCGCCGAGATCTTCCATACTTATTTCCTCTCCAAGAACGGTCTTTATAACCTCCGGGCCGGTGATAAACATCTTCGATATTTTGTCAACCGTAAAAACAAAGTCAGTCAGAGCGGGGGAGTAAACCGCTCCTCCGGCACAAGGCCCGAGTATGACCGAAATCTGCGGGATTACCCCGGAAGAAAGGGTGTTTCTGTAAAATATTTCTCCGTAACCGGCGAGAGCGTTGATGCCTTCCTGTATCCTCGCTCCACCTGAGTCGTTTATGCCTACTAGCGGGATACCTGAACTTAACGCGAAATCCATTATTTTAGTAATCTTCCTGGCGTGCATCTCTCCCAGAGAACCTCCGGCGGACGTGAAGTCTTGAGAAAATACAGCGAGACACCTCTCGTTAACTTTTCCATGACCAACAATTACGCCATCGGCCGGAATTTCTTTTTTGTCAAGTCCGAAATTGGATGAGCGGTGTTTAACGAAAGGGTCTATCTCGACGAAGCTTCCCTTGTCAAACAGCAAATCAAGCCTTTCCCTTGCTGTAAGCTTGCCGGAGTCGTGCTGTTTTTTAACAGCGACGCTGCCGCCGAGAGAAATTAGATTCCCGCGACTTTTGCCGAGTTCTTCGTTTTTATCCGTCATAATTCACTTCCTCTCAGAGATATTTTTTATAGACCTCAAAGCGGACGGCGGATGCCTGTAGATTTTGCCATTCTCAGAAGCGCTCCAAAAATGCTTTCCATCGCTCCCGAAGGCGATGAGCCTGTAATCCTTTTTTTCGTATTCGGGAAAAACATAGATTTTTTCGAGAATTAAATCTTCGGGAGACATCTTGAAAATCCTGTTGGTCTTTGAATCCGCCAAATAAAAATGCTTCTTGTATTTTGTGAAACCACATGGATTTTCAACAGGTATATCGTATGAAGTTATCACAACAAGAAGATTATCTATCTTTTGTTTGTATATTTTTTTCGTATGAATGTCGTATGACCATATGATATCGCCGTCCAGATAAACACCCGTGGGCGAAGGGCCGGGGGATTTATGCTCCTTTTTAAATGTTACTTGCGGCAAGGTCTTTTTCTCTCGGGACTTGAGAAAATGAAAGAAGAATCCCTGAAGAGAATCCGCTATCCAAAAATTTTCCGCATCGACGGCTACGGCCGTCGGCTGGGCTTTATCCTGATTGAGCGCGTCTATCAGCTTAAAATTATTTTTATCATAAACATATATGCCATAATCCATCCAGTCGGAGACATAAACGGCATCGGAATTTATACAGATGTAAGATATATTTTTCGACCGGAAATCGAACGATGCGCCGCTATCGCGAAAGAGTCTCGACTTTATGAGGAAAACCAACGATGAGAGAACGGCAAGAGTAAAAAAAATGAGAATGTAAGAGTAGCGGGAAGTTTTCCCAATTGACGGGGCTTTTGCTTTTTTGGCTTCCTTTTTAACCTGTTGCATGTTTTCCGTCGTGGGTATGGTTTTTTCAACGGCTTTTCTCAATTCTTCCATTCTGAAAGGTTTTGAAATTTTGGATGAGGCGCCCGATTTCATCGCGCTCTCAAGCAAAGTTTCGTCGCTGCCTATGCCTTCCATCACGACCACATTCGAGTTCGGACTCGCTTTTTTAAGATCCGCGACAGCTCCCCGAACCGCATTGACTTCGGATATTTCAGGGAGTTGTATGTCGATGAAAATAATCTCCGGTTTCTCCTTTTGAGCGAGTTCCACGGAAGATTTCATCTCTTCTGATTCAATAAACTCCGTCTCGCATAAAGAAGAAAGGGAGTTCATCAGAACTTGTCTCATTGTTTTATCGTCGTCGATAATCAAAATTTTTGTCATATAGTGACTTCTCCGCGCCGCAAGCTGTGGCACTGTATGCTTATCGCACACGGGAGCGAAGCGATGTGTACCGGGAGCGCGGTTATATAAACCGCCAAAGCCGTCGTTTTGCCGCCGGTGCCCATCGGCCCGATGCCGGTCAGATTTATCAGATGCAGGAGTCTTTTTTCTTTTAAATCGTAAAATTTATCTGGATTTTTCGCTCCTATATTTCTAAAAAGCGCCTTTTTTGCAGCGGCCGGGGCTGATGAAAAATTTCCACCCACCGCCACGCTGACAACCACCGGTGGACACGAATAGAGAGCTTTTTGATATACGTTTTCGAGTATATATCCCTCCAAAGAATCCCAAGAGACGTTGGGGGTAAAGAAATTGATTGAACTTGAATTTTCTGAGCCGGCGCCTTTTAGAAGAACTTTCAATTTTATATTATCGCCTTCGCTCGTTTCGACATAAACCGAGGCAGGGGTGTTGTCTTTTGTATTTTCTCTTTTGAATGGATCCCTTACGATTGATTTTCTGAATTTTTCATTCAGGTAGGCCGCAGAAACGCCTTCGTTAACAGCATCTTCCAGTCGTCCGCCAATTATCTTTACAGAGCGTCCGAGTCTGGCAAAAACCTCGACGGCGCCTGTGTCCTGACAAAGCGGGCTCTCGTTTTTTTCGGCGATCCGGAGATTCTCCATTATCTGAAACAGGGTATTTCTTGCCAGAAGGTTTTTCTCCCTCTTTCTCGCTTTTTTAAGGGCGGCGGAAACGTCTCCAGGAAGGACATAATTTATTTTTATACAAAGTTTTTTTACGGCATCTGCGATTTTTTTATATTCTATTTTGCTCATCGGAGGAGGGTTTGACGCTTTGTACTATTGTCCGGCGATTTCAGATATGTAGACATCCACTATTTTAGGATCGAATCTGATTTCTTTTCCCATGGCAAGCATTTTGTTAACCGTAGCATCATCCATTCCGTTTGCCTTCATCTCGTCTATAGTTTCCGCCACATATAAAATTCTTGATGCAAGCGGTATCTGTTCACCCGAAAGTCCGTCCGGGAATCCCGTCCCGTCGTAATTTTCGTGATGATGCTTTATTATGACAGCGGCCCCCTTCAAAAGATTTATGGGTTCAAGCATGCTGGCCCCGATAGACGGATGCTTCGTGTCGATGTCGATATCGGAGCCGGATGTGATAAATATTCCTTCGGTTATCACTTTGTTTCCTTTTACAAAAAGTCTCCCTATGTCGTGAAGCATTGCACCGTAATAAAGGTCTTTGTATTCTTTGCCTGTAAGCCCCATGTGTCTGCCTATCATGGTAGTCAGCTGCGTGACTCTGGTGTGATGACCAAGGAGTTTGTTGTCCTGCGCCTCTATGGCAGCCACAAGAACTTCGAGCATGTTTACAAAAAAGTTTCTCTGGTCTTCAGATAACTTTGCGTTGTGGATGCTTACAGCCGCAAGATCGGCCAAGGTCGCCAGAATCTCCTGGTCATCCAGGGTGTATTGTCCTTCTTTCTTATTAAGAACCTCGACGATGCCGATGAGTTCGTTTTCTATGAGCATCGGGACGCAGAGAATCATCCTCGTCATAAATCCGCTAGATTTATCAAGCACGCCCGTAAACCTCGGGTCCATCGATACATCGTTTACAATCGTTGGTTTTTTGTTTTCTGCAACCCACCCCGCTATTCCATGACCAACCGGAACTTTCATTCTCTGGATGATGCCGCCTTTCGTTCCACTGGCCACCTTAAACGAAAGATTTTTTTTATCTTCGTCAAGAAGCATTATGGAAGACGCCTCCGAACTGAGATGCTCTTCGGCAAGTGCGCTTATCTTTTTGAGCAGTATATCAACATCAAGCGTCGTGGCTATGTTTTTGGCTATCAAAAAAATACTCTTAAAAATCTCTCTGGTTTTTGGATCCATGCATTCCTCTATTGTGCCGAAGACAGAAGCTCTTCGACTGTGCTTAAACCCTGGGCTACCTTAATGAGACCGTCAGCAAAAAGCAACCTCATTCCTCTTTTTACAGCCAAATCCCTTATCGGCCCTGCTGCTATTTCCGTAAGTAAAAGCCTCCTTATCTCCTCATCCATAATGAGCAATTCGTGTATGCCCAACCGCCCCTTATAGCCGGAGCCCCTGCAGGTTTTGCATCCGACCGCTTGATAAAACTTTGTGCCTTTCATGTCTATCCCATATTTTTTATATAACTCTATATACTTATCCTCCAAAGGAGCCGGCTGCTTGCATTCGCCGCAAAGTCGTCTTATCAAACGTTGAGCCAAAACCCCTTCTATGGACGAAGCTATCAAAAAAGATGGAATGCCCATCTCATGAAGCCTCGCTACGGCGGAAGGGGCATCGTTCGTGTGAATAGTCGAAAAAACAAGATGGCCCGTCATGGCGGCCTCCATGCCGATCTGCGCCGTCTCCTTGTCTCTTATTTCTCCGACCATTATTATGTCCGGGTCCTGTCTCAAAAATGCCCTCAGGGCAGCGGCGAAATCAAATCCTATTTCCTGAATCACGTTCACCTGCATTATTCCGGCAAGATTGTACTCAACTGGATTTTCCGCCGTGAGTATTTTTACATCAGGGGTGTTAATGGAGTTCAAAGCGGCATAAAGCGTCGTAGATTTTCCGGAGCCCGTTGGACCACAAACGAGTATAAGTCCGTACGGTTTTTCAAGCAAGGTCTGAAATTTACCAAATGTATCGGGAAGAAAACCGAGTTTTTGAAGATCGACCTGCACGGAAGCCCTATCCAAAACCCTCATTACGCAAGATTCGCCGAAAGCCGTAGGGATTATATTTACCCTAAACTCTATTGGATTCCCCTTGGCGATGACCTGTATCCTTCCGTCCTGTGGTCTCCTGCGCTCGGTTATATCCATCTGGTTAGTCATGATTTTCAACTTGGCTATGAGGGCGTTTTTGAACGCCGGCGGCACGGGATGTCGCCATTCGTTGAGGACGCCGTCAACCCTGAATCTTACGATGAATTTTTTCTCGAGCGGCTCCATGTGTATATCAGATGCCTTCATTGAAATAGCGTCGAGTATGATGGCGTTTACAAGTTTCTCAACCTCGGGGGCGCTTGCGTCAAGCTCCGTGATATCGGTCGGTTCTTGTGGCGCAGCCGCGGCGAGTTCGATGCCTTCCGTGTCTCTCTTTTCAATATCGCTTAGAAGTTTATCTACCACTTCCGTTCCACCTATCCCGTAAGCCTTGTCGAGACATTTTGTTATATCGTCGGACATAGCCAAAAAAGGCTGAACGTTTATATTCGTTCTAAGATGTATGTCCTCGACGGCAAAAATGTCTTTTGGGTCGGCCATAGCGACGTAGAGGTAGTCCTCTTCTTTCGCGAAAGGAACCGTTCTGTGACGGCGGGCAAGCGCTTCCGGGATGATTTTTACTATCTCCGGATCTATCTCGATGGCATCCAGATCCATCGACTTTACACCCCACTCCACCGAAAGAAGTTTCAGCAAAGCGAGTCTGTCAATTAATCCGAGTTTTATTATTGTTTGTTCAAGCGGCTGGTTCGTCCTTCTTGTCTCCGAAAGGGCGTGGTTAAACTGCTCATCAGATATGAGTTTTTTTTCGGTCAGAATTTCTTTTACCGTTTTTCTTCTGCCGGCCATAGTTGTTTATTAAACAAAATAATTAAAATAAAGTCAAACATCGGAGACGGTAGTTCTGTTTCTCCCGAGCTGTTTTGATTTGTACAGCGCCTCGTCGGCGTTTTTTATCAGTTTCAGAGCGTCCATTTTGATTGAAGAGCCCGCGACGCCAGCCGATATCGTCACTTTAAGAACCCTGCCCTCATGGTTGAACATCGTCTCCGCTATACTTTCCCTAAGACGTTCGGCCCCTTGATGGGCGTCCGATATATGTGTCTGGGGCATTATGACCGCGAACTCCTCGCCGCCGTAGCGCGATTTTACATCTGAAAAACGGAAAGCGTCTTTCAGGAGCCTTGCTATTTCTTTTATTACAAAGTCGCCCGCGAGATGGCCGTAGCTGTCGTTGAACCTCTTGAAAAAATCTATGTCAAAAATCATAAGCGACAAATCCAATCCGTATTTTTGGGAAAGATTCAGCTCGTCGGCGAGTCTCTTTTTGAAATAATTCTGATTGTAAAGTCCCGTCATCGGCTCGCTCACGGTGACTTTTTCAAGCACAGCGTTTTTGAGTGACTTAGAGGCAAGAGCAGCCATTATCCTAAGCGTCTCTTTTTCAAAATTCGCAACATCATGGAGACTTAAAACCCCGAGATGTTCCTGGCGATGTGTCAGAGGTATTACAAGCAAAGAACCACCCTTAAGAGGCTTCGTCTGCTCCTGAAAGAATCTTTTGTATCTGCTATCGCTCGATACTTCGTGGATAAATACTATATCGTTTACCTTAAGCGCCTCTCCCACAACTCCCTGCGACGGAGAAAGTCTGACCGTTTTCCATGCCGCGGGGGAAAGCCCGGATGCCGCCCTTACGCTTAAAAGTCCGTCTTCGTCCGGAACCATCAGAGATGCCTTTTTCGTTTTCGTAAACTCCATGAAACTCTCCACGATGGCTCCGACAAGACGCTCGTAGCATTTTGCGTTCCCTATCTTTTTTACAGCGTCAGAAAGCTCCTTATTGCCTTGAGAATCTTTCCGAAATAATCCTATTGATTTCAACATTATCAATAAATCCTTTTATGTCGTCGGTCTTTGTGTCCGACACCGCCATTATCACGGGAATAGACGTATGCTGTCTGCTGACCCAATAAATGCCTTTTAAATTTTTCAACTCTTCAATCGTTGGATACCCGTAATCCTTCGATTTCTGAGTTATAGCAACTCCTCCTGTGTCGTGATCGGCGGTGACTATTACAACCGTTTCGGGATTTTTCTTTTTGTATTCAAGAACAACCCCTATAGCGTCGTCGAACTCCAGAAAATCCTCTATAATGTCTTCCGCCGAGTTTGCATGACCGGCGTGGTCTATCCTGCCGCCTTCGACCATTAGGAAAAAACCGTCCTTTGACTTTGAAAGAAAATCGAGCGCCGATTTCGTCATCTCCGGAAGCGAAGGCTCGGTGGGTCTTCTGTCCTTGTAGTAACTCATCTCGTTCTGGTTGAAAAAACCGAGGACGTAATTGGATTTCATAGACGGAAGTTTCTTGAGTTCTTTCTTTGCGTAAATTGTGGCGTACCCTTTTGATTTTGAAGTTGCTTCGTCGAAGTATTTAGCGCCTCCGCCGAAAATAAGATTTACTTTTTTTTCAAGTTGCTGGATGGCTATCTCTTCCTTGTTCGCCCTCGCCGTAACGTTCGCGGAAAAAGCGGCGGGGGTGGCGTCTACGACCTCGCAGGTCGTCACAAGCCCCGTCATCATTTTTCTTTCATGGGCCAAATCCAATAGCGAGCGAAGCGGGTTTCCTTTTTCGTCGACTCCCACCGCTGTGTTATATGTTTTTTTGCCGCAGGCGATGGATGTGGCCGCAGCGGCGGAATCAGTAATAAGATGTGAGGCGGAATAAGTTGTAACGAGAGAAATTTTAGTGTCGGCTCTATTCATAAAATTTACTATGTTCATTTCAGATTTTCCAAGAACAAAGTCGTTGTAGTATTTGGCAAGACCTATAACTCCAGGCCCCATCCCGTCGCCTATCATCAGTATTATCTTCGGAGATTGAGCGAATAAAAGTGAAGCAAATAGCAAGCAATAAGTGCTAAGTAACAAGAAACGATGCGATTTTTTCATAAATCCTCCAAATAGATAATAAATTTATTTTCTGAAAACTTCCGGAAGTTTGCCGGGCAGTTTTTCGCCAATCTTTTTTTTCAGCTCTTCTTCGGCTTTCTTTTTTTCTATCTCAACATATTCTTTAATGCGGTTTTCAATCTCTTCAACTTTCGCTTTTGATTCGTCTATCCTGGAGCGAACTTCCTTCTGCTTGTCGATGTATTGTTTTTGTACAGATTCTTTTTTGGAGTTGAATTCTTTCATCACCTCGTTTTTCTTCTCGTTAGTTAGACGAACTATTTCGGCTCTGATTTTCTTGTGAAATTCGGCGATTTTTTCTCCGAAAAGCGCTTTCAATCTTTTGGAAAATATCTTTTCGATATTTGAATTGACCGAAACTTTCAGGTTGTCCGACGGGCCGAGAACTCTTGCGTCGATATTTATGGCATCCATTCCCGACCAGAGGTTTTTCACAATTTCTTTGACCTCGTCGTCTTCTGGCGCTCGCGCTGAAACTTCGTCCATTGTGAGATTTAATCCACAGTCAATGATGTCGCCGTCCTTCACGAACTTGGCGGAGATTCTCGAATTGCTTTTCTCAAAAGATGGCAGATAATCCGAAGACGGCAATCCAAGAGATTTTGATTCCAATCCAATGTAACTTATATTCAGGGAGTCGTAAGGCGTTGATTGTGTGTGATCCAACTTGGCTGAAATTTCAATCTTTTTTTTGCCTTTATATCCTTTTATGTCCACAAGCATCGGACGGCCTAAAAGAACGGGTTCTGAAGTTATGTCGGTCACCTCCCCTATAAATCCAAGAGGTTCTTCCTGACCAAATGCACCCGAGAGCGAGATTTTTTTTATCAGGAAATCTGGCGATGTACCCTTTTTAGGGAAGATGACATCCGTACCCCTTAGACGTTTCCTGACGACTTTTTCCTCCTTTTTCCTGGCGGGCATGTATTTTCGGGCAAGATGAATGTAGTACATTACATTATTGACCCTTTCAATCCATACCCTTCCGAAAATCGCCTCGGAGATGTTGCCAAAAGAAACCGGGGGAAGTTTCAACTTGTCGGCGAAAGCCCTGTAATCTTTCTCTTTAAGTTCGTTTAACCTGCCAAGTAAATTTTTTTCCGATCCGAAGTCGACGGAGATACTATCCGATATTTGCATAATTTCCAAATACGATTTTTCGAGCTCCTGTTTCGAGCGGTTCAGTTCGTTTATGACCTGCTTTGCATTTTCGATGTCTTTTGCATCCTGTATTTTTATTTGTCTTGCCATCTGCAGGGCGCTCTCGGCCGCTGCAAGTTGAGGGCTGAGCTTTAAATCCGAGAGTTTTGTTTCATAGTGAGAGTATTTCTGCGAGTAGCTTTCTTTAAGTGCGTCCATCTCCTTGACCGAGCCAAGCTCGTCGAACTTTACAACTTTGTCAATCGATATTTCCTTGATTTCTTTCTCATATGATTTTATCTTAGAAAGAGCGGGGAGGGATGCTATCTCGCTCTCCGCTTTCTTTTTCAGTTTTCCGTAAAGCTCAGATGTCAGCCCCTGTTTTTTCTTCTTTTTCTCTATCTGCACCACCTTTTTCGGCGCAAGAGCGCCTGAAGTTTTACGAGGTGTTCCGGTTTTTATGCCTTCGACGGACATCTCCTCAATTATGAATTTTTTCGAAAGAAGCGGGACGGGCTTCACGGCGAATCTGATATCGGATATCTCAAATAAATTCTTCCATGGGTCGTTTTTATCGGCAACTTGCAGATTTGATATCCCGACAGAGAGGTTTCTGAATTTTGTTTTAAGTGAACCAACATCGACTTTAGCACCGAATATCATCTCTCCCGAAGCCACCAGCGATTTCTTGAGCAGAATATCCAGCAAAAGGATATTAAAAAGCGTGATAAGAAAAATTATTGCCAACGCTGGAAGTAAAAATTTCCATCTCATAATTTTTCTCCTGTGAAATCCTTCGGATTTCTATTTCAGTTTGTCGTATATCCCGTAAATTTTCGTAAGTTTAAGCACCTTCACTATTTTCAACTTTTCCACTTTCGTTTTCAGATTGGTGCGGTAGTAAATTATGAATTTTTTGGCGAGCAGATATACAGGAACAAAAAGTATAATCGAAATCAAAATGCTACCGAGAACAACGGTGTTGTTGAATCTAGTGAAAGGAACAATGGGCAGGTTGTAAAGATAACTCCAAAAAGGAGCAAGTAAGCGGGCATCCACAAGCAGAGCGTAGCCGAAGATATCGGCCAGCGGATCCGCAAAATAGGCCACGAGCTTGAACAAAAGCGCCGAAAATAAAGCTGCTCCTATGTTCACCTTAAGCAAGAATATCAACAGAAATACGAAGATGCCGAGAACTAAGCTTAAAGGCACAAGACCAAGTATTACACCGAAAGCCACTCCGGCGGCGATCTCGGACGGAGAAATTTCACTGTGTAACAACCTTATGATTTTCTGAATTATCTTTAGCCAAAACATCGATTCCCTCCCATGAAATCCTTCGGATTTCTACATGAGTGTGTATCAGTGCCGACTTAGGCATTCGCTTCCTGCAAACATTATAGTAATTATTTTTGGTTTTTCAAAAGGTGCTACACTCAAATGTACTGCGGGGGTTGACCCCGTTAGAAATTATAGCGCTCTTAAGAGGAAATTAAAAGTTTCCCTGAACTCCTCAAATCATCAGAGATTTCTAACGGGGTTGACTAAAAAATTCGTATTTGATAGAATAACTCGCATATAATTTGACGCCGGGGTGGCGGAACTGGCAGACGCAAGGGACTTAAAATCCCTCGGGGGGCAACCTCCATGTGGGTTCGATTCCCACCCTCGGCAAAAGGAGAATTTATGGTAAAAAGGACATTCCAGCCGAAGGTTAGGAGGAGGAACAAAAGAATCGGTTTTCGTTCAAGGATGAAAACAAGCGGCGGGCGAAAAACCATATCCCGACGAAGAAAAACCGGAAGAAAGAGACTTTCCGTCGCCTGATGCCCCATAAATTCTACTACTCCGAAAGACTTCACGGCAAGAAGGAGTTTGGCGTTGTACTCAACGGCGGGTCTTACATAAACTCTGATTTTCTAACTATCATCTTTTACAAAAATCCTTTGCATAAAATCGTCCGTCTCGGATTGATCACAAAAAAGTCTGTGGGTCAAGCCGTTGAAAGAAACAGGGCCAAAAGAAGGCTGAGAGAAATCTTCAGGCTAAACAAAGACCGCCTTCTTAAGGGGCTTGACATCGTATTTATGCTCAAGCCGCCAATAATAAAGATGAGTTACGGTGAAATAGAAACAAAAGCGATGGAGATGCTCGCCAAAAAAAACCTCATATTAAAGTGAGCCCCGTCAGAAATTACCGGGATTCTATGAAAAATAAAAAAGTTCGGCTCTTCTCCAAATGTTTTTATACGCACAACAAAAAATGGCGAAGACCCGAAAGTTTTAACAAACCTTACAAATATCGGAAAGTTTCTTGTAGTATGAAAAAGATAGTTTTTTTTATCATCGATTTCGTAAAAATGTTTCGCTTAATACCGGGTGCGGCTTGCCGTTTTCATCCATCCTGCTCCGTTTACACCAAGGAGGCCGTGGAGAAATACGGAATAACGCGAGGAATTTTGATGGGAGCGATGAGGGTTCTTAGATGCCACCCTTTTTCAAAAGGTGGCTATGCTCCTTTAAAGTGAATTCGCGAACCCGCTTTGCGATTTTCATATAACTCTATCACTTTACTACCCTGTTATTTTTTACCGCTCTGCGACAGAAACCGATAAACCCTGCAAACGGGGTAAATCGGCGACTACATATATCAATTATCCGTGGCGCAGAACATCACTCGTTGTCTCTGCGGGCTTTGTAGTCGGAGTTTATTACATAGGAGGAAAAAAATGAAAAAAAACACAATAATTGCTGTGATTTTATCGATTGCTTTTCTGATACTTTGGACGCGTTTTTATCAAGTCCCGAAGCAAAAAGAGAAAGTCGCTTTTCAGGAGACGACGCCGCCTCAAAATCAGAGGCAGGAAATCGTTGAACCACCCAAAGAAGCCGCCAAAATGCGGGCGCCCGAAGAAAAAACGAGCACGATGGATAGGGTTAAATCAAAAATCACTTTCACAAGCAATGGCGGCGCCGTAAAAAAATACGAGGTGAAAGAAAAAGACAAGATTACGGATATAGTTTTTAAGGGAAGTGAATTTTTCTCGACTTATCCCGATACGTCGGCAAAAATAACGACAACGAAAAACGCTGTCATATCAAGGCAGGAAATAGACGGACTCGTAATTCAAAAGACATACCTCTTGAACGACGACAGCATAGAGAAGTTGAAGATAGAGCTCGCAAACCAGCGAAGGGTGAAGGTTTCCTCGGAGTTTAAGATGAAAGTCTCCGGCGGGCTCGCTTCAGATTCTCCCGATGAAAAAGAAAACATAGACTTGAATAAAGTGCACATCTACTCTCAAAAAAAACCGCAGGTTGTCAAATCCGGAAAAAGAAGCCTTGAAAACGTGAAGTGGTTTACAAACGACAACAGATACTTCCTGCTTGCACTGATGCCCGTAAAATACCAAAAAGAAGAAATAGAGGTAGTGCCGAAGACAAAAACCTCGCCACCTGTGGTCTATTTGACCACAAACATTTCTCTGGAGGCGGGAGAAAAAAAATCGCTTGAATACGGTGTATACATAGGCGGCAAATCATATTTTGAACTGACTAAAACAAACACGGGCCTTGAAAAAACCATTGCTCTCGGTCTCCTCGACGGGATGGCTAAATTCTTCCTTAAAGCGCTCTCTGCCATAAACAAAATTTTGGGAAACTACGGTTGGGCGATAATAATCCTCTCCCTTGGAATACAACTTATAACATCTCCACTTTCCATAAAATCCATAAAAGCGGCAGCCGATATGAAGCGGCTTCAGCCTCATCTTAAAGAAATACAGCAGAAGTTCAAGAACGACCCAAAAAGACTCAACGTCGAGGTAATGAATCTTTACAAAACTCACCGCGTGAACCCTTTGAGCGGTTGCTTGCCGATGCTTCTTCAAATGCCAATATTTTGGGCACTTTTTTCGACACTGCAAAACGCTTACGAACTAAGACATGCCCCGTGGATTTTATGGATAAAAGACCTCTCCTCTCACGACCCTTATTATGTTCTTCCCCTTCTAATGGGTGCGGGAATGTTCGCTCAGCAGATAATGTCCGGAACAACGCACGATCCACAGAATAAGATGATGAGTTATATCTTCCCGGCGGTTTTTACGTTTATGTTTTTGAAATTCCCGTCGGGGGTAGTTCTCTACTGGCTGATGAACTCGGTCCTCACGATAATTTTGCAGTTGCTCTTTTTGGAGAAAGAAGTGATAAAAGAACACCATATTGTTAAACGTTAATAGTTCAAGAGTTTATTGGTGGTTCGTGATTCGTTTCCTCCAGCCACCAGCCACTTTTTTTATGAACTACGAATTCAGGGGAAAAAGCGTCAAAGAGGCCCTTCAGAAATCCCTCAAAAAACTTTCGCTTGCCGAAGACGAGGTGGAAGTAACAATCCTTGACGAGGGAAAAAGGGGCCTTTTTTCGCTTGAAGGAAAGCAACAGGCGGTTATTCTCGTAAAACCCAGAAAAACGCAACTAACCGCAGCAGACTTTATAGAAATCCAAAAAAAAATCAAAAAGCATCTTTCCGAAATCCTGAGGTGCGCGGGGATTCCGTTTAAAAAGATAAATACGACTATGATGACTGGAAGGATATTCATCAATATCATCTGCGGCAAAAACCCGATGGACGAAGATTTCTTGTTCGCCCTTGAATCAATCATTTACGAAATCATAAATAAAGACAAAACTTCCTCCCTGAAAATACACCTCGATTCAAACTTCATAATTAAAAAAATGGAAGAAAATCTCAGAGAGAAAACCATAAAGATAGCTCATATCGTTAAAAAAACCGGAAAACCGCATAAATTTAGCGAGCCTTTGAGATTTTTTTTCAGAAAAATAGTCCATGACGCCGTAAGGGAAGTGCCGGGAACAACATCCGTCTCACACGGAAGCGGGGAAGAGAAAACGGTCGAGATATACCCGAAGCCGTAGTGAATAAAATGTATAGCGCAACCGAAACCATAACTGCAATCTCCACGCCCCCTCAGCTTTCTGCCATAGCGATAATACGTATAAGCGGGAAAAAATCTCATGAGATACTCTCACGGATATTCAGACCAGCCGCCGGCAAAATCATTCCAAGAATGGCGTTGACGGGAAGCATCTTTGACGGTCAAAAACAGATAGACGAGGTCATAGCGATTCAATTCAACGGCCCCAACTCATACACAGGCGAGGACATGGCCGAAATCCACTGTCACGGAAGCCCCTTCGTCGTCCAGAAGATACTGAAACTCATATATAGTTTCGAAGGAACAAGACTCGCCGAAAGGGGGGAGTTTACATACAGGGCTTTCCTCAACGGTAAAATGGACCTTACTCAGGCAGAAGCGGTGGTTAAGATCATAGAGTCAAAATCGGAGCTTTCGCTAAAAAGTGGGTTGGGGCAGCTCAAAGGCAGACTCTCCGGGAAAGCAAAAGAATGGAAATCAGAGCTTGTGGGCATTTTGTCCACAATAGAGGCGTCTATAGAAGATTATGAGGACACGGAGACCCCAAATACCGGAAATATCACAGAAAAAATAAATAATTTGGTTGACGACATGGAAAAAGTTCTCGAAAAAACCGGCGAGTTCCTTTCAACGGACATACCGGTTGTTATAGTGGGTAAGCCCAACGCAGGAAAATCTTCGGTTTTTAACGCCCTGGCCGGCGAAGAAAGGGTGATAGTTACCCCCATAGCCGGGACCACGACCGACATCGTCTCGGAGACGCTCCAGTGGGACGGGCTTTCATGGAAGCTCCACGACACAGCCGGAATAGGAAGCAATCCTACCGACATAATCGAAGAGATTGGTCAGAGCAAAACCCACCGCAAACTAAAAGAATCCGAGGTTATACTCTTTGTCCTGGATTCGTCGGTCCCCATGGACGCGATAGACACTGAGATTATGAAAAAGATAGAACTGGTCGAAAACAAACTGCTCGTTTTTGTGCTTAACAAATCGGACAAATCCAGCGTGGTAAAAAAAGCCGACATTGAAGCTTTTTTCAAAAAAGAGGGAATAATCGCCGTCGAGCTGTCGGCAAAAACAGGCTTCGGAATAAGAACGTTAAAGGAAACTATGACAAAACTTTGTGGCGGCGACGTTGAAAACTCCGAGGAGATAGTGGTGGGTTCGATGAGACAGAAAAATGCCATAAAAAACTCTGCCAACATCCTTAAAAAAGCAGTTTCGGAACCAGGAGACGACGAAGAGGTTTTGGCTCACCACATAAAACTCGCAATCGACCAGATAAGGGAGCTTTTGGGCGAGATAACCGCTGACGATGTCCTTGATGAAATATTTTCAAGATTCTGTGTCGGGAAATAATGTAGGGGCTTTCTAATGCTCTGTGCCATAAATAATTGACATTTTATCACAGAGACGCGGAGAAAAGTGAAAGTATCACAAAGAAATTACCAACGGAGATTTGAACTCTGTGTTTTTTCTCTGTGTTCTTTGTGCCTCTGTGGTAAGGCTTTTCAGTTCTGTGTTATTAAAACCCTTAACCACGAAGACACGAAAACGCGAAAAATATCGTTCTCTTTTTGTAAATCCCCCTGCTTCGCTTCCCCCTTTACAAAAGGGGGTTAGAGGGGGATTTTCCATGATTTCTAACTTTCGCGCTTTCGTGGTAAAGTTTTTTCTCTGTGTTCTCCTTGCCCCGTTAGATGCTTGCTATCTAACGGAGTGAATGTCTCTGTGGTGAATTTTAGCGAAGCGCCAGTGAACCCTAAATATCATCTGTGGGCGGCGCCTTATATGACTTTCGGCAGGAGCTATTGACTTTATGTCTACAAAATACGGACAAAACTTTCTCATCGACAAAAACATAGCGCTCAAAATAGCCGAAGCCGCGGAAATTTCCGCTTCCGACACAGTCATAGAAATAGGCCCTGGCAAAGGGATAATAACCGAACATCTACATGAGAGGGCGAAAAAAGTCATTGCAGTTGAAATAGATAAAAATCTCGCCGGACTTCTGAGCGAAAAATTTAAACACGGAAGAATTGATGTAATAAACGAAGATGTACTGAAAGTTGACCTTGCAAAACTCGCCGGAGCTGACAAAATAACGTTCGTAGGCAACCTCCCTTACTACATATCAACTCCGATATTGCATAAGATAATGACGGGAGAATACTGGAAGACCGCCATATTCACCTTCCAGAAAGAGGTCGCCGAAAGAATTGTGGCTAAACCATCTAAAAAGAATCCTAAAAATTATGGCTATCTTTCAGTAATCTGCACTCTCTACTCCGAGTCAAACATAATAATGAAAATACCACCCGAGGCTTTTTTTCCGAGACCAAAAGTAATGTCGGCTGTCGTTAAGTTCAAGCCCATTTTTCCGAAAATAATAAAAGACGCCGATACGGAAAGACTCTTTTTTAAGACAGTCGGGACGGCTTTCGCTCAAAGAAGAAAAAAAATTTCGAACTCCATAGCGGCTGCGAGCGAAATTGAAAAAGAAAAAATAATAGAGATTCTGAAGCAATCCGGAATACCTTCCGACTCCAGGGCCGAAGAGCTCGGTTTGAGCGACTTCCTAAATTTGACTTACCACTTTAAAAATAGTATAATCTGATATCTAAAAATCCGCTTCTATTTAAGGTTATATCAACTATTACATCTGTCTAAATAACAAAATATGACATTAAAAGGCAAAAAAAGATATCAACAAAAAGATATCAACAAGTGTTGATAATTTTGTGGATAACATAAGTTTGAAATGGAAAACATTCAAGACATCTGGAAAAAGATAATAGAGGGGCTTAAAGGAAGGTTAACATCAGAAGTTGTGGAGCTCTGGCTGGGCCCGGTTAAACTCCTAAAAAAAGAGGGTGCCGGCGAGTTATCTTTTGTTATAAAGGTGCCGAACAAATTCTTCAAAAATTGGATTGAAGAAAATCGCATAGTTGATGAGATAAAAAGGGCAATATCCGAAAAATACTCGCTCCACGACGATTCGTCCATATCCATAGAATACCTGGAACTTCAGGATTTGTCGGCCTCAAAATCGGAAGGATTTTCCGCCGGCTTCAAACTTCAGAAAAGCGAGACGCAAGTAACAACCCGCCAGGAACAGGCCGTGGTTTCTTCGACGATTTTTAATCCCAAACTCACATTTTCAAGGTTCATAGTGGGAAAACAAAATCAATTCGCATATTCCGGGGCATGGGCGGTGGCTAATGATCCCGGAAAACAGTACAATCCTCTTTTCATATGGGGAGGAGTAGGGCTTGGTAAAACCCATCTTTTGCATGCCATAGGCAATCGGATAAAAGAAAAATCCCCGTCTTTAAAAACGCTCTATATCCAAACCGAAACCTTCATAAATGACTTTATAGATTCTCTCAGGTTCGATAAACCCGCTTCCTTCAGAAACAAATATCGCTCGGTTGAATGCCTGCTTATCGACGACATACAATTTCTTGCTGGAAAAACAAGCTGTCAGGAAGAGTTCTTCTACACATTCAACGCCATATACGACTTCAAAAAACAGATAGTCCTCACTTCAGACAAACCCCCCAAAGACATTGAAGGTCTTGAGGAAAGACTAATATCCCGTTTTGTTTGGGGGCTCGTTGTTCCCATGGACCCGCCGGATCTTGAAACAAGGATAGCTATCTTGCGCTCAAAAGCCGAAGAAGAAAGGGTGTATGTTTCTGAGGACATAATACTCTATCTCGCCAACGAGATAAAAACGAACATAAGGGTCCTCGAGGGGGCTCTAACAAAAGTTGTCGCCACCGCCGCCCTGCTTGATACCCCGTTAACTCTTGATGTCGCCAAAAAGATGCTCAGCGACATAATAACAAAAGAAAATGTTGGCGTTCCAATAAACATAGAAAGAATACAGAAAATCGTGGCGGAACATTACAACATAAAGGTTTCGGATTTAAAGTCGAAGAAAAGAACGGAGATGCTCGCCATGCCCCGACAGATAGCGATGTATCTGTCGAGAGAGATGACGAGCGAATCTCACACCTCTATAGGTGACGCCTTCGGAGGGAAAGATCACAGTACGGTCATCCACGCAATAAACAAAATAAAATCGAAGGTTGTGGCAGATCCTTTTTTCAGCGCTGAAATAAACAAAATAGCTAAAAAAATAACTTTCAGCGAGTGAATCTGTGTTGAATGAGTGTTGGGATTTTGTTAATAACTCTTTAAAACCGTAGATAATTTCAAAAACCGTTGAAAAAAAGAAGTTATCAGAAAAATTTCAACTTAAAGATAAACTTTAAACATCCGCTAAAAGGTGATATTTTTACTGATAAAAAAACGGCTTTCGAAAATTTTCAACAGAATTAACATCGCTAATACTACTAACACTAAATTAAAGATATAGTATTAAATCAACATTAAGGAGGATTTATGTTTATCAAAGCGCCGAAGGAAAAATTTGTATCTATGCTAAATGTAATACAAAATGCCGTATCCCAAAAGACGACGATGCAGATACTGAACAACTTCTACATAGGCATAAAAGGAAAGAAGGTCCATCTTTCCGCCACGGACCTCGAGATATATGTTGAAGGAGAATTCGACATTGACGATGGGACGAAATCCGAAAAAGAGAAAATAGAGCTTAAGGATGGCGAGTGCGCTATTCCAGCCAAGAGGTTCATAGATATGCTCAAAGAACAAGAGTCCGGAAAGATGCTTTCGGTTGAGATTGGAGAGTCAAACAGGGTGGATGTGAAATGCGGAAGGTCGCACTTTAATCTGCCCGGGTTTTCGGCGAAAGACTATCCCGAACCCCTTGAGTTTCCGAAACAGAAAGTCATCGCGGTTTCGTCAGTTCTTATGAAAGACATAATAGAAAAAACACTCTTCGCTGTATCGGCCGAGGACATAAGATATGCCCTCAACGGCGTTTATTTTATAGTTGAAAAAGATACTCTGAAGCTGGTTTCAACCGACTCTCGCCGCCTTGCTTTTGTAAGCGGGGATATAGACGGCTCCAAATTCACCCACAGCGCTATAGTTCCGCAGAAAGCCCTAAACGAACTTCTTCGTCTTATAGACTTACTGCAGCCGACGTCGATTAAAATAGGATTTTCGGACAATCAGGTTTCTTTCGAGTTGAACGAGGTTACTTTGAGCTCCAGAATTATCGACGGCGAGTTTCCGAACTACGAAAGGGTGATTCCAAAAACATCCGCCATATCTGCCAAGATAAAGGCTAAAGATCTTCTTTCAGGTCTCAGGCAGTTGCAGTTTCTGTCACAGGACAAATCCAGTGCGGTGAAGTTTTCGTTCAAAAAAGGAGTCCTCACGCTTGTGGCGTCTGCACAGGGCATAGGGCAGGGGGAGGTGGAGCTCGACATAGATTACAGCGACAAGCCGCTCGATATAATCTTCAATATGAATTATCTTTTCGATTTTTTAAAAGTTGTAAAAGAAAGCGAACTCAAGATTGAGCTGAATTCCGGGGTAAACCCGGCCATATTTTCACTGGCTTCGGAAATGATGCCGAACGTGAAGAAATATCTTTACATCGTCATGCCGATAAGAACGGAATAATAAGCGTGGTAACGAAGGCGAAGGATATAGTCGAGCTTGTATTCAAGAAATTTGGTTTTTCTTCGAGAACTCAGGATATTTTTGAAGCGTGGGCTAGCCTCGATAGAGCCATAACGCTTGATTCGGAGCTTTGTGAGGTTTGCCGCGGAGTTCTTTATGTTAAAGTGAGGTCTCCGATGGCATTTAATAGCTTGTACTACAACAAACGTAAGATAATACACTCGCTTAATGCGAGGCTCAAAGAAAAGGTTGTAAAAGATATAAAATTTGAAATGGCTCTTTAGAGCATTCGTATAGAATATACAACGGCGAAAAGAGAGTTTCTTCCGTTAGAGTTTAAAATTGAAAGGGAAATTTATGGTTAAAAATCAAAATCCTACAAACACATACGACTCTTCCAAAATTCAGGTTCTGGAGGGTCTTGAGCCGGTAAGAAAAAGACCCGCGATGTACATCGGCTCAACGGGTTCGTCGGGGCTTCATCACCTGGTTTACGAAGCGGTCGACAACTCAATTGACGAAGTCCTTGCTGGATTCTGCAAAAACATAGACGTAATAATTCATACGGACAACTCTATAACCATACTCGACGACGGACGCGGAATCCCGGTTGATCCTATGAAAAATGTCACCGACCCGAAGTTCAAGGGGAAGCCCGCTCTCGAGGTCGTGATGACGACGCTTCACGCCGGAGGAAAGTTCGACCAGAACGCCTACAAAGTATCGGGCGGTCTTCACGGTGTTGGAATATCGTGCGTAAACGCGCTCTCGGAGTATCTTGAAGTCGAGGTTTACAGGGACGGCAAGGTATATTCGCAAAGATACGAGCGCGGTATAGTAAAATGCCCCGTCACTCAAAAAGGAAAGACCGACGACAACGGAACCAAAGTAACATTCAAACCAGACAATCAGATATTCGGGGAAAACCAGTTTTCGTTCGACATCCTTTCAAACCGTCTCAGGGAACTGGCTTTCTTAAATCCGGGAACAAGGATAACAATAGTCGACGAACGCGAAGACAAAGAGCACACTTTCAACTACGAGGGTGGAATAGTTACCTTCGTAAAGTCGCTTAACACGGGAAAAACCCCCCTGCACCCTGAGCCTATATACTTTCAGAAAGAAAAAGAGAACATAATCCTTGAAGTCGCTATTCAGTACAACGACTCGTACACCGAACAGATATTCTCATATGCGAACAATATAAGAACCACGGAAGGCGGAACTCATCTGGCGGGATTCCGCTCGGCGTTGACGAGGATAATGAACGATTACATAAAAAAAATGAAAAGCCAGGAGATAATACTCTCGGGCGACGATGTCAGGGAAGGTCTGACGGCCGTAATCAGCATAAAAATTCCAAACCCGCAGTTTGAAGGCCAGACAAAGACGAAACTCGGCAACTCCGAAGTCGAGGGACTTACGAAGTCAATCACCGGAGACAATTTATCCATCTACTTCGAAGAAAATCCTTCCGTTGCAAATAAAATACTTGAAAAAGCCATACTCGCCGCTGAAGCGAGGGAAGCCGCAAGAAAAGCGCGGGAACTTGCGAGAAGAAAATCGGCTCTGGACACGGCGTCGCTTCCCGGAAAACTTGCTGACTGCTCCGAAAAAGACCCCGAAAAATGCGAACTCTATATAGTCGAGGGCGACTCCGCCGGAGGCTCGGCAAAACAAGGGCGCGACAGGGCTTTTCAGGCGATACTTCCGCTTAAAGGAAAAATCATAAACGTGGAAAAATCCCGTTTAGCGAAGGTTCTCTCGAACGACGAGATAAGGACGGTTATCACAGCTCTTGGCGTAGGTGTTGGTGAAGAGGACTTCAACATTCAAAAACTCAGATACAACAAAATCATAATAATGACCGACGCCGACGTCGACGGTGCCCACATAAGAACGCTCCTTCTGACATTTTTTTATCGCCAGATGACGCCGCTCGTCGAAAATGGACACGTATTCATAGCTCAACCCCCTCTCTACAAAGTCAAGAAAATCAAAAAGGAGATATACGTTGAGACTGAGGAGAAACTAAACAAATGGCTTCTTGCCGAGGGCTTCAGCGAGATAGAAGAGGTATCGGTGCTGAATGGAAAGACATCAAGCAAACTCGAAATATCGGAGCTAAAGGCGCTTCTCTTGATTCTTTCTAATATAGATTCGCTTTTCAGGAAACTTTTGAAAAAAGGCGTCTCAATCGATAACTACTTCGAGTTTGTGAAGGAAAAGAAATTCCCTCTTTACAGGATAGACCTCGAAATGCCGACGAGATACATCTACACCGATAAAGAGTGGAAGTCTTTCAAAAACGACTATCTGAAAAAAAAGAAGGAAAAAATCGAAGCGGAATTGAAGAGCGAGGGTGTCGAGGTTCCCGCCGACATCCTTGACGAGCAGCTTGGGCCGGAAGTGAAGGACCTCTGGGAGATTTCGAAGATAAATGAAATCTCAAAGGGCCTCGCTGACTTCGGATTTAAAATAGACGATTACTCCGTCGGTTCACTGCCCATACTCAGAATAAAACTTGCGAAGGACATTATTGAGATAAACTCTCTTTCTCATCTAACAGAAACAATAAGAAAGATAGGAACATCTGGCTCATCGGTCCAGAGGTACAAGGGGCTTGGCGAGATGAATCCCGAGCAACTCTGGGAAACTACGATGGACCCGAAAAACAGAAAACTTTTGCAGGTCCGTCTCGACGATGTCGTCGAAGCCGACAGAATATTCACCACGCTGATGGGCGACAAAGTCGAACCCCGCCGATTGTTTATCGAGCAACACGCCCACGAAGTCAAAAACTTGGATATATAAAATCGTAAAAAAGTAGAATGAAAACAAAGGTAAAATGTAAACAAAGAGAGAACAAACAATCGTTTGTAAGAGAGAACGTAACCTCATCACTTTCTTATCGGATAACTATACCAAATTTTGAATATGGTGCTATTTGGGAAGACCCGATTAGCGGACATAAAATTGGCTGCCTTGATGTATCAAAAAAGGAAGATGTTGAAAGGCTGATGCAGGGCAAAAAAGCAATCTTAGCGGTTCAAGACCCGCCGTATAATGTTGATATAAATGACGAGTTTGGAAACTTGCCTTTGGAAAAATACATTAACTGGAGCGAAAAGTGGGTTGATAATACAATAGATATTCTTGATAAAAATTCCTCTCTTTATATTTGGCTTGGTGCAGATATTAGAAATGCCTTGCAACCACTACCAGATTTTATGATTATGATGAGAAACAAACCCGTTCAAATTAGAAACTTTATTACAATGAGAAATCAACGGGGGTACGGAACTCAGAAAAACTGGATGGCAATACGGCAAGAATTGCTTTACTACATAAAAGGCGAGCCGATTTTTAATGTTCAAGCCGAATATACAGACATACTAAAAAAAACAAAGGGATACTATAAAGAAGTAAACGGAAAAGTTACGGAAAATTTTGAGAGAAGCAAATCCTTAACTATCAGAGCAGGAAATGTTTGGCACGATATACAACAGGTTTTCTATTTAATGCATGAGAATGTAGAGGGTTGTTTTGCTCAAAAACCACTTAAATCAGTAAAAAGAATTATTGAAGCAAGTAGTAATAAGGGCGACATTGTCATAGATTTTTTCGGCCATTCCGGTTCTACTTTGTTGCAAACGGAATTAAGTAAAAGAAAATGTTATACGATGGATATAAATCCCGCATATTGCAAAATAATGGCCGCCCGCCTGCTCCATTATCGCCGAACAGGCGAAACTGGCTGGGGCAGGACAAAAATTTTAAAGGATGGGAAAATTTTAGTGCAGGACGAACAATTATTAGGCACACCAACCTTATTAGATTTAATTTAAACAATATGGACAAAAGGAATTTAGACAAAAAACTGGAAGAATGGATTAAAGAATTACCACAGGAAAGTAAGAAATCTTTACTGGCTCGTTTAAGCGGTTTGAAATCTATTTATCCGTTCAATGAATACGAATATCGTTTGATGTATCTTTTGGATAAGAAAATTATTACTTTCCGAGAGTATGAGGATTTGAGAAATTCCTATGTTAATGCCAATCCTTATCTGAATCTCTATAGTATTTCGCCGCGAGTGTTTGGTGAAATTTGGGCCCAACAGCATTTAGTTGATATTGATGCAAGATTTAAGAAACCGTCAAAAAAAATTGATAAAAAGTATTCCGGCGATTATGACCTTTATCTTGAAAACGAAAAGAAAATAATAAAAGTTGAAGTTAAGGCATGTCGGGCAATCAATACAAAACTTCGTGGCGGACTGGAAACCAAAGCGTTAAGCTTTGAATCAGACGAGCCGTATTGGATGAATTTTCAGCAGATTAAATTGGACATAGCGGATGTTTTCGTTTTTGTCGGCGTTTGGGTAGATAAAATTCTTTATTGGGTTTTAACGAATAAAGAGGTTAAGAAACACCCAACCAGAAGTCATCAACACAGAGGCGGTATTGAATACCAAATTGGCATTACAGAAAAGAATATAAAGGAATTTAAGAAATTTTTAGTTAAACCAAATCGATTAGTTGATAATATAAAATCAAACTTGCTAAAGGATGGAATTACTTAATTATGACGGAACAGAATGAAAAAAATTTAGAAAAAAATCAAAAACAAGAAATCTTACCGACGGGCATAACCCCCAGAAACATTGAAGACGAGATGAAGTCGTCATTCATTGATTATTCGATGAGCGTTATAATGAGCCGCGCTCTTCCCGATATTCGCGACGGTTTGAAACCCGTTCATCGAAGAATTTTATTCACAATGAAAGAAATGGGTCTTCGACATAACGTTGCATATAAAAAGTCAGCCCGCGTCGTCGGTGATTGCCTTGGAAAGTATCATCCGCACGGCGACACCGCCGTCTATGATTCAATGGTCAGAATGGCTCAGGATTTTTCGCTCAGATACCCGCTTGTCGACGGACAAGGCAATTTCGGCTCAGTCGACGGCGATAGCCCTGCCGCTATGAGATACACGGAAGTAAGAATGAAGACCATAGCCGACGAACTCTTGTCAGACCTTGACAAAGAAACGGTGGATTTTGTCCCGAACTACGACGGTTCACTTGAAGAGCCGTCCATACTTCCAGCAAAACTTCCCAATCTTTTAATCAACGGCTCGTCGGGCATTGCCGTCGGTATGGCAACGAACATACCGCCGCATAACCTGTCTGAGGTTATAGACGGAACGCTCGCCGTCATCGATGACCCTGAAATAACGGTTCAGGGGATTTCAAAAATCGTCAAAGGCCCAGATTTTCCGACGGCAGGAATAATTCAAGGAAAATCCGGAATAAAGAGTTATCTTGAAACCGGTCGCGGCTCCGTCAAGATGCGCGCCAAAGCCGAGCTCGAGGAGATGAAGGGCAACCGCGAGGCGATAATAATAAACGAGCTCCCCTACCAAGTGAACAAAGCGTCCCTGCTTGAAGCCATAGCCGACCTTGTAAAGGACAAAAAACTCGACGGTATATCAGATCTCAGAGATGAGTCCGACAGAAAAGGGATGAGGGTGGTCATAGAGCTCAAGCGCGACGCAAACGCTCAGATAGTTTTGAACCAACTGTTCAAGCACACCCAGATGGAGAGTTCGTTCGGCGTAATAATGCTTGCAATCGTCGACGGCAAACCGCGAATATTGAACATAAAACAACTCCTTGAAAACTATATCGAGCACAGAAAAGTAATCGTCATAAGGCGGACAAAATATGAATTAAAAAAAGCCGAGGCTCGCGCCCATATCCTTGAAGGATTGAAAATCGCTCTCGACCATCTCGACGCCGTCATAAAGACGATAAGAGAATCAAAGGATGTTGAGTCGGCTCGCGAACGTCTGATAGAAAAATTCAAACTCACAAAAATTCAGGCGCAGGCGATACTGGAAATGAAACTCCAGCAATTGACAAATCTCGAAAGAAAGAAAATCGACGACGAATATCTTGAGTTGATAAAGTTGATTGATAAATTGAAATCAATTCTGGCAGATACCCGAAAGGTATTGAACGTCATCAGGACGGAACTGGAAGAACTGAAAGAAAAACACGGCGACGCCCGCCGCACAAGGATTGTTGCCCAGATGGTCGAACTCGACGAGGAAGATTTGATTCAGCATGAAGAAGTCGCGGTAACGCTTTCGCATACCGGCTACATTAAAAGGATACCACTCTCTACTTACAGAGCTCAGGGTCGCGGTGGTAGGGGCGTTACGGGAATGACAACGAAAGACGAGGACTTCGTCGAACATCTCTTTACGACCGACACTCATGCGTATCTCTTGCTTTTCACGAATAAAGGACGATGTCACTGGCTCAGGGTCTATGAAATTCCCGAAGGAACTCGCGCGGCGAAAGGCAAGGCGGCGGTTAATTTTATTCAGATCAGCTCCAATGAAAAAATAACGGCGGCCATACCCATCAAGTCATTTGAGGAAGAAAAAGAATCGTATCTTCTGATGGCGACAAAAACGGGAACGATAAAGAAGACACCCCTTTCCGAATATTCAAACCCTAGAAAAGGCGGAATAATAGCGCTCAATCTTGAAACCGGAGATGAACTCATAGATGTCAAGCATACCGACGGCGAATCCGAAGTGCTCATGGCCACCAGAGACGGCATAGCCATAAGATTCAAGGAGACGGATGTCAGACCGATCGGCCGCGCAGGAAAAGGCGTAAGAGGTATAAAACTTGAAAAAAACGACTCTGTCGTAGGCATGGAAGCCGTCAGAAAAGACGACATATTTCTTACCGCCACCGAGAACGGCTACGGAAAAAGAACAGAGGTCGGCAAATATCGTCTTCAATCGCGTAGCGGAAAAGGCGTCAAAAATATGAAAACGACCGATAGAAACGGAAGAGTCGTAGGGATAAAGAAAGCGATCGATACAGACGACCTTATGCTTATGACTCAAAAAGGCGTGACTATACGGCTTGCGTGTCAGTCAGTTGGTATAATAGGAAGAAATGTGCAAGGCGTTCGACTTGTGCGTCTTGATGAAGGCGATAAACTTTCTGCCATAGCGACCGTCGTTAAAGAAGAAAACGGCGACTCGGCCGCTAACCCCGAGAAATCGGAGAAATCTCAGCAGTGATAAATTTCTCAGACGAGAAATTCGAACAAATGTTCGAAAGTTCCGACGAGAGAATTCGGGGGTTTAATGGAAGGCTTCAAGCTAATAAACCACACCGCCGATACAGGGATAGAAGTCGCAGGTCATACCCTTGAAGAGCTTTTTGTAAATTCGGCTCGCGGCTTATATTGCATACTTCTTGGCGAAAAAGTTGAATCCCGCCTCAAAAAAAAACTTCCCCAAAAAAGCAATATCTCCCTCGATGCCCCGGATATAGAAACCCTAATAGTTGAATGGCTTAATGAGATTCTTTTTTTTGCCGTAAATAAAAACAAGTATTTTGATAAAATAGAGTTAAAGATATCTGGCAACGCGCTGAAAGCGTCGCTTGCCGGCGGCATATTTGAAGGCGGTTTCCGTCACGAGGTAAAATCGACGACATATCACGACTTAAAAATCGAAAAAACAAAAAAAGGTTACAGAACAAAAATAATATTCGACATCTGAAGCAGCGAAGCGAATAAAAATCATGGAACTTTCACTTACTAAAGTTGATAGCTACAGGTGGAAAATCGAAAAAAGTGTTCCAATGAGAGTCGAAGGCTTGATTTTCGCCTCAGAGAAGATGATTCCTCATATACGTTCACAGAAAGCGGTCCAGCAGGTCTCAAATGTGGCTACGCTTCCTGGAATTGTTGGTATGTCCCTGGCTATGCCGGACATCCACTGGGGATACGGCTTTCCGATAGGTGGCGTGGCTGCTTTCGACGTAAATACAGGAATAATTTCTCCCGGAGGAGTCGGCTACGATATTAATTGTGGAGTGAGGCTTCTGAGAACAAATCTGAAAAAGCAAGACATAAAAATTCCCCCCCTTGTTGAAGAGCTTTTCAGAAATATCCCCTCGGGCGTGGGCTCGACCGGAAAACTGACACTGACGCAAACAGAAGTAAAAAATGTTTTGGTGGAAGGCGCCAAGTGGGCGGTAAAAAAAGGATTTGGTTTTCTTGAGGATATTAAACGCACGGAGGAAGGGGGAGCCATGGCCGGCGCCGACTATGATGATGTTTCGGCTAGGGCGATAGAGAGAGGAAAACCTCAACTCGGAACGCTTGGGGCCGGAAATCACTTTCTCGAGATTCAGGAGCTCGTCGAGATTTACGACGAAAAAGCGGCGGCGGTTCTCGGAGTATTCAAGGGACAGATAATGATAATGATTCATACCGGTTCCCGCGGGCTCGGGTATCAGGTCTGCGATGACTACCTTAAAATGCTACAGCATGCGATTCAAAAATACAACATTTTCCTTCCCGACAGGCAGCTAGCCTGCGCCCCGGTTGATTCGCCCGAAGGCAAGAAATACTTCTCGGCTATGGCCGCCGCTGCAAACTACGCATGGGCCAACAGGCAACTCATAACCCACTGGACGAGGGAATCATTCATAAGAGCGCTTTCAAAATCAATTTCGGATATCGGGCTTGAGGTCGTCTATGATGTCGCCCACAACATAGCGAAGTTTGAAGAGCATATCGTTTCCGATGACAATGCCCAAGAAGGCCGTCGGCGACGGCTTCTTATTCACAGAAAGGGCGCCACGCGTTCTTTTCCCGCGAAGCATCCCGACATTCCGAAAGATTACATAACCGTAGGACAACCCGTGATAGTACCGGGAACGATGGGAACCGAGAGCTATCTCCTTATAGGGACAGAATACGCGATGAAAGAAACATGGGGCTCCACTTGCCATGGGGCGGGCCGAATGATGAGCCGCTCCCAGATTTTAAGACAGGTGAGGGGGGAAGAGTTGAAGAATCGCTTACGCGATCAGGGCATCAGTGTCTTGTCCGAATCATGGAAGACGCTTGCCGAGGAAGCGCCCGAGGCGTATAAGGATGTCACAGAAGTTGTCGATGTCTGCCACAATGCCGGGATTTCGAAAAAAGTTGCCAAGATGAAACCCCTTGGCGTTATAAAAGGGTGACGCAACTTTATTAAAAATATATTATTTTTTTGTATAATGAGCTCGTTGAAAAACCTTAATCTTTTGAACGATTTGGCAGTTTTAGGTTAAAAGTTGAAATCGTTTAGACCGCAATGTCCGACGAGCAAAGCGAGGAGTTTTGCGGTCTGATTGAAACTTTTAACCGTTAAGAAACTGCCCTTTAAGTGAAAAAGATGGGTTTTTCAATAATCTCATAATATCTTGCTATGAAGCAAATACGTTCTTATGCAGAAATTAACGAGAAGATAAAAAATGGGAGAGCGGTGGTTCTCACCGCCGAAGAATTCATAAAACTCTCAAAAAAAGAAGGGCTCAAATCCGCTGCTAAAAAAGTGGACATAGTCACAACCGCCACTTTCGGTCCGATGTGCTCTTCGGGCATTATCCTCAACTTCGGACACTCTGATCCGCCAATAAAAATGCAGAGCGTCTGGCTCAACGACGTTCCCACCCACGCGGGTCTTGCCGCCGTGGACATATATCTCGGCGCGACAGAAATTTCGACGACGAAAGGGATGGAATATGGTGGTGCTCATGTAATAGAAGATCTTATCAGGCGCAATAAAGTAACGCTCAAGGCCGTTGCCTACGGAACCGACTGCTATCCGAGGAAAGACATAAAAACAAAGTTCACGCTTGATTCAATAAATCAGGCGATAATGCTCAATCCTCGCAATGCGTACCAGAATTACTCCGTCGCAGTTAACTCGTCAAACAGGACGCTTTACACATACATGGGTGTGCTTCTTCCCAATCTTGGGAACGCTACTTACTGTAACGCAAGCCAACTTTCGCCGATGATAAAAGATCCCCTTTACAGAACTATCGGCGTTGGAACGAGGATTTTCTTCGGCGGCGCCGTCGGATATGTAGCGTGGGAAGGAACTCAACACAATCCAACAAATGAGCGCGATCCGAATACGAAGATACCTTACACTCCATCTGGAACACTCTGTCTCATCGGCGATCTAAAAAATATGTCGACCGATTTTATCAGGGCCGCTTTGTTTCATAAATATGGAACGACTCTTTATGTCGGCGTTGGTATTCCTATACCTGTTCTGGATGAGGATATGGCAAGACATCTCGCTGTGACCGACGACAAAATTTTCGCTACGATAATCGACTACAGCGTCCCGAAGAGGGCGAAGCCGAAACTAGGAAGGGTTTCGTATGCCGAGCTCCGTTCGGGTTACATAGAGATAGAAGGAAAAAAAGTTCCGACGGCTCCACTTTCAAGTTACGCCAAGGCGAGAGAGATTTCCTCAATACTTAAAAAGTGGATTGAAAGCGGCAAGTTCCCGATCACACAGCCCCTGGAAAGACTTTCCCTTGAAAGCACCTTCAAGCCGCTCGATGTGATGGAGTAACTATGGCGGTTAAACGAATTGTTTTATATTTTCCTCAGAAACTGATAGACAAGCCGATAATCTACCATCTTGTGAAGGATTACGCCCTCGTCACGAATATATTGAGGGCGAACGTTGAACCTGACGAAGCGGGGAGGATGGTTATCGAGATTTCCGGGACACCTTCGGGTATAAGCAAGGGGATAAAATTTTTAAAGAAGCAAAAAATAGAGATAGAGTATCTTGCGAGAGAGATTTCTGTAGATGTCAAATCCTGTGTTGACTGCGGTGCCTGCACTGCCGTCTGCCCTCAGGACGCTTTGGATATAGGGGAGCCCGACTGGAGGCTTAAATTCGACAAAAACAAATGCATACTCTGTGGTTTATGCGTCCCCGCCTGCCCGGTCGGAGCCATAAAAATAAAAGTGTAATTTAGAACAAAGGACCGCTCAACAAAAACCAACAAGTATTTTCGCTCTTTTTCTCTCTCCACCAAGTCGTGTCGCCCTGAAGTTTTCCACCTCCAAAATAGCGGGGATGAATCTTTGTTCTCAAGAGTTTTTCAGTGAAACATAAATTCTGGGATGTAAGGTCCTACAGAAACTTTTCCGAAAAAGACAAAAACGAAAATAGACTTAAATACTTCAACGCGACCGTAGAAGAATCTGACATTTTTTTCCTCGCCGAGAGGGATCTTTCAGAAAATGCAATTAAACTCATAAGGCGTTTCAGGAAAGATATTGAAAGTTATATCGTAATTCATCCCAATTTTTTGAGAGCATTTACTTCCATCAAAGCGATTGGAAATCCGCCCGATATCGTAAAAGATATGATTCATTTTTCGAAAATCGCTAATGTCGGCCCGATGGCGGGCGTCGCCGGAGCGATAGCGGAATATGTCGGCAGGGAGCTTTTGAAGTTGAGCGGAGAAGTTATAGCCGAAAACGGCGGCGATGTTTTTGTATCAGTAAAAACTCCTATGGTAGCGGCTGTGGATATATCAAGCGAAATCCCTCCGATTAAAATAAAAATTTCACCTGAAAAAACGCCTTTGGGAATATGCACTTCTAGTGGAAAGTTCGGTCATTCGAAAAGCTTTGGAAAGGCGGATTCAGTTACAGTTGTTTCCGAAAGTGCTATATTGTCCGATTGTGCGGCAACTGCGGTGTGCAATGTCTTAAACTCCGAAGATGATATAGAAAATGTCGCCGAGCTTTCGAAAAAAATAGAAGGTGTAAGAGGCGTTATTGCAGTTTGCGGGGGAAAAATCGCGATTTGGGGAGAGGTGGAGATTGTCTGATGAGTTTAGAACATTTCTTCGCTTAATTTTCCGGAAATCTCGCCCGTCGTTCGTTTATGATTGCGGAACTCCCCGATAAATACGGGTGCGGACAATCCTCGCCGAAAACTTCTGAAAAATTCACCACAGAGGCATTCACCCCGTTAGAAAGGATTTTTCTAACGGGGCAAGGAGCACAGAGAAAAAACTTTACCACGAAAGCGCGAAAGTTAGAAATCATGGAAAATCCCCCTCTAAATCCCCCCTCCCCCCCTTTATTAAAGGGGGAATAAAAGGGGGATTTAGGGGGAAGCGAAGCAGGGGGATTTACAAAAAGAGAACGATATTTTTCGCGTTTTCGTGTCTTCGTGGTTCAGGGTTTTAATAACACAGAACTCACATCTTCGTGGGTAATTTTCCCGATGACAATCGGGGTAGTTCTTGAACTACCTCATTTTTCCCCGTGTCTCTGTGGTAAAAGGTTTTATTTTTGTAATAAACTGCTTGGATTATGGATGCGTCTAAAAAAATAGTTATTTTCGTAAAGAAGCTCAAAAGAAGGTTTTTACTGTTGAGCGTTTTTAATTTTTCGCTTGATTTTTTCTCCGCTACCGTTGTTTTTTTATTCCTTTTCATTGTGATGGCTCTGGTAAACGCCTATTTTACGGTTGAGCATTACTTCGCTGTTGTTTTCTTCTGGTTTTTTTATCTACTTTTGAGATATGTTAAACGTTTCGGGAAGCGATATAACGATGAGTCGTTGATAAAATACGTCGAATCCAGATTCCCTTCGTTTGCCGACGATATTTCGACAAGTTATTCGTTCATAAAAACCCCGATGCATTTTGTTTCTGAGACAAGTCTTGTATTCAAGAACGAACATCTAGAAAAGTCATGCGGTCACATCGAAAATTTGGAGATAAAAAAAGTGATGCCGTTTGAAATAACAGGCAGAGTCGCTGATTTATCCGCTGCGATGTTGATTTTGGCGGCTTACATTTTCGTTATGCCTGTTGAATTCAGATATGCGCTGAACAACCTTCTCAGGAAACCGCTTGATATTGCCGTTGTGAAAATCACTCCCGGGGATGCGGAAGTTTCTTACGGCGACTCCGTCACGATTTCAGCGTCTCTTCCGGCGGAAGTTCCGTTTAGACCCTCGCTTTTGATAAGCACGAAATATGAAAAAACAAGTATTGAGGACATGGCATCGAAAAAAATTGACAACAAAATCATCTGGAGTTATCGCTATGATAAGGTTATTGACGATATTAAATATAAGTTTAAAATCGGAACATCCAAGACGAAAGAATATATCATCAAAACTGTCAGGCCAATCGTTTTCAGAAATATCGAAATCAGATACACATATCCACAATACACAGGTCTTCCCGAGAAGATGACGAATAACGAGCCAAATATGGAGTGTTACGAGGGAACCCTGATTAATATAACGGCCAAAGCGGAGGAAAGCATCGACTTCGCGGAGTTGTTTTTTGAAAACAGAAGTCTTACGATGAGGCTTTCAAATGACGGGAAAACCGCGAGGTTGAGCATGAAAGCTTCAAAAAGCGAAACATACAAATTCGCGATACGCAAAAATTCAAAGACACACTTGAGTTCAACTTACAGGATAGATGTCTTGAAGGATTTGCCGCCCAAAATAGATATAATTTCGCCGGCTCAGGATTTGCTCTTGAGCGGAGACGAAACCATCCCGATTATCTATTCTTTCGAGGATGATTTCGGCGTAAGTTCGCTCAAACTTGTTTATAAATCGGGTGATTCTCAAAACGAGATACCGCTTAAATTCGACCGGAAAAAAGGGGGATTGGGCGAACACCTCTGGGGATTTGGCAGAATTTCAGCAAAGCCCGGCGACACGATAAAATACTATTTGTCTGCGACGGACGGAAACGGTTCCGAGGGTTTTTCGAAGACATTTGTTTTTGAAATAGCGACTTACGAAAAAAACCACAAAAATATAATGCGGGAGCTGGACAAATTTTCAAATGAAGTTTTGAGGATTTTAAGCGAACAAATCGCGGCGAGGGAAAAGCTGAGGTCGCAAAAAACGCCTCCGTGGGAAGGAATCAAAGAAGCCCAGAAGAAAATCCTCGACTCCGTCCGCAATGCGTCGGGCGGCTTAAAAGAAACGTTGAAAAAAATGTTGGAGGACCCTTTTTTCGATGGATATCTCATGAGCGAATATAGGGGGATGGAAGAAACCTTGAATTATTTAGAGCGAAAACCTTTGAGTGGAGCGGTGAATTTCGCAGAAAAACAAGACGCGCACGGCGTTGAAAGCAATCAAACGGAAGCCATATCGCTCCTTGAGAAGCTCTCTCTTCTTTCACAGGACGTGATGAAGCATCAAAACCTCAGCGATCTTGAATCTAAATTCGCGGATATGGAGAAAAAATTTGACTTGGCGTTCGAAAATATAAAGGAGCATTCGGCGCAGGAACTTATGGCACAGATGGAAGAAATCTCAGAAATTATGAAAGAAATAGAAAATCTCATAAGGGATATGCCGCAAATACTGCCGGAGGAGTTCATAAACTCTTCGGCTTTGAAAAATATGGATTTCAAGACCGCTCAAGACGCCGCTTCCGCGATAAAAGACGCTCTTATGAAGTCGAATTTTGAAGAGGCGAAGAAAATTATGGAGAACTTGAAAGATGAGTTAAAAAAAATGAGAGACGCCATGAGAAAAGCCGCCGAAAATCTTGCCATTAAAAGCGCTCCGCGGGAAATCTCAGGGCAATTGTCCGATTTGAGTCGGAAAATGAAAGAGATAATAAAAAAACAGGAAGAACTTTATACCCTGACGTCGAAGCATGAGGATTCGCGTCTAAAAAAAGTGTTTTCGGCGCAGAAAAAACTCCTCAAAGAACTCGCCGTACGACAGAAAGAGTTGAATCGAAAAGCGGATTTACTAAAAGTGAATATCCCAGGGATTGCGCAATCGCAGCCTCTTATGGAAAGGATATACGGCGAGTTTTCGTCGGGCAAGGTTCATAACTCCCAGAAATATCTGCAAGACGTGCTCACGAATTTGTCTAACATAAAGGAGGTTCTTTTGATGGATGCAAAAGAGCCGAAAAAAGACGACATACTTGCCCTGAATGAGATATTAAGCGGCGAGAAGGAAATCCTGGAGATTTTAAGAAAGACGCCCGCTACAGAGTTTTCCCAATCCGAGCAAAACGAAATGAACGCCGTTTCAAAGAGACAGTCCTCTCTCAGGGACGAATTAAATGACGTGCGGAAGAATCTGTCAAAAATAACAGCTGCGACCGCGGCGATACCTTATCAGATTCTTTCGAATATGAGCTCAGCTTCGGCGGAGATGGGGGCATCTTCGGAAAATCTCTCAAGGTATGATACGTTTAAAAGTCTGGAAAATCAGAAAAATGCGATTGATTTACTCTCTAACCTGTTGTCCGATATGGAGTCGGCATCGGCTTCCATGGGGGCGATGAGTTATGGTCAAAAGCCGGTTCCGTCGCTCCGCCCGCGCGGTCCCGGCGGAATTTACGGCGTAAGACTCGGAAAAGTTGAGCTCCCGGGTGCCGATGAGTTCAAGGTGCCGCAGGAATTCAGAAGCGAGATTTTGAAGGCCTTGCAGGAAAAATACCCCGAGGAGTATGAAAAACTCATACAAAAATACTACAGGAAGCTTATAGGACAATGAATAAAAGATTATTTATCTTGGCGTCGGCAGCGGTATAGCTTCACGAAATCCCGCGTCACAAATATTTTTTGTCGGATTGGTGCGAATTGTATGGCTGTTATTTTTGCTTTTATCATGGCATTTTTTTGCGCTATTGATTTATTTGCCGGGAACAGTTATGAAAGCTTCGCCTTAAAGATGCTCGACTCTGGAGATTTCGAAGGCTTCAACAATATGCTCGCGGATAAGCGATACTCTATGATGGATAAACATAGGTACATGGCATGGTTTTTACTCTACACGGGGGAGTATTCAAAGGGTCTCGGGATTCTTGGCGCCGCAAAAAAAGATGATTTTCTGTTCCGATATTTAAGTTTTATGTCTTCGATTGAAAAAAGTTTCAGTGAAGTTCAATCAGAGCATTTCAAAGTGAGATACTTTCCCCCTGACGAGATAATGGCGGATTTTGCAGTTGAAGCCCTTGAAAAAATTTATGTAAAAAACGGAGAACTCCTCGGCTATTTTCCGCCCGACAAGATAGTTGTCGAGATTTATCCCGACAAGAATTCATTCGCTATGGCATCTACTCTCGGGCTTGCTCTCCTTGAAAAATCCGGAACCGTCGGAATATGCAAATTCAACAGGATAATGCTCCTCTCGCCGAGAAATCTCCCCCTGGGTTACAGATGGCTCGACACTTTAAGCCACGAATACTGCCATCTTCTCATAAACAGGATAACAAGAAATAACGCCCCGCTGTGGCTTCATGAGGGCGTTTCAAGATATACGGACACACTGTGGCGACTTGATAAGTCGAATTATCTTTCGGACTACTCGGCTAAGATGCTCAAAGAAGCCGTTCAAAAAAACAGTCTCATTCCTTTTAAAAAGATGTCCCCTTCGCTTGTGTTTCTTCCGACTCAGGAAGATATTTCGCTTGCCTTCGCTCAGGTTGCAAGTTTCGTGGATTTTTTTGTCCAAAAATACGGTCAGGGCGCTTTGAAAAAGTGGCTTGAATACATCGCCGTATTGAAAGAAAAGGAATCTTTTAGAAAAGTATCAAAGGTTTCTTTTGAATCGATTGAGAGAAAATGGAAGGGAAGTATAGCGGCTGGAATTCAGGAAAGGATTTCGGACGGCGTACCGGATACTCCCAAGTATGGAGCGAAGTCAGAGGAGGAGTTTTTATCGATTGATTCAATCGGCCATGTGAGGTTGGGAGATATTTTAAGAAGACAGGGAAGCTTTGAGAGTGCGCTAATACAGTATCAAAAAGCTTATGACAGCGACAGATCCCCGGTCATAGCGGTAAAAATAGCGAAAGTCAAAATGGCTATCGGTAACATCGATGCGGCGCAGGCGCTTATGGAAGAGCTTATCAAGGGAAACGAGAACTACATAACCCCATATCTCCTGCTTAGGGAGATATCGCTTGGCCGCGGCGAGAAGAAAAAAGCGAGCTTTTACGCCCACGAGGCGTTCTCGATAAACCCATTTTATCCCGGATTATACGATATAGTGAAATCTATGAAACAATGAAAATGAAAATGGAAAATGGGGACGCTTCACATTTTTACTGATATTATTAGTGTTTCCGCCCATGGTTTCTTCCGGATTTCCGCCCGTTGTCTATATTAGGGTCTGCTGACGCTACACTAAAATGCTAATTACCACAGAGACACAAAGAAAAATGAGAACCTCACAGAGAAATCACCCGCGAAGATGTGAGTTCTGTGTTATTAAAACTCTGAACCACGAAGACACGAAACAATCCCCCTTTATTAAAGGGGGAAATAGGTGGATTATTTTTTTCGTGATTTCTAACTTTCGCGCTTTTGTGGTAAAGTTTTTTCTCTGTGTTCCTGGTGCCTCTGTGGTGAATTTTAGCGAAGCGTCAGTGAACCCTATATTAAATCTTTTCGAGTAGATTTACTTCTCTTTTTCGATTATTCCAAGGACTTCGTCAAGGACTTTGTAGATGAACTCGGCGTCGTCTTTGGTTATGCATAGTGGCGGTTTGATTCTTATGACATTGCCCGCCATCGCCCCTTTTCCGACGAGAAGCCCCCTGTCTTTGCAAAGGTCCATAACGCGCAATGTCTCTTTTGCCGCCGGCTCTTTGGTTTTTCTGTCTTTGACAAGTTCAAAGCCGAGCATCAGACCTTTTCCTCTGACATCGCCGATGATTTTGTGCTTGTCCATCAGGGCGATGAGTTTATCTCTTAAGAATTTGCCGATGACAGCGGCATTGTGGGCGTAATCATATTTTTCAATGACTTCCAGTACACCAAGACCAGCAGCCATCGAGACGGGATTTCCGCCATAAGTGTTAAAATGAACCTTCCCTCTCATAGACTCGGCGATTTCGGTCGTGGTGATTATTCCCCCAAGCGGAGCGCCGTTGCCGATGCCTTTTGCCATAGTGATTATGTCGGGTTTGACATCCCACTGTTCTATCCCGAAAAACTTGTCGCCCGTTCTGCCGAAGCCCGTCTGAACTTCGTCGGAAATATAGACGCCGCCGTATTTTTTGACGATTTCGTATGCAATTTTGAAATACTCTTTCGGCGGGTCAACCACACCTCCGAATCCCTGTATCGGCTCGGCGATAAATCCCGCTATATGTCCGCTGGTGGAGTATTTGATGACTTGCTCGATTTCTTTCGCGCAAGCCATGTCGCAGTCCGGATAAGTAATTCCGAAAGGACATCTGTAACAATATCCCGCGGGGGCGTGAGAGACGCCAAAAACATAAGGCAACGAATGACGCCAGGCGCTCTGTCCCGTCAGAGACATAGCCATAAGCGTTCTGCCGTGGAACGAATGTCTCAGTCCGACGAACTCCATCTGCTTTGTGAAATTTTTTGCAAGGAGAGCCGCCAGTTCGTTGGCCTCGCATCCGGCGTTGGTAAAGAAAGACACCTGAAGATTCGGATTTGCGTTCTTTGAGACCTCCGCCATTTTTTTTGCATAAAGCGCTATATTGGGGTGGAAATAAAGGGTGGTCATGTGCTGAAGATTTGCGACCTGCGCCTGAATTTTTGGCACAATATCGGGATGACAGTGCCCGACGGAAATCGTCACCACCGCTGAGAATCCGTCGAGATATTTTTTTCCCGAATCGTCGTAGACATACTGCATCTCTCCCCTGATTATATTTATTGGTTCGGTGAAATAGGTCATCGTCGAGGGTAGCAGGTGCTTTGACCTCAGTTCGGCGATTTCTTTTGCTGATAGCGACTTTTTTGAAGCGGTGGATTTTGGCATAAACTCTCTCCTTTTCAATAAAACCAGGACGCAGAATGTAATTGTACAAAAATCGTTTTTATTTTCCAAATCAAAAAGCAAAACTTCACCCGCTGGCAAAAAAACCTTGAAAATCTTCGTGGATTATGCTAAAATACCGCTGTTATGTCGCTATCGCAAATTGAAGAAGTGAAATGTCCGTGCGGCGAGGTTTTTGTGGCGGAGTTATGGAGCGTTATAAATGTCATCGAAGATCCATCGCTGAAGGATTCTCTTTTGGGCGGCGAGATTAACGTCGTAAAATGTCCGAAGTGTGGCATCATGTTTTATGCGGAGCATTTTCTCCTATACCACGACTCGGTCAACGAACTGCTCGCTTTCGTCTATCCTGAAAGTTTTGCCGTTTCGAAGGAACACTGGCAGATGAAAATGATAGAGCAGTTCGAAAATGCACAAAGCGATTTTGGTCCAGAGGAAAGGCTGAAATATGAGCCTTTGCTGATTTTTGGTCTCGAAGAACTCCTCGCTCTCATCAGAAAGGAAGAAGAGCTTGAAGACGAGATAAGAATCGTCGAGTATGAATGCAGGAAAATGAACATACAGACGTTGAAGTTAAAGCCGTCGGTAGCCAGAAAAAAGCAAATACCCGCTTTGATTCCCTCGACGGAGAAGTTATACGGGAAGGATGAGTTGATAGTCGCTTTGAAAGCGATTCTTAAAGAAAACCCCCGCCTTGAGCACTACGGCAGATTCCTGGAGAAGATATTCTCGTGCCCTCCCTCGGATTTCGAGGAAATACTCCCCTGAATTTTCTTGTTTTTGCGGAATTATTTTGGTAAAATAATCCCATGGTTTTCAAAGATTTTTATATAAAAATGAGAGATAATGTCCTTTTGGTAAAAGATGCCCCAAAAATATACACCGCCGTTCCTTCATCCATATCAGAGCAACCTTTCAGCGAAAAAATACTGAGAGCGATATGGTTCGAGCAGAAGTTCGAGAAAAGAAACTTGAAAGTTCTCTCTTCGGAAAAACTGAGAGTCATAAACCCCGGAGAGTGGAATCCCGACACCGGACCGGATTTCAGCGGTGCGGAGTTCATCATCGGCGAACAAAAATTTAAGGCCGATGTCGAAATTCACAAGTTCGCATCGGACTGGAAAAGACACGGGCACCACAATGACAAAAATTTCTCGGGCGTCAAACTCCATGTGTTTTTGGTAAACGACACGAAAAGGAAAGAGAACGGTATTTTCCAGCTTTGTTTGGGCGAGTATATTGCAGGGCCTTTCGATTTGAATCTCGACGACTATCCATATCAGAGTTTTGCAGGAAGGGGGTTTTGCGGCGATAACATAAATCCTTCAGATTTTGAACATATCGAAAACTTTCTGAATGATGCCGGCGACGGCAGAATCATATTAAAATCAAAGATGTTGTCAGATGACTCCGACGAGGAGATATACTCGGGTTTCCTCAAATCCCTGGGTTACAAGGAAAACAAGAAACAGATGGAAAAACTCGCCTCGCTTGTAACTTTCAAAAAGATAAAAACCGTGGTCGGCTCGTTAAACAACATCGAAAGAGCAACCCATATACAAGCTATTTTTTACGGCGCCGGCGGTTTTTTGGAAGGCGATTTTTCCGATGATGAGGAAACCGCCCATATTGTCCAGAACTATAAGCAAATTTTTCGCGGCTACAAAAAATATTGCGGAGAAATAATGAAAATCGGAGAGTGGTGCTTCAGGCGGATTAGACCCCCCAATTTTCCTCAAAGGAGGCTATACGGAGCGAGCTTCATAATAGATGCGGCGGTAAGAATCGGTTTTCTAAATCTCGCCGTTTCGTGGGTGAAAACTCTTTCCGTTTTAACTTCAGGAAAAAACGCTCCGAAAGATATAATCAAACTTATCGGCGACCTATTTGCAGTAGAGCCCAAGGGCTATTTCGCCTCAAGAGCAAAGTTTGGTCATAAGTGGAATTCGCCCCCTTCCTCCTTAATAGGCCCTCAGAGGGCGCTTTCGGCGGTTGTCAACGCCGTAATCCCCGTTCTATACAAATGGACTAAATCAAATGATGCGTGCCTTGAAAAGATAATCCATAGTTTTTATTGCGAACTTCCCGCGCTTGAGCCGAACAGGACCACCAGAAAAATGGGATGCTATCTTTTTGGCGGCTATTTCGGAAGGAATTTCAGGATAAAAAAGGAAAGGCAGGCACAGGGTTTGATACAGATATTTCAGGATTTCTGCGGAGACAAAAGACAGGGATGCAAAACCTGTCTTTTGCCGGATACGATAAAGAGGTTTTCCGATGAACTCTGACATAGCCCGCCACTTCTCTTTAAGGCTCCTCGCCCCATTTTTTCTCTTTTTGGGAAAAATATTTTCCGGAAGCAGAGAGTATTTTGAAAAAAAGATAGTTAAACTCAACAACGATACCGTTCGCAGTGGTAAGTTCAGGGGTTTAATCGTGCTTCTTCCCCACTGCCTTCAGTTCGACGCCTGCCCTCACAGGGTGACTACGGACATACTTAACTGCAAATCCTGCGGAAAATGCGACATAGCCGACATATTGAAAATCGAAGAAAAATTTGATATAATAGTAAAAATAGCCACTGGCGGTCGCCTCGCAAAAAAATGGGTTGAGGAAAACCGCTCCGAACTCGTAGTGGCAGTAGCGTGCGAGAGGGAGCTTTGCGAGGGCATTCTGGCGGTATATCCTACGAAGGTTTTTGCTATACCGAATATAAGACCGATGGGTCCGTGCATAAACACGAAAGTCAACATTAACGATTTGAAAACCGCAATCGAAAAGTTTCTTGAAAAGTCATAATCGGGACGACTTTTATCGTGAAACTGCCTTTCAAAGATAAAGTTTGAGAGAATATGATGTAATAAATATAGAGCGCAGATAAAGACGGATTCGATTGGATTAATGCAGATATTCTTAGAATTATGAGCTTTAAAATCTGCGTTCATCTGCGTTCAATTATTTTTTTAGGACGCAGATTTTCGCAGATTTGGTAGATATTAAAAACATCTGCGCCAATTTTGTCAACATCGGCATTGAGCTGCGTTCAATTATTTTTAGGACGCAGATTTTCGCAGAT
>JBGFRZ010000039.1:0-6433 GCA_041694835.1 Ignavibacteria bacterium
GTTCACACTTGATTAAACCCGCTCAAACACTTTGTTTTTATACGCACAACAAAAAATGGAGAAGACCCATTTTTAAAAACCCAATGTTGCGGAGAGTTTTTCTACCTTCCCGAGGCCTCTTTCGTAATACATAGGGTCCTTCGATTCTATGATGTTCATCCATATCTTTATGGCATCTGCATATCTTTTTTCCTTCTCGTAGTAATTCGCGACTATCACCTTTATTATGTTCGGCGAGTCTTTCTGCCTTATTGCTTTTTCAAGTATCAAGAGCATCTCTTCGTGATACCGCTTTTCTTTGTATAAAATCGCTGATATATACGTATAAAACTGCCACTCGTCCGGATTGTTTATTATGCCCTCCCTCAAAATTTCAAGCGCTTCGCTCGTTCTTTCATAATTCCACGCGAGAGCCCCCGCGGAAAAAAGATAAGCGTATTTGAATTTCGGGTCGAGCCTAATCACCCTTTTTGTGTATTTTGCAAGATCCATGTATTTTATTTTTCCGTTTTCAAAATCGGGCTTTGTCTCTTTTACATCCATCTCCTTCACAAGATCTATGCCAAGAAGTTTTTTGGCAGATCTAAGAGCTATGTAAAAACTTTCCTCCCGCGTAAGGTTAGAATTATCCTGAGTTCCAAGATACTGTAGCAGCTGTATCCACGCTATATCGGCGCCGAATTTCCTGAACCCCAAAAGCACGCTTGATACATCGAGAAACGCGAACTTCGTTGGTGGTGGTGGGGGATTCTTAAAATAAGGTTTGGTGTGCGTCGGAATCAAAAGCGAAACAAAGTTTCCGATGGCGAACATTGTTAAAAGCATCGCGACTAAAACGTAATTTTTGACCATAGGTTAAAACTCTTTTTTTCTGAACAAAAGCAGTGACGCTGCCATGCAGAGTAACACGTAAATAACGCTATAGAGGAAAATCAGCAAAAACTCGGTTATTCCGAATGGTCTTTGGGCTGAAAACTTGTGGAGGTGGGGGACAATTGTGTAAATAAATAAAGAGAATACTTTGAGAACAAAAGAGTTCGCCATCCTGCTTAAAAAATCGAGCTCCATCGTAAAATTCCCCAGCATCCAGAAAAAGAAAGTAAATCCCATTGAAGTGATTTTAGACGTCGTTATAGTCGCAAAAAAGAGCGCAAGGGCGGTTATGATGGCTATCTTTAGTATAGTCATCAAAACGTTAAGGGCATCTTGGAGCTCGCCCTTCCCGCCGGAAACAATAACAACAAGAAGTCCAAGGAGTGTCATGAAAATAATCATTATAGAGAGCGACGAGAGAATTCCCAGATATCTTCCTATCAGGTATGTTGCCTTCTTGACGGGTCTCGAGAAAATCATGTGTATTGACTTGTTTTCGATTTCGCTGTAAATAAAAGTTGAGCTTATGAATATCGATGAAAAAAGCGCTATGGACTCGGTCGCAAAAGCTGCGAGATCTTTCAAAACCCTTATTTTCTGCTCGCCCCCTATAACACCGAGAAGCCCCGCCGCGGCCAGAAGAACAACTCCGAACAAAATTAAAACATAGAATATCTTTTGTCTGATGTTTTCGACGAGTGTGTAGTAAGAAAGCGTGAGCGTTTTCATAAAACTGTTTTCAAGAATATCCCTTCAAGTTCTCCCGGTCTTGAAAACTGACGGGAGTCCACTGTTTTTACAAGCGTTCCGTTGACGAGTATCCCGACCCTGTCGCAAAGCTTTTCGACTTCGGAGATGTAATGCGAAGAAAGTATTATCGTCTTTCCCGACTTTTTTAGAGTCTCTATGAGTTTTCTCATTTCGTTTATCCCCAGAGGATCGAGTCCTGATGTGGGTTCATCGTATATAAGCATGTCGGGGTTGTGAACGATGCTTTGTGCCACGGCAAGTCGTTGGAGCATGCCCTTGGAGAAAGTGAAAACTTTTTTTTCGAGCGAGACATCGAGCCCAACGAATTCGAGGGTTTTTTTGAACCCGTCTTTCGACACCTTTGTGCCCGACAGTTTTGAAAGAAAGTCGAGGGTTTCCCGCGTAGTCAGATTTTTGTAAAGATAAGATATTTCGGGAAGATATCCGACTCTTGAAAGTATGTTATCGAAGGGAGGGGTTTTTCCGAAAAGCGAAACATCGCCCTTGTCGGGTCTGATGAGTCCGAGTATAAGCTTGAGTGTGGTGGTTTTGCCAGCGCCATTAAGACCAAGAAGCCCGAAAGTTTCGCCCTCTTTTATCTCAAAGCTTAAATCCTTCACACCCGTGGTGGCTTTTTTCAAAAAGATGTTTTTTATCGAAACTTCCCGGTAGGATTTAGATACCGATTCGAATTTTATCGCCGACATTATATCTCTATGTACTTAACTTTTTTTACGCCGTCTATCTCTTTGATTTGTTCGAGTATTCCGCCAGATGGGCAAGCATCGACATTTATCAACGTGAAAGCATCTGTTCCTGCAGAAACCCTCGCCACATCCATTCCTGCTATGTTTATTTTGTTCTCGCCCAGAAGCGTCCCGACTTTTCCTATAATCCCAGGTTTGTCGACGTTCAGAAGAAAAAGCATGCAGCCGGCCGGATATACGTCCAGAGGCAGTCCGTTTATCCTTACGATTCTAGGCATCTTATGGGAAAAAATCGTTCCCGACACCTCGTTTTCTTCGGTTTCGGTCATTAGAGAAACCGTCAGTAGTGAGCTGAAGTCCTCGGATTTCGATGTCCTTTTTTCGTTAACTGAAATCCCTCTGTTTTTTGCAATTAGTGGAGCGTTTATGTAGTTGATGGGCCCCTCCACTATCGAGATGAAAACTCCTTTCAGATATGAAAGCGTAAGTAAATGAGTAGGAAGTTCATTTATCTCGCCGCTGTAGGTGATGTTCAACTCCTTTGGGGCGCCGTCCGAAATCTGAGAATGGAATCTGCCCATTTTTTCGGCAAGCTCGAGATACGGCTTTATATTTTTGAAAGTCTCTATGTCTATAGTAGGCATGTTTACGGCATTTCTTATTATTCCTTTTTCGAAGAAATCAACTATACATTCCGAGACCTCTTTCGCTATCTTGATTTGCGCCTCTTCCGTAGATGCGCCAAGATGCGGTGTGACTACGATGTTTTTGGCATCTATCAGAGCGAACTCTTTCGGCGGCTCTTCGGGGAAAACATCAATCGCCGCTCTTACCTTTCCGTCGGAAAGTGCTTCTGCGAGGTCTTTGGAGTTTACTATCGGACCTCGGGCGGTGTTTATTATCAATACACCGTCTTTCATCTTTGATATGGATTCTTTGTTTATGAGATTCTTCGTCGAATCCGAGAGGGGGATGTGTATTGATATAATGTCGCTCAATTTGAGAAGATTTTCGAACGTATCCACCATATCAACCCCGAGTGATTTGGCGAACTCCGAGGATATATAGGGGTCGTATGAGACAACGTTCATTCCGAAACTTTTCGAGCGGACAGAGACCTCTCTGGCAATCCTTCCAAATCCTACAAGTCCGATTGTTTTTCCGCAAAGCTCAAAGCCCGTGTACTTTTCGCGCTCCCACTTGTGCTCTTTAAGTGAGGCGTGAGCTTCGGGCACGTTTCTTGCGGCGGCAAGTATGAGCGCCATCGTGTGTTCAGCGGCGGCTATTGTATTGCCACCGGGAACATTTATTACGGCGACGCCTTTTTCGGATGCGGCTTTTACATCGACATTGTCAACGCCGGTTCCGGCGCGAGCTATAAGCCTCAAATTTTTAGCCATGCTTATTATTTCTGATGTGATTTTCACTTCCGAACGGATAAGTATGGCGTCAACATCTACTATAAGTTTTTTCAATGTCTCGATATCGGGCTTCGGATTGATATCAAGTTTGAAGTTCTGATTTTTAATCAAGGTGTCAAGACCTTCGACGCTTTTATATGTCATCAGTATCTTGTACATAGATTCCCCTGTGAAATTCTCGCGAATTTCTTGAAAATTTGAATCCCGTCCGAGAAGTTTTATTTCAGTTTTTCTTCGACTACGGCCATGGCTTTGCCCGGCTCGAATCTGTGATTAAGTCTTTTTAGGACCATCTCAAGCGCCGAGAATCCGACGAGTATATCGGGTCTTGTAATGTAACCCATGTGGGCGAATCTTATGATTTTTCCTTTCAGTTTTTCCTGCCCGCCGGCGATAGAAACCCCGTAATCGATTCTCATTATCTTGACTATCTTACCGCCCTCGATATTCTCAGGAACTTTTACGCTTGTGACGACCCTGCACGGGTCTTTTGCGAAAAGCTCTAACCCCAGCGCTTTCATACCTTCCCTCGTTGCTTCGGCAAGAACAAGATACTCCTCCCAAAGTTTTTCGAGGGTGTGAGCCTTTATGAGCCTTAGCGACTCCTGAAGTCCGACGAAAAGTCCGACGGCAGGGGTAAAAGGTGTTTCTTTCTCAAGGGAGGATTTTTTCATTCTCTTCATGTCCCAGTAAAACTTCGGGAGAGTGGATTTTTCGCACAGAGCCCATGCTTTTTGAGAGAACGATATAAAAGAAAGTCCTGGCGGCAGCATGGCGCCTTTTTGAGAAGCCGAGACCACAACATCGAGATTCCAATCATCTTTATGCAGAGGCTCACCGACGAGGCCGGATATAGCGTCAACTATAAGAACAGCGTCGGTTTTTGATACTATCGCACCTATCGTTTTTAAGTCGTTGAGCGCGCCCGTCGACGTTTCCGTATGAGTCGTAAATATAGCTTTCGTGTCCGGGTTTTTATTCAAAAACTCTTCTATAAGCGAAGGCTCGACAGCTTCGCCCCACTCGGATGATATCAAGTCCGGTGTTATTCCGAAAGCGGATATTATTCTGGACCATCTGTCTCCGAAAACCCCCGATGAAGCAACGAGAACCTTGTCTCCGACTGAAAGCAGATTGACCACAGATGCCTCCATCGCTCCCGTTCCCGACGATGCGTATATGAAGACATCGTCCTTTGTCCGGAATATATACTTTAAATCTTCCGAAACTGAAGTGAAAATCTCGCCGAATTCCGACGTCCTGTGATGTAAGATCGGCAAGGCAAGTTTTATCAGAACTTCCGGCGGAACTGGTGTCGGTCCGGGTGTCAAAAGATAGTGTTTTTTCATTAAATCTCCTCCTATGATTTTATAACCACAGAATAGACTGAATTTTAACCATCGAGAAAATCAGCAACATAAAAACTAATTGAACGCAGATTAACGCAGAAACAACTTTGATAAACGCAGATGAAAAAAGATTTGAACCACGAAAGCGTGAAAACACGAAAATACTTGTAAAGAATTTTGTGATTTCTAATTTTCGTGATTTCGTGGTAAAGTTTTTAATTTGCGATAATCCTGTAAATCTGCGTCCTAAAAAATAATTGAACGCAGATGAACGCAGAAACAACTTTGATAAACGCAGATTAAAGCAACTATAAACTCATCTGCGAAAATCTGCGTCCAAATGTATCTTTCCGTGTTCACCCCGTTAGAAATTATAGTTGCATTGGGAAAATTAAAAGTTCTTCCGGGCGTCCTTTCATCAAAAATTTCTAACGGAGTTAATCCGTATAATCTGTGTCTTATTATGTCATCTCCTGATTCTAATCGGTGTTGTTTTTACCCGCCTCCGTTTTTTCGCTATCACCCAACTACCATCTACTCTCCTTTATTACACTCCTTTTAGCCACCATTTCTGTGACTGCAGCTCAAGGAGTATTTTAGGCTCGAGTTTGAGTTTTGTTTCGTCAACCGCCTCCTTAATTGATATTATACTATAATCCTCAAGATCGACGACTTCATCTCCCGGGATTTTTTTGCCCGAGGCGTCGAGGAGTATCCTTATCTTGGGCCTTGTCGGCATTGAAGTGTTGGTCATTATTACTCTCGCTATCTGGTTGTTCGAAAGCCTGACGTAGCTACCCACAGGATAGAGCGATACCGAATTTATGAAAACCTTCATCATCTCCGTATCGAAGTTTTCCCCGGTGATGTTTATCAGGTTTTTTATGGCGATGTGTGGAATTTCACTCGATTTATAAACCCTCATATGAGTCATAGCCTCGTAAGTGTCGCATATCGCTATTATCTTCGCGAACTCGTGAATCTTCTCCCCTTTCAATCCATTGGGGTATCCGTCGCCGCCTATCCTTTCGTGAATCTGAAGTATCCCCGATGAAAGAACGGATTTCAATCCGGTGTCGAGTTTAGCGAGCGTGTTTATGATATTCTGCCCCTCATCTGAATGGAGCTTTATTTTTTCGAACTCTCCGGCGGAAAGCCTTGCGGGTTTGGATGTTATTCCCAGAAAGGCCGACATCCCAACGTCGTGCAAAAAAGCACAGAGGGACAGTTTTTCTGTGTCGGCGTCACTGTAACCCAAACCCTCCGCTATTATTGTCGAAAACACGCAGACGTTAATGCTGTGCGAGTAGATGTAGCTGTCGGGGGTGGTGCG
>JBGFRZ010000069.1:0-27779 GCA_041694835.1 Ignavibacteria bacterium
GCCTACAAGGAAAACATATCTGATTTGAGATACGGGCTGGATAATGTCCTGAAACTTCGACCAAGAGAGTTCGATATGAAGCAGGATAACTCACGCCAGATTGGGTTTATTGCTCAAGAGATAGAGAAAGTTATTCCAGAAGTTGTTTCGGGCCAAGAGGGACAAAAAGGGGTTGCTTACGGCAACATTACAGCGGTTTTAGTCAGAGCGATTCAGGAGCAGCAGAAACAGATAGAAGGGTTAAAGGCAGAGATAAAGGCGATGAAGCAATAGCGCTCAACCCTTGCACCGAGCCAATTCCAATTGGGGACGGTCCTTCCAATTGGGGACGGTCCTCAATTATTTGAATGGTGGATGGTGGAGAAACGGAGCAGTATCGCAGTAGAGCACAAGAGACAAGTAATCGGTAATCAGTAATCAGTGAACGGTAAAAGACGGGTAATCGGCAATCAGTTGTCGGTTATCGGTGAACGGTGAATGACGAATGACGGATAACGAATAGCAGAAAAACGGATGCAAGATGCAGGATACAGGATGCAGGATGCAGACAAACCAGTAAGCAGAAACGAGCAACCAGAAGAATTAGGGGTTAAAAAGTTGTAAAAACTTACGGGGCGTTATGATAGGAATTTTTCTGAATGATTTAAGCGATAACAAATCCTTGTCGCCTGTAACTATAAAGTCAACTTTTCCTACAACCGCGCATTCTAATACAGGATTGTCTTTCGGGTCGCGGCAGACGGAAATTTTTTCAGCGGGGAAAACCGGTTCGCCGTTGGTTTCAATAAAAGTCAATATCCTGTCAATTTGCGACTGGTTAAACTCAAATTCTTTCCGGGATAGGACAAATTTTAATTCGTTAAATAATACAAGAGAATACACTATTTTGAATTCTCCTATGATAAGCAGGTCGCATACTTTTATAGAAATCTCGCCGCCAAGAACAATACTTACAAAAACATTAGCGTCTATTACGACTTTTGGCATAAAATTCTTCTCTTGCTTTTTCTACGATATTGTTAATCTGTTTGTAAGAAAGACCTTTTCGTTTAACAGTTTGACGAAATTTATTGACAGTATCCTTAAACTGAGCAGCAATAATTTCTTTAGCAATCCGCCATTGTTCTCGATTATTCATTTTTTGAATTGCAGTTTCAATCTGCCGAGCATCAATTTCAATAGCGATTTTAGACATATTTATCACCTCCGGAATGATTATAGCAAAAATAAAAAGCGAATGGCAAGTAGCCGAATGAAAGTTGAGAGTTTAGAGAGATAAAAGCAAATAGTGAATAGCGAATAGTGAATTATGAATGACAAATAGGGGATAGGGAATAGGCAGTAGGCAATATTTAAAAAGAGAATGACGGATGACGAATTCGGAGCATTTTTCAGGTAAAGGGGAGTAGCGAATAGATAAATTCAAAAAATTCAGATGAATGGAATTTTACACCAAATCCTTAAATTCTTCAATAGTCAATCCGGCATCGTTGATTATGCCTTTGAGTGTCCATGGGTCAACCGGGTCATTACGTGGGATTGTTAGCATTATCTGACCGTTCCACATAGAGATGTGTTTGCCTTGTCTTACAATACGAAATCCCGCTTTCTCAAATGCTCTCACAACACGTTTATGCGGCAGGGTTGGCGGACGATGCATATGGTTATCTTGCAATTACAAGTTCATGGACGTCTTTTTTGCGGAGTACATCTTGAAGGGAATCCAAATAAGTTTGAATTGCATCCTTTATATTTTCTAAAGCCTCTTTTTTGGTGCGGCCTTGGCTCCAGCACCCTCTTAATTCGGGACAATGAACAGAATAACCCATTTCCGTTTTTTCAAGGATGACATGATATGTTATGTTCATTGGTTATCACCTCCGGAATGATTATAGCAAAAATAAAAAGCGAATAGCAAGTAGCCGAATGAAAGTTGAGAGTTTAGAGATAAAAGCAAATAGCAAATAGCAAATAGTGAATAGTAAAGGTAGAAAGGTAGAGGGGTAGAGAGGCAGAAGGGTAGCGTTCCGACGTCGGGACGATAGACGATAAACGATAGACGATAAACCGGCATAATATAACAAAATGAAAATAAAATACAAACTCTCGCTTGTGATTGTGGGCTTAATGGTTTTAGTCGTCTTTGCCGTAGCTTTTTCGATATATATTTTCGAAAGGCGGGCGCTGCTTGATGGCATTAAGCAAGAACAAGAAACAACAATGAAACATTTTTCAATGATTGCAAGAGACGCGATAATTATGAGAGACGACCTGTTATTGATAAACTACACGAATCTTATAAAAAGAACGAGTCCTTTCGTGGATTTTGCGGCATGCGTAAACAAAAAAGGAATTTTTATCTCGCACACCACCCCTGAACTTTTACATTCGGAAGCCGACGACTTAGCATCGAAGGATGTCATAATCAGCGAACATAAGATCTTGGAAGGAACCGGAAAAGAATCTGTCTGCGTTATCGGGTTCTCAAAGGGAAAAATAGAAACCTCGATAAATAACTCGCTCAGAAAAATAAGAAACAGGGTGTATGTTGTATCTTTTTTTGGCGTGCTCTTGGGGCTTACAGGCGCTCTTTGGCTGAGTCATTCTTTGACGTCGCCGCTTTACAAATTAGTCGTTGGCGCCCAAAAAATCGGGGGCGGGGATTTAACCTATCATATAAAGTATGAAGGCAAAGATGAAATAGCCGTCCTGTCGAAAGAATTCAACAAAATGGCGGACAAATTGAAGGAGTTGGACGACTTAAAAAGGGATTTTGTGGCGTCCGTAACGCACGAACTTCGGTCGCCATTGGCGGCGATTCAGAGTTATGTGTCGCTTATGATTGAGAAAAAAAATTTTTCGGCGGAAGTTATTGAAGACAACATGAACAGAATCAAAAATAACACTCTGCGTCTGGGCCGCTTTATCAACGACCTTTTGGATGTGGCAAAAATAGAGGCGGGCAAGTTGGATATTGTTCCGGTGAAAGTGGATTTAAGCAAGAGTATTTTGGAAATGCTCGATTTATTTAAAGCGGCGGCGCTTGAGAAAAAAATCAATCTGTCCTATAAAACGACCGACGGTGATGGTTTATATGTGCGCGCCGACGAAGACCGCTTGAAACAAGTGCTTACAAATCTCCTTAACAATGCTTTGAAGTTCACTCCGGAAGGCGGAGAAATCACAGTGAGAGTAAATAGCGAACAGCAAATAGTGAATAGTGAAAAAGTGAATCAGCCAATTACTCAATCGCTCAATCGCTCAATCACTCAATCGCCGTTTGTAATAGTTTCCGTCACTGATACGGGTGTCGGCATTCCGCGGGAGTCACTTGGAAGGATATTTTCCAAATTTGAACAGGTCCAAGAAGTCCGAGACAAAGTCAAAGGCGCAAAAGGGACGGGTCTCGGTTTGACTATCGCAAAAGCCATTGTGGAACTTCACGGCGGAAAAATCTGGGTTGAAAGCGAACCAAACAAAGGAACGACTTTTTTCTTCACTCTGCCCGTTTTTTAAAATTTGGAATTTTACTAAAAAATTTGATAATATAAAACAGGTTGATAGGTTAATAAGTGGATAGTGGATAACAAAAAGTAGATGGTAGCGAGTAGATGGGGAATAAAAAAGTTGTAGTTCCCCCTATCTACTATCTACCCGCTACTCGCTACTACGCTACCACGAGCCACTAACCACTAACCACTGCCGTTGACAGAGGGAATAGGAGAGTTGATGGAATTCATCGGTTTAGGGCTTGGTGTGTTGAGTTTGGTATTCGGCGATGTGGCTTTTAGATGGACGGCCGGATTAAGCAAAAGAACGGATAATTTGGTTGCCGTTCTACACAAAGAAACGGTAGAATCCATTGAGGGCGAGGACGCTCGCGCAAAAGAGTTAATCCGTGAAATGAAGGAAGGCACCCAGCAACTCATCAAGGAAAGCAGCGAAAAAACCCAGCAACTTATCGAAGATGGAAATAAACGTGCAGAAGAAAGCAGAAAAGAGTTTCTCGAAAACATGGAAAGAGGCAGACAAGAATTTCGAGCGACTATGGAAAGAAGCAGACAAGAATTTCTTGAAAGCATGGAAAGAAGCAGACAGGAATTCCGTGAGTTGCTAAACAGGATGGACTTGCGCTGGGCTGAAAAAAGCGGTTATATAGTGAAGGAAAAATAAGATTCTCGTAGATGATGGTTGCCGATTACTGCATACATGATGGCGCGCCCCAAATCATCGAAATAGGCAAATCATCGAATAGAGCACTCGCTATGCGTAAAAAAATTCTTGTCGTCGACGACGAAGAAGATTATTTGAATATCCTGGCTCTCCTTTTAACCGCCGAAGGTTTTGAGGTCGGCACCGCCTCCGACGGTCAAGAGGGGCTGGATAAACTAAAATTGTCCAACTTCGATCTTGCCATAGTCGATATAAATATGCCACGAATGGACGGGTACGCTTTGTGCAAGGAAATTCGCAAGGACGAATCGTTGGAAAATTTGCCGGTGATTATGCTCACGGTAAGAAGCAAGGATGAAGAGCAAATATGGGGATTCGATTCGGGCACCGACGATTACTTGACCAAGCCGTTTGAACCGAGCGTTCTTGTCGCCAAAGTGAAGTCAGTTCTGCGGCGCGCTTATGATAGCGGATAGCGAATAGCAGATAGTTTAGAAATAAAGGTAAATGGCGAATAGTGAATAGTAAAGGTAGAAGGGTAGAAGGTAGAAGTCGCAAATTTTAATTTGCGGCGGCCAGTGTATGCACTGGATAATTGAAAGGAAAATTGTGAAACGAAAAATGAAAATTAGTGTAGTTAGGTTTTTGTTTTTTAGTGCGGCGTTGTCGAGCGGTTTTTTGAGCCATCTTAACGCGCAAAGTGCGGCGGATCCTTTGATACAAATCTCCGTGGAAGTCGTGGAGGTCAACAACAGAAAAGCCCGGGAAGCGGGTATCAAGTGGACCGACGAAATAAAAACAGGGGAGGTTAGTTGGAGAGTGGCCGCCCGGGCTCCAGAATTTTTGCCGGAAATACCTTCTATTATGCAAGGAGGCGATTGGGCGAGATATACTCCATTTACCGCCAATTTCAGGATGCTTCTTGAAAAAGGCGCCGCAAGAATAATGTCCAAACCGCGGTTGGTGACAAGAAGTGGCACTGAAGCAAGGGTATTGGTGGGCGGTAAATATCCGATTGTAGCCGCGGGCGTCGGCGGCGGGAGCGTTGAATGGAAAGAATATGGGATAAGACTTCAAATTCAACCGCGTTCGTTGCCGGATAAAAGAATCTCGGCCGTTTTAACAGCGGAAGTCAGCCGTCTCGATTGGGCGAACAAGGTCGGGGTTTATCCGGCCGTCGCTACTCGCACGGCGACGTCCGAAATCATCGTTAAAAGCGGAGACACAATTACAATCGCCGGCTTGACGGAAAACGTAAAAGAAGAAAAAGTTGTCGGTGTTCCATTGCTTATGGACATACCGCTGCTTGGCACTTTGTTTAGGGTAAATACATTTGTCGAGGCGGAAAATACCGTCGTTATATTCGTGACGCCGTCTTTGTTGGAATAAAATAACGACATAGCAGCTATGATAGGGTATAGGGTGTAGGGGATAGGTTGATAACAAAAAGTAGATGGTAGATGGTAGCGAGTAGATAGGGGGATAAAAAAGTTGTAGTTCCCCCTATCTACTATCTACCCGCCACTCGCTACTACTAACTAACCACTGTCGTTGACAGAGGGGTAGATAGGAGCAATATGATAGAATTTAGAGCATACAGACAATATCTCAAGGCCTTTAATGGCGCAAAGTTGTTTCTTTTGCTGTGTATCTTATCGTTTTATTCATGCGACCGCATCCCCTTTGTAACTACGGTAGAGTTTCGTGGGAAGGTTTACTATGGCCGCGAGACGGCCGACGGGAAGGTGGTGGTTCTTGGCCCCTTGTCAAATGCCAGTGTTGTTCTTATCGGGAGTGGCTTCCGGACAACCACAGACGCAAAAGGCAAATACACTTTGGAGGCAAATGTCCCACGAAGATTCAATACACCTTCATACGAAATTTACACACTGGAAGCGTCGGGCACATCTGACCCGCATATATATCCTGAGGGCAATTATATATCCGCCCAGATAGATGTCGACGGGCGTCCGGGCGATGTCATACATGTCAGGGATTTTTTGCTCTATAGACACAAAAAATAAAGGTAGAAAGATAGAGAGGTAGAAGGGCAGAATGGGAACAATTTCAAAAATATCTTTGATTCTCATAATGGTCGTATCTTTCGGCGCTGCGGCGGAGATAGAAAGCGTCAAGTTCGAACCCGCTACGCAATCGAATGTTATAAGAATATTCACCGAGCCGCTGCCACAAGGGGCGACGTCGGTAACTTATCGCGTTTGGTTTTCGTCGGGGAATATCAACTCAAGAAACAATTGGTTGCCGCTTCCTGACACAGGCAACACCACTTTGAAACATTATATCGGTGACCGGCTCGGCGATTTTAGATACATCGCTCAGCACAGTTATGATAACGGCCTCTCTTGGCTTCCGCCATGGACGGGAACGACGGGAATCGACCCACCGCCCGCATCCGTTTCCGTGAGCCCATACATCCACAGCATACAAAGGGGCCCAAGAACCGACTTGGAAAATGAAGAGTCGCAACTTGGCATGGGACCTTCATGGTTTTTTAGATATCAACTCTTTGACGACTCTTATGTCAGCATACAAATCTATCCTGTTTGCTCGTCCGTCACATGGAGAACGCCTTTTGGATTTCCGGGCGGCATATCTACCACCACCGTTGTCAGAACACTGGTTCATAAAGTTCCAAGAAGCGGAGAAATGGCTGGTTCTACCTGGTGGAATACCGACGAGTGGGATTGCCGCGACAACGCGGGCAATATCGTTCTAAATGGCATATACATCGTCTCTATAGACGCGTACGATAAACATTGGCGTCCTTTTGACCCAACGGATACAAATCCCCCGGTTCCTGTCACGGGCGACCCGTTGCCAAGGACGGGCCGTCGCGGGAACGCATGGTTCAGCGTGCCCGTAAATGTCTTAAGAATAATGAATCTCTTTGCCAATCCCATCGTGGACCATGTTGGGCTTAAGACATTTACTTATCGTCTTACGGGAGCGTCAAACGTCCGGATAAGAGTTTACAGGGATGCACCGACATTTTCGGTGGCGGTGGATTCAAATACCGCCAGTCCGACTTACGGCGAACCGATACCTTCCGATTGGTCAAAACTCGTCAGGACACTGAATTTTTTCCGTTCCGCCGGCAAATGGGAAGAGCAGTGGGACGGGCGGGACGCGAACGGCAATCCGTTGCCCGACGGTATTTACACTTATTCCATATCGGCCATAAATGACTACAAACGAATCGCGACCGATATGTTCGGCAATGACAGACCGATATTCGGAAATGTGACTATAATGAGAACCGCTCCGCCGTCAAACGTCGAAGGGGGAGCGACCGTCGGTTCAGGCAATATTGTACTTGGGACTTATTCGCCCGCCCGCGGCGCCGTTGTCAGAAGCGGGGTCTCAAGCGTCATCGTTGGCGTTGAGGCGTCAAAACTTGGAATATCCGCAAGCAATTCTTACATGAATATCACAAAACCAAACGGCGCGACGGTAAAGGGTTCAATATTTGTCACAGATAATTCAGTCGTGGCGAGAGTGCCAGTATTGACCGAGCCGGGCGTCTATACGGCAGACTTGAAAATCGCCAGTTTAAATAACCGCAACTGGTGGGTTGAGAGATTCTCATTTACGATAGAAAGTCCGCCCCTCAGTTTTTCGGAAAAAGTTTACGCCTATCCCAACCCCGCCAGAGATGTGGTCAGATTTAATTTACCAGTCAATTTCTCGAAAGGAGAAATCATGATACGAAATATTGCCGGAGACCTCATAAAAGAAGATACACTCCACTCATCCGCGCACACTTGGGATTCCAGCGCTCTCGGCAACGGATTGTATTTCTATACCATTGAAATTGACGGCGAAAAAGTAACCAAGCCCTTAATAATAGCAAGATAGCAAATAGCGAATAGCAAATAGTGACTGGTGGATGGTGGCTTGTGACTGGATGAAACGAGCAACGAGTCACGATCACTATTTTAGGGGGATAAGCGAATGAGCGATTTATCGATAGCATTGATTACTATTTTCGGGACGGTGTCCTCGGTCACGGGTGTGGTGCTCTATGTTTTTAACGGGACAAGAAAAACGATAGGCGAAATAAAAGAATTAGGGGGCGAGATAAGAGAGCTCATTGCGAAGATGGATGAACGTCTTGTCAAGATGGATGAATACATTGTCAAGATGGATGAATACATTGTCAAGATGGATGAACACATTGTCAAGATGGATGAACGAGCAGAACAGCGGCATCGAGAAGCAGAACAATGGCGTCGGGAAATGGACGAGAGAACGGAACAGCGGCATCGGGAAGTAGTAGAATTGTTAAAGAGGGGATTTTGGGAAGTGCTGGCGGAAGTAAAAAAATAATGAAAAGAATTAGAAACGTCACGATAACTACAGCGGTTAAGCGATGTAGTCGTGGACTTTGTAGTCGTCAAATTTTTGTTGACGCTTTGCGGCGATTAAAAATCGCCGGCTACTATTCTCTATTCTCTATTGCCTATTGCCTGTTACATGTTGCCTGCCTATACAGCGCGACCACGGCGGAGTTTTTGCGTCTGAACCCCTCGGCCGCTTCGTCAGGTGGCGGCGGAACGTCTCTTGCGATTGAAGGAACCGCCGATTCCGTTTTCTTAAATCCAGTTCTTTTGGCTTCTTTGGAAAAGAATGAACTTTCCGGTTCTTATGTTGCGTGGATACAAAACGTCAGATACGGCTCTTTTTCATACGCTCAAAAATTGGGCGAAACCACTCTGGGGTTTGGCGTTCTTCATCTCGGTGTTGACGGCATAGAAGGTCGGGATGACAAAGGCGTAATTCTGTCTGAAAAACTTAGCGTCAGCAACTCCGTGTTTGTCGTGGCACATACTCGCAGAATAAGGGACAATTTTTTTGTCGGCGGCGGATTAAAGATATTTAACCAGTCGTATGCCGGAGTTGGCAATACCGGCGCAGTTATCGATATCGGAGCTTTTAGCAATTTCCTCAAAAACATAAATTGGTTTGCCGCTTTGAGAAACTTGGGTCATTCCGTCGACGGACAGAACATGCCGCTTGATTTTACCGTCGGAGCATCTTATCTTGTCGGGAATATGCCGCTGAAGTTTATTGCAGAAGCACAAAATCCGTCAAATCTTTACCTGAAACCGCGGCTCGGAGTTGAGTATAATCTTGACGCACTGGATACGGTTTTTCGTCTCGGTTATGAATATAAACGCGGCGACGTTTTTAGCGGACTTGGCGGCGGGATTTCCTTCCGAATGAATTTGAAACCCACCGAAACGTTGTTGGAGGAAAATCGGCTTAAGAACGAACTCGCTTTGCGTTTCGATTATGCACTCGGCACTCTTGGCGAACTCGGAGTTACCCACCGTGTCGGCATATCGGTCGGCTTTTGATTTTTCCTATATCTGATAAAAAAATTAGCCACCTAGTGTCCTGTCCCGCAAATACCTTTACATTTGAAGGGTAGGATTTGAGACGGATTCAAGAAACGACGAGTGCGGTGTATCCTCTGCGATACATAAACGAGGAGTGACGCAGGAGCCGTCCAAATAATACCCTTCCCGAAGGGCTGATGTCTTTTGTTCATCGTCGGCGTTGCTCGTCGCTTACATACCGCAGAGGGTATGCTTCGCTCCTCGCGCCTTGACGCTGAAACAAAATACGAACAGCGAATGTAAAGGTATTAGTGAGACAGGACACTAGAACACGGAAGAGGTTAGAGAATTAGTCATCTAATTCACTAATCAACTAATCCACTAATTTACTATCTACCGATAATATGGAACAGCATTTAGGTCCACTTGACGAATATTTCAAGGACGATAATGTTACCGAAATAATGGTCAACGGCAAAGACCAGATACTCGTCGAGCGCGGCGGAAAACTGGAAATCGCTGAAAAACGATTTGTCGACGATAAAGAACTAAACGACGTGGTCGATGCGATGGTCAAACCGATAGGAAGGATTGTCAACGAAGAAACGCCGATTGTGGACGCGCGCTTACTTGACGGTTCCCGCGCCAACATAGTCGTCCCGCCCATTTCCCTTATGGGTCCGCTTGTAACTATAAGAAAGTTTTCCAAGAAACGTCTTGTGATACAGGATTTAATCGACTTTGGCACGCTTACCAAAAATATGGCGGAGTTCATAAGGCTCTGCGTCGAATCGAGAAAAAATATCATAATCGCCGGCGGTTCGTCATCAGGCAAAACCACGTTGTTGAACGTTTCTTCGTCGTATATCCCCGAAGATGAAAGAATACTGACCGTGGAAGAAACATCGGAATTGCGGTTAAATCAAACCCATGTCGGCCGCCTTGAGGGCCGCCCCGCCAATATCGAGGGCAAATTCGCCATTACCATACGGCATCTCGTCATAAATGCTCTTCGGATGAGACCCGATAGAATTATTGTCGGAGAATGCCGCGGCGGCGAGGCGCTCGACATGCTTCAAGCGATGAATACCGGCCATGACGGCTCGATGACCACTATACACGCCAACACCCCGAGAGATTGCCTGAAGCGCCTTGAGGTGCTTGTGTTGATGGCGGGATTTGATTTGCCCGTTCGCGCGATAAGGGAACAAATTGCCTCTGCCATCCATATCATAATTCAACTCTCCCGTCTACCCGACAGTTCTCGCAAAGTTACCGAGATTTCGCAAGTGAGCGGTATGGAAGGCGACACGATAACCACAAGTTCGATTTTTAAATATTTTCAAACCGGGACCGACCCGAAGACGGGCAAGGTGGTCGGCGATTTTAAGTTCACAGGAACAATCCCAACATTCCTTGAAGAAGTAAAAGCCATGGGTATCAAGGTGGATATGTCGATTTTTCAAAACGAATGACTAATCAGTATTTAGGACCCATCGAGGATTATTTCAACGACGAGACCGTCACGGAAGTTATGGTCAACGGCAAAGAGCAGATATTTATCGAGCGCGCCGGAAAACTAACCCTGACGGATAGAAGATTCATCGACGATAAGGAAATGGACGCTGTAATCCAGTCGATACTCAAGCCCATAGGCAGAAAAATCGACGAAGAAACTCCGCTTGTGGACGCCCGCCTCTTGGACGGCTCACGCGTCAACATCGTCATCCCGCCGATTTCTCTGGTCGGCCCGATGCTCACCATAAGGAAATTTTCCAAGAAACGTCTTGCCGTCCAGGATTTGTTCAACTACGGCGCTCTGACGAAAAACATGGCAGAATTTGTTCGGATGTGCGTTGAAGCGAAAAAAAACATCATAATTTCAGGAGGGACCGGCTCTGGTAAGACGACTTTTCTCAATGTCGCTTCATCGTATATCTCAGAAGTTGAAAGAATTCTGACGATAGAAGACACAGCAGAACTTCGACTTAATCAGCCGCGGGTGGCGCGGCTTGAAGGCAGGCCCGCAAATATCGAGGGAAAAGGGGCGATAACCATAAGGCTGATGGTTATGAACGCTCTTCGGATGAGACCCGATAGAATTATCGTCGGAGAATGCCGCGGCGGCGAGGCGCTCGACATGCTTCAGGCAATGAATACGGGTCAGAGCGGCTCTATGACTACTGTGCACGCCAACAATCCGCGCGATTGTCTGAAACGTCTCGAGGTTATGGTGCTTATGGCTGGCTTCGATTTACCAGTGCGCGCTATAAGAGAGCAGATAGCGTCCGCCGTCCATATCATAGTCCAACTCTCACGCATGACCGACGGCTCTCGCAAGGTAAGTGAAATCTCGCAGGTGACCGGCATGGAAGGCGAAATAATATCCATGGCGCCGATATATAAGTTTGTCCAAAGCGGTCTCGACCCCGCCACCCGCAAAGTCGTGGGGGAATTCAGAGCGAGCGGCTCAATTCCCACTTTCTTGGAAGAAGCCAAAACGAAAGGGATTAAGTTTGAGATGTCGATATTTCAGAATTCGTGATAGATTAGCGACGTAGCAACATAGCGGCATAGCGAACAGCAAATAACAGATAGCGGTTAGCGTAAAAAAGATGTCCGAGACTATGTGCCAAAGTTGGTTATGACTAGCAAAAGCGAAATTAAAAAAATGTTTAAGAGTACAATCGAAATAAAATAGTGAAAAGGGAGCATGAAGGAATTTTATTGGGTGGTATATTTATATAGCGAGAAAAAGCCGCTTGTGGTGTGTTCGCTTACGTAATTGTTCGAGATAGACAAAAGTGCTATAGAATTTATCAAACTCTGCGGTATTGATGAAACTGGTCTCACTCATGAAATAAACCTTGAGTTGAGTAGTTATAAAGTTTTATCGGGGCAATGATATTCGCTTATATACTGAACATCATGACAAAAAACCTGTCGGAAAACTTTTAGTCGAGTCATCAAATTTAATAATACAAAAACAATTGGAAGAATGTCTTGAAGAGCAGACAAATTGCAAGTACAACAAAAGATAGTGCTCTGTCTCGCAAATAGTTGACATTTTGGAAGTATGTATTTGAAGTATGTGCGGTATCGCTCCGACTTCAATCGTTAAACAGGAGAATTATGTAGTCCCCCGATTCATGAGATTACTGAAAAAGGTCTTTCAGCACAGATCGCACCGAGAAAAACCATCTATGAACCACCGAAAAGATTTCTCTGTGAACTGTGGGCGGAGTTTATCCCGTTTCATGCGGGACGGCAAAAATAAAAAATAGAACCGTCCCTATAATTCTATTCCGGAGTTAAGTTATGTCGATTAAATTTAAATTTGTGGTTTTTCTGAGTTGTCTGATAATTTCTATAGTAGCCGGGGTCAGCTATTTCATTTATGTTTCGGAAAGCAGAGTTTTGGTAGATGAAATACACCAAAGACAAGTATCGGTATTGAAAGGGCTTAAGCAAATTAGTGAAGAGGCATTTCTGGTAAAAGATGATTTGTTGCTTATCAATTATCTGAACTCGGTAAAGAAAACAAACAGGGGAGTCGAGTACGGCGCGATTCTAAATAATGACAATTTAATTTTAGCGCACACCGATGCATTAAAAATGAGAATGAGCGACGATTCTCGAGAAGCAGAAATCGCATTGTCTTCATCGGAAATAATCTCTCAAGACATTGTTAAAGATGGCGTCGATATTTTTGAGTTATCTTCACCCATCGTTTTGGGCATGGAAAGAATTGGAACGGCAAGATTGGGATTTTCCAGCAAGGTGACCGATGAAATAATATCAGAATCGCTCTCGGAAGCAAAGGAAAGGATTATGATGGTCGGAACGACATCTCTCGTCATAGGACTTTTATTCGGAATAATTTTTGCGTCCGCGATGACGCATCCCATAACTAAATTAGTTAACGGCGCCAAGCTTATTGGTGCCGGCAAATTGGATACGGTTATCGAGGTTAACCGCAAAGATGAACTTGGCTATCTTGCAAGCGAATTTAACATAATGGCTGCGAAACTTAAGGAGTTGGACAATCTTAAAAACGATTTTGTTAATTCTGTTTCACACGAATTAAGGTCGCCTTTGTCGGCAATAAAGGGATATCTCGACTTCTTGCTCAAAGGGACGGTTGGCCCCGTCAATGAAAAGCAGCATGAATTTTTGAACATAATAAAAAATAATACAACCAGACTGACGAATTTTATCAACAGCGTATTAGATGTGGCAAAGATAGAAGCAGGGAAACTCGAATTAGAGAAACAACCAGGCAAAATCCAAGAAGCGATAAAGGACGTTGTTGTTTTATTTAAGCCACTGTCTGACGAAAAGGGCATTGCCTTAAATTTAAGGTCTAACGAAGAAATACCGGGTTTTAATTTTGATTCTGAAAAAATCCCGCAGGTTGTCACTAATTTAATATCAAACGCGATAAAATTCACGCCGAAAGGCGGAGTAATAAAGGTTAAAGCTGATTTTAATACGAATGCAAGAAATGAAATAAAAGTTTCGGTTACCGATACAGGAGTCGGAATATCCAGGGAAGATTGCGCAAAACTATTCAATAAATTTGTGCAGGTAAGCATCGCCAAAAAAAATCTCGCCGGACAAAAAGGCACTGGGTTGGGACTATCAATCGCCAAGGGAATAGTTGAATTACATGGCGGAAGGATATGGGTCGAATCGGAGTTAAACAAAGGCAGCACATTTTCTTTTACGCTGCCGATTTCATAGGAGGTTTGTAATGGAGAACAAAAAAATTTTGGTAATTGATGACGAGCACGCATTGGCGCAGCTGATAAAACTGGAATTAGAATCGAGGGGATATACTGCCGAGATGGTTTTCAGCGGAGCGGCCGCAATTGAGAAACTGAAAACTTATAAACCAGATTTGATAACCCTTGACGTTATGATGCCGGATATGACAGGTTTTCAGGTGCTTGAACTTTTAACGGCCAATGAGGAGTATAAAAAGATACCGGTTATTTTTGTTACGGTAATTGCCTCAGAAATCCAGAAAAAACGGGCGAAGGAAATGGGAGCATACGATATGATTCCAAAGCCGATAGATTTTGACAAACTGGTTGGATTAATTGAAAAGATGGAAGATTCGTTCATAAGATTGCATCTGTAAAAATATGGAAACGATACTAATAGTTGACGACGAAAAGGACTTAAGAAACATGCTGTCTTTTGGTCTATCAACAAAAGGCTACAAGGTATTAGAAGCTTCCGATGGTCAAGATGGGCTGGAACAGATTTATCGGAATGTTCCCGATATCGTCGTTACGGATGTCAGTATGCCGGTGATGGACGGTTTTACTCTGTGCCAGAAAATAAGAACGGATATCATTATTTCTCACTTACCCGTAATAATGCTTACGGTGCACAGGGACGATCTATCCCAATTAAAAGGGTTGAATATCGGTGTGGACGATTATGTTGTCAAACCTTATAATTTTGACATCTTGTGCGCCAAAATAGAGAATGTTTTAAGAAGGAACAAGCAGAATTTAGATGCAAATCCACTTACAAAACTTCCCGGAAATGTTTCAATAACACGTGAAATAAATTATTTGATGCACAACAAATCCCCTTTCGCGTTTTTATATATTGACTTGAACAACTTTAAGCCGTTCAATGATTATTACGGTTATGCCAAAGGAGATGAAGTAATCAAGATGCTCGCAAATGCCGCGGTGAAAGTTGTAAAAAATTTTGCGGACGAACATCCACCGAAATTTGTAGGGCATGTCGGCGGGGATGATTTCGTCATACTTGTTGTTCTTGGTATCGCTGAAAAAATTGCTCAGGAGATTATCGAACAGTTTGATGAGAAAATAACGGAATTTTATGAACCCGAAGATATTGCTCGCGGCTTTATAACCACCACATCGCGCAAGGGAGATACCGCTAAATTTCCGATAATGGGAGTCTCAATCGCAATTACCACGACGGAAAACAGAAGATATAATCACTTCGGCGAATTAAATGCCGTTGTCGCCGAAATTAAAAAAAAGGCGAAAGAATCTAAAAGAAGTTCATATTTTATTGACAAAAGAAAGACCGTGGAATGAATTGTGTCCGTGGAAAAAGAGATAAAAGTTTAGAGTTGAGAGTTTAGAGATAAAGGCAATAGCAAATAGTAAATTACGAATAGTGAATAGTAAAGATAGAAAGGTAGAAGGGTAGCTTCCCGATGGACATCGGGACGGTGAATATCATAGGAGATTAATGACGACAGTTATGCTTGATTTACCTACGACTTTTTTAAAAGAGTACTCATTTCAGATAGTAATATCTATAGTATTTATTTCAGCGGTGTCCCTGACGATATTTATTTCGCTCGCGATATATAAGTGGAACACTCGTCACATATCAAAACTGGCAGAAGCCATGCGCGTTATAGGCGCCGGCGATTTCGGACATAAAATTGCCCTAAATACGAAAGGCATGATAGTAACTCTTGTTCGCGAAATAAACGACATGAGCGAAAATATAGACAACAAGTTCAAAAAACTCCAGACGATATCTTACAACCTTTTCTCATCGATAGAGTTGAACGCCGCTCTGAAGACCTCTCTGGACGCCATACTTGAGTTAACCGGGGGCACCGTCGGTCTTATAATGCTTGTCAACGACGACGAAACCCGGCTCGACTTTGCCATGGCCGAAGGTATAAAGCCAAAAATTGTCGGCGACGACATTTTCATAAGGCATGGAAGATTTGCCGTTCAGCTTTCGAACGATTTTCGCGAGTGGATAAAAAACCCTGCCAATAACAGAATATTTTCCGTCGAAGATTTAAACAATATCCCCGCCGCCACGCATATAATGGAGTGGCTCAACGCCGCCGGCTGTGATTTTTTTGCTCCTCTCTTGCTAAAAGATCAATTGAAGGGATTTTTCCTTTACTCGTGCGAACTGCGCGGCTCCGTAAATTTTTTAAACACGTTGTTTTACCAGATTACGATGGCCATAGAAAACGCCCGCCTTTATCACTTGGCCGTCACCGATGGTCTTACCGGACTTTATAACCACGGGTACTTCCAGATGAGGTTAAAACAGGAATTCCAACGCGTCCACAGATACGGCACACAGTTCTCTCTTATGATGTTCGACATCGACCACTTCAAAAAGTTCAACGACACACATGGCCACCAGATTGGCGACATGATACTAAGAGAAGTGGCAAAAATTTTAAAATACCAATCCCGAGAAGTAGATATAGCGTCACGTTATGGCGGCGAAGAGATGGCGGTGATACTTCCCGAAACAGACATCAACGGCGCCGCCAAGTTGGCAGAGAGAATACGTTTAATCGTTGAGAGGTATAGGTTCTCACACAACTTGAAAATCACTGTCAGCATAGGACTGTCATACTGTAATTCAAAAGCGCCGGCGGACAAGGAAACTTTGATAAAACATGCCGACATCGCTCTGTACAGAGCAAAGGCCGAAGGCCGCAACAGGGTCTGCGCTGCGAGCAATGAATAATGACGAATAACAGATGGTATGTAGTAGGTAGGTAATCAGTAATCGGTAAAAAACAGGCAATTGGCAATCACCGATCACTGATGACTGATTACTTAGCATTAATAGGAGTAAAACATCTTGCTTTTCAAGACATTAACGAATCAGAGCGAAGGATTGCTTGACCTTCCGAAAAATGTTGAAGCCACAAGACTGCGTCTGAGTTTCCTTGACGATTTGGCGTTAAAGACATTGTACGCCTACGGCATAATGACAGGCAGAGAGATAAGTGATTTTTTATGTCTACCTTATGAAAACGTGGTCGATAAAATCCTTGAATCGCTCAAGGAAATGAAATACTGCTATACACTGCCTGCCAAAAATACTGCTATAACCGATTACTCCGAGTTGGAATACAAGATTACCGACATGGGACTGCATCACGCCCGCGAAGTTATGGACAAAGACCAGTATGTCGGCCCCGCGCCTGTGTCAATTTCAAGTTACCGCGAAGTTATTGAAAAGCAGAGAAATAAAAGAAGAGTCGTCACTCGTCAGGATTTAAAAAATGCGCTCAAAGACATGGAAATTTCCGACTCGCTATTGAGGAATCTGACGGTGGCGGTCAATTCGGGCGAATCTATTTTTCTTTATGGCCGTCCCGGCAACGGAAAGACGACCATCGCGAAACGTTGCGGCGATGTTTTACGGGAAAACATTTTGATACCACATGCCATAGAAATCGACGGACAAGTTATAAGAGTATTAGACCCCGCTTATCACAACCATGCGGAAAATGTCGATGTCGCAAAATTTCTGTCAGATGGCGGTTATGTCAAGGATATTTATAAAAAAGCGACTGACGAGAATTACGACAAGCGATGGGTCTTGTGCAAAAGTCCTTTTGTCGCCGTCGGGGGAGAATTGACTCTAACCGAACTTGATTTGATTTATAATCCTGTGCTAAAATATTACGAGGCGCCGTTTCAAATAAAAGCAAACGGCGGCGTTCTATTGATAGACGATTTCGGCCGTCAACGAGTTCGTCCCGAAGATATGCTCAACAGATGGATAGTGCCGCTGGAAGAAAAAATCGATTATATTACGTTGAGCACCGGCAAAAAAGTCGTCATACCAATCGACCAGTTAATCATTTTTTCCACGAATCTAAGAGCCAGTTCTCTGGGCGATGAAGCGTTTTATCGGCGGCTGAAGAATAAGATATACGTAAGAAATCCGACGAAAGAACAGTTTATCGAGATATTCAAAAACAACTGCAAAAAGTACAATTTTCAGTTTTCTATGGAGATGGTCGAGTATCTGATAGAAAAAATCAAAAATACTTCTTCGGGACTGCGTGCGTATTTCTCGCGCGATATACTGATAAACGCCGACTCTATCGCCGGCATCACGGGCGAAAGAGGAGAGTCGCGGTCGCTGAGTCGTGAAATCATCGACGAGGCGTTCGAGAATTGCTTCCTCGAAAAAGAGGAAGAATGATAAAGAGAGCGAATAGTAGATAGCAGATAGGGGATAGTAAAAAATAGGCAATAGGGAATAGGGAATAGTGACTGGTGGATGGTGACTGGAAAAAGCAGTAATCGGTAATCGGTGATCAGTAATCAGTAACGAACAACGAGCCACGAGCCACTTACTATTGAAATTGATTGAAACTTGTAGAAATTTGTCGTTGTTTGTTTTTCATCTTCAATAAATTTCAAACAGTTTCTAATAATTTCAATCCCGCCTTGGCGGGATAAATTTCGTGAGCATAGCAAACATATTTCACGAGCGATAGCGAACATATTTCCATTTATTTCTGTGCTCTGACCACTGACTCTATGGAAATAATAAACTCCGTTGCGATAGTCGTAATATTGTTTTATCTTTCAAATCTGCAAAAGAGCATACTTCTTCGTATGGCAGGAAGAATTTTTGCCGCGTTTTTATCTTCGTATTTGTTATTGACTTTTGTCAGAACATATACGCATAAACAATTCAGGACGCTCGAAAAAATTAGGCCGCAAAATATCCTTGAAGAAACAAGAAGGGCGCAGGAAGAAATAAACAGAATGCTAAAAGAAGTAGAGAGAACTCTCAAAGAAACTAAATGAACCATAAACGATTGATGTGCTTACTCCTGGCGGTTGCATCTCAGGGTTTCGGGTGGGTGCCTCGCAGAATCCCGACTGATGCGATTGTCATAGTTTCTGTCGCAGGTAAGGATTTTGAGATGGTGCCAGACAGGAAAGAGATATCGCGGCTTATTGACAAGTTGTCGGATGAGAGAGCAAGAATTATAGTGTTTGACATTCTCTTTGATAAACGCACAGCGGATGACACTCGCCTTATAAACTCGCTTAAAAGAAGTAAGGCGAGAGTGGTTTTTCCGGGAATTTTCAGAAACGATGTTCTAAGAAAACCGCACAGAAATTTTGAGAGACATGTCGCTGCTGGGACTATATACATCGCAAAAGACGAAAAAAGGACAGTCGGAAAATTTGAACCATACGGGCATCCGTCGGGAGTGTCGATTGCATACATGTCGGCGTTGCTATATCTTGGATACGAGCCGTCCAGAATACAATCAGAACCGTATATAGTCGAAATCACGCCCGATGAAACGTATGTGCTGGTTTTTGACGATTACAGATTGGACATTTCCGGCGATAAATTTTTGGAAATGCTCCATCTGGGCGAAGGGAATTTATTTAGAGTGATAACAAGCGAAGATGTTTTGAGCGGCAATTTTGAAAAAGGAAGTTTCGAAGATAAAATAGTCATTGTTGAGTTTATAAGTGAGATGCTGCCGAGTCGCTACAAGACGGAAGCGGGTGAATTTTCCCGCGCCGAAATCATCGGGCGTCAAATATACAGCATCTGGCAGTTAATTCGCTGATGTGAAGAAATATAAGGAAAATAGCCACGGATTACACTGAGAATACGGAAAAAGACATCAGAAGGAAATTCAGTGCTCCCGTGCTTCAGTGATTTTCAGTGTATTCAGTGATAAGATAAAAGAAAATTGCCGAAGGAAAAAGGGAAATTAAAAAAATGGAATATTTTTGAGGAACACCCACTCTAATATAGTGGAGGGGTAAGTGATATGAGTTGCGATAGGTACAGAATAATGATATCAACGGATTCGGACGGCGAGTTAATCGGCGACTTGAAAAGGAAGTTGTCCGAACACTTAAACGGTTGTGCCGAGTGCAACAAATTAATCCAATTTTACAAAAACCAGAAGAAAATTGTTTCGACGCATAAACCGGCATTAAACCATTCTAACGCTCAAGTGTCTGTTTGGCGCCAAGTTAAAAGAAAATTGTCGCATCTGGAAAAAGCAAGGGATAAGGTGTACCGGAATATTTATTATCAACTCGGGTTGGCGTTTACTATGGTAATGATTCTAATTCCGGAAGATATTTCCAAGACATTTGCGGCTATAGTATTTCTCTATAGCGTTCTGCACCTTTACATATACGGATATGCTTCCAAAAATTATTATGAAAATACGGCCACCTAATTTTACACCGTTAGAAGTAATTCCCGACAAGTCGGAGCTGCCCCCCGATTTATCGGGGGGACTTCTAACGGGGTTTATCAACGACGAATCTGCGCAAGGGACGGTCGAATATATTCTGGTGGCGGCGCTGTGTTTTATTGTCGGCATCGGCATAACTGAAATTTTCAGAACGGCACTGCAACTATCATTTGCAAAACTTGCTTTGCACAGGGCGGGCCCCATAGGGATAAAGCCATGAGTTTCCATAAGCGGTTTTTTAAAAAAATCAAGTGTAAAAAGGGGCAAGCAACCGTTGAAACGATGCTAATGGGGTTGCCTTTCTTGTTGATAGTTGGCTTTGGGATGATACAGTTGTCTATGATATTCGTCGGATGGTATCGTGCAAACGAATCCGCATTTCAGGGCGTAAGAGTCGCGATGGCACATCCCCGCAAGTCCGCTTCCGCTTGTTTGAGCGCTGCCGAGTCGGCGATAGATTTTGTGCTATTTCCGGGAATTGGCGTCAGAAAAGACAAAGTCACGATATATCAAGAGGATCTAGAAAAGAGAAACGAAGGCGGGGGCAATGTCTTCGTCCGGTGGTTTTCTGTTCATTTGTATTATAGCCAAGGCATAATAACCTCATCTTTCATAGGAAGTTTTTTGAACATAATTCGTCCGTTTCGCGCGGGCGGTGGGCAGGTCTCAAGTGTTACTCACGCAAGAATGGTAAAACCCTACCACACGGATTATTATATAAAAGGATACAAGGGGGCAAACGCTTGGTGAGATTATGGATAAATTAAAGTTTTTTTTAACGTCTTTTACCCCGTTAGAAATTATGAGACTCTCAAAGATAATTGGAAGTTTTGGGTATCAGAAATTTCTAACGAGGTTCACTTCGCGCCGATTGCGTTCGCAGAACGGGCAAGTAATGCCGTTTTTCTTTATGCTGATGATAACGGTGATTCTTTGCTGGTTTATGATGCTCAATGTCGCCCGTCTTACATATGAAAGAATAGCGATGCAGAATGCCGCCGACAACGCCGCTTTGTCCATTGCTACTTACAGAGCAAGGGTTTTAAACAAACTCGGTGTTTTAAATCATTTAATTGGAACACTATTGTTTGGCACGGAAACAGGTCTTGCCAAATATCATGTTGGCGGCGCTTTCGCGGGACCTTATGGCGTATGTTCTCCCGTTCCTTTGTATGTTCCGATGCTTGTCATAGATAACCAGAAAAAAGTCGCGAGTGTTCCGGATATAATGTTACTTGGCATACCTAAATGCGGGATGGGGACGAAGAGTGGCAGCGATGATACGAGTAGAGTCGTTTCAGCAACAAGAAATCTTGTGAAAGGTATGGTAACGGCGCAGGATAGTTTTCGCCTTCCATTTCCCGGTCTTGCAGTTATTTTTGGTCAAAAAATTGCCAGGGACCATGGGGCAGAAGCGGCGCTTATCGATCCTGGGACATTGCCATTGGGACTTAAAAGAAACGAAAGAGGCATAGAATACTTCAAATCAAAGACAGCATACTTTAGCCTTCCGCCGATTCCCATTGTTTTGCCCCCGGGGCTACATGGACATCTTTGGTGGCCGGAAAAATATGCCGATGAAAAAAAATCCTGGCTTTATATTGAAGACAGAGACAAATTCGATAAAGGACTCAAAGTTACCGTGGTGGCCAATAGATTTTCTTCGGCGGCCGGATTTCCCATCGGAGCAAATTTATTCGGAATTGCCTGGCCGCCTTTTATTACAGTCGCTTCGGCTGCTGCTTATAATCCCGACGATAACATCAAATTAACTGGTTCAGATGGCCCGATGTTTCCCACAAAGGAAGAAGATAAAATCAGCCCCGTTATCAGGTCATATAGAAATGCTGAAAACCCCGGATGGCGAGTGCATTTGGTTCCCGTCGATGCGATGGGGGTTGACCATTGAAAATTATGTTTAGGAAAAAACCAAAATCCAAAGGTCAAGCCATCGTCGAGATGGTGTTGTTGCTGTTGGTGGTGGCGCTGATTTCAGTTTTGATTATATGGTTTGGATTTGCTTACTCGATAAAACATATGCTATTGACTGCGGCCCGATACGGGACGGATATGATTGCTTACACCGACCAGAGCGCAACACCCGCTTCGAGGGTGAAAGAAATGGTGACGCATTATTTGACGCATCAGTGGATTGTCGGGTTGAGATTAAATCCGGACAGATTGACCATCAATGTGGAAGACAACAGATACCCGAGGATTACTCATTTTTGCGCCGCTTGGAGGCCCATCAATTTTCAAAGATCGTCCGTTGAAGTGTCTTTCAGATTTGACACACCTCGGATGTTCACGGTTTTTGGAGCGAACGTGCCCCCGCATATTACCATAACGGAACGTTCCGAAGTGATAGCCGGCACCGGCGCCCCCCTTTGAAGAAATAGTAGATAGGGAATAGGAGATGAATGAAACGAATTTGGGGGATCAATCGGGATGTCAATAAAGCAAATTCACACAATAATGTAAAAATGTGGCCCCCAATTCATTGGGGGTGAGCCCCCGCGCGCAGTAAATATGCGGGATAAACTCTGCGAATAGGAGGTGAGAAAGTTATGATGGACATAATCAAGAGATTCGCGAAAGAAGAAGAAGCCCAGACGCTTACCGAGTATATGTTGATAATAGCGCTCGTTGCCATCGCAACTTTTGCCGCTCTGCGAGCGTTCGGCGTCAGTTTGAGAGGTTTGATAGGTCTTGCGACCGCCAAAGTTGCGGAAGCGATGGGATAATAATCGCGCGAGAAAAAAAGTATCATCCGTCCAGAGAATAGAAATAATACCCATCTCCGAATGGGGGTGGGTGTTGTTTCTTTTTTCTGTTTTTTTGTCATTTAATGCTATAATGAAATTGGAAAAACAAGTAATCGGTGATCAGTTATCAGTCATCAGTAGCGGCGATGTTATTCATTGTTCATAATTCATATTCACTATTCGCATAGGAGGAATCTGTATGAACGCTAAAAAGCATATTCTGATAGGAATAGGATGCAGCGTTTTTGCAGCGATTCTTTTTGGAGTGTATCTTGTCAATCTCGAACAAAAATACAGAGGTGACACCGAAAGGGTTCCGGTTCTTGTGGCGTCAAGGTATATAGACCAAGGGGCTGTTATCACCGACAAAAATACAAAAGAAATAAAAGTTCCAAAAGAATTTTTGCAACCTACATCGATTGCTTCTCATAAGGATATTTTTTCAATGGAAAAAACCACCTATCCGGTCCCAGTATATATGTCGATACTTCCGATAATGGAAGAGGAACAAATAATCGCCAGTAAACTCTGGATGATTGGCAGAGAAGCGGGGCTTTCAATGATTATCCCTTCGGGAATGAGGGCCATTACGCTCGTATTTCCGCGCGCCGAAGTGTCCAATGTTCTGATGCCCGGCAATTTTGTCGACATCATGGGTATTTTTGAAGTAGGAGCAGAAGGACGAGCCGAGCAAACAGTGGCGACATTGGTTCAAAATGTGCAAGTCCTTGCCGTCGGGCGGTCAATGATAGGAGCGGCCATCCAGCCGGCCCGGGTTGTCAGAAGGGACAGAGTGGAGACGGCATTGGTGGCTGAAGAGACGGCTTTTGAAATTCCCGTCACATTGGCAGTTACGCACGAAGACGCCGAGTTGATATCGCTCGCCAAAAAAGCGGGCGAAGGAATACATCTGGCTATCAGGTCGCCTGGGGACACGAGCGTACTTGAGAGAGGAGCCAGATTGACCATAGGTAAAATTTTAGGTGAAGCGGGAAGAAGTGCCGAAGGTTCGGAAAAACGCGCCCGTCGCCAGCCAACTGTCCCGAGAGAGCAGATAGAAGCCATCGAGCGGCATAAGAAAGAAGTGGAAGAAATGTTAAGAAGACACGGAAGATGATATAATCACAGTTCACGGACCATAGTCCACAGTCCACAGATTCCGTCGACTATGGACAAGTTGTTTCCGTGGACTATTGACTATGGACCAAATAAATGGAAGGTAAGGTTATATCGATTTATGAAGCCAGAGAGGGTATGGGTCAGTCGCTCCTGGCAATTAATTTCGCGATATCTTTGTCCCAACAATTGGAAAGATTGATAGGCATCGCGGATATGAAGTTCAGTCAGAACAATGAGGTCGCTTCATTGCTGAATTTGGGCCAGGACAAATATCTGAATAATCTCTTGCCCTTTGCCGGGCAACTGGACGAGCGGATTGTAAAAGGTTATTTACTAAAGCACAGTTACGGCGTGGCTTTATTGCCGTCGGTTCCGTTGGATTTTAAATTGGAAAATATAAAGCCGACGTTCATATCGGAAGTGATTAAAGTAATAAACGATCTCTATCCCGTAACAATTGCCGTCACGGAATCCGACGTAAATGAGAGGACGGTCGCCGCTTTCGATTCTTCGTCTTTGCTCTTTCTCGTTGTCTCTCCCTATCTTCTGTCCTTGAGACAGGGAAAAAATTTTCTGGAGCGATTAAAGTCGTTGCACTTTCCCACGGGAATGCTCAAAGTCATCGTGAATATGTGCGACATCAAATCGGCGCTTTCCAAAAAAGTTATAGAAAGTTATATGGGGCAAGAAGTGTTTGCCGAGATACCATATGACCCGGACGGAATTGTGGTTTCCATAAATGAATCCGTCCCCGTAATGATTTCGCAGCCGCAATCCAATTATTCGCGTGCCGTCAAATTGTTGGCCCAGTCGATATTGAAAGAGATAGAAAAATTCAATAAAGACAAAAGCGGAATTTTTTCTACTGCGACTTCTCTATCGGAGAGAGAAAAAATAAAAGCGACTGCGGAAATAAGTGATGCCGGAACTTTAAGTCAGGCAAAAGAAGATATCCTTTCAAAACTTAAAGATAAGATAAAAAAACGGCTTATAGACGAATTTGATTTGAAGTCTCTCGACGCTTCACAGCCCGAATTGATGAGAAAGAAAGTGCAAGGCAAGATAGAAAACATATTGGCAGAAGAGGGCACCGAGGGTCTATCGCGGGATGAAAGAAGCGAATTAGTTATCGCTCTTATAGACGAGGTTTTAGGTCTGGGTCCTTTAGAAAATCTTCTCAGAGACGACACTATCTCGGAAATAATGGTTAATGGCACAAAAGACATCTTTGTCGAAAAATCGGGAAAAATTTATTCCTGCGAAGAAAAGTTTAATTCCAACGATGAAATCAGGGTTGTCATAGACAGAATTCTTGCTCCTATTGGCAGAAGGGTTGACGAAAGCACCCCTCTGGTTGATGCAAGATTGTCGGACGGCTCAAGAGTGAATGTCATAATTCCACCTCTTTCTCTGATAGGCCCGACGATTACGATAAGAAAGTTCACGATGAAAAAGTTGGGCGTCAACGATCTTATAGAAATAGGCGCCGTCACCGGAGAAATGATCGAATTTATGAGGGCCTGCGTCCAGTTAAGAAAAAATATCGTAATATCTGGCGGCACGGGCTCGGGCAAGACTACATTGTTGAATATGTTGTCTTCGTTTCTTCCGCCCGACGAAAGAATTGTAACAATCGAAGACAGTGCGGAACTCCGTCTCCCGCAGAGGCACGTCATAACCCTCGAATCCCGTCCGGCCTCGATTGAAGGAACCGGGGAAATTTCGATAAGACGGCTTGTCATAAACTCTCTGCGTATGAGACCCGACAGAATCGTCGTCGGCGAGTGCCGCGGCGGCGAAGCGCTGGATATGCTTCAGGCGATGAACACGGGACACGACGGCTCGCTTACAACGATACACTCAAACACACCCAAGGATGCGATAAACCGGTTGGCCACGATGGTGGTTATGGCCGGCACGGAACTGCCTGAGCGCGCCATAAAAGAGCAGTTGGTCGGCGCTATAAACATTATAATTCAGACATCACGATTGTCCGACGGTTCAAGAAAAATAACACAGGTCTCTGAGATAATCGGACTGGACGGGACAGAGGTGTTAATGCAGGACTTATTTTTATTTAAACAACTCGGCGTAAAAGATGGAAAAGTCGAGGGAAAATTTGTTCCCACCGGCAAAAAACCCACTTTCATGGAAGATATAAAAACGCACGGCATAGAATTTGACGAAACGGTTTTCAGGATATGACATATATCATCGCGTTCTTGATAGTTTTACTGTTGAGCTTTGCTTCGTATTTGTTGGTGTTTAAAAAAACAGCGGCGGCGCTTTCTAAAATAATCGATGCCAAAGGGTCGGCTAAAAAAGAGGACAAAACGGTCAAGTCGGACGAGCGTCGGGAAAAAGAGTTTTCGCTTGAAAGTTTGGCTCAGGAAATCGTCGATGAGCCGAAGGCGGCAAAAGTCAAGAGAATAAAATTAATATCGGCGTTCTTGTGTTTTTCCGTGACACTTTTAATACTGGGGATCCAGGGCGGGTGGGTATTTGCACTCTACTTGCTGATTATGGGCTATAAGTTTCCTGTCATGATGGCGACACAAATGGTTAACAAAAAAAGAAGTTTGTTCGAGGAGCAAATGATTGATTCTCTTGGCATTCTCGCCAATTCCATGCGCACGGGCTCAAGTTTGCTTCAGGCGATAGAAATTGCGAGCAAAGAAGTGCAGCCGCCCTTAAAAGATGTTTTTGGAGAGATATTGAGCCAGGTCCAGTTGGGAAAAGCCATCGATAAAGTTCTTTGGGACATAAACAAAAGATACAAAAGTAAAGATTTTCATGTTGCGACTTTGTCCATAACCGTCTCAAGAGAGTTTGGAGGCAATCTCGGCGAGAATCTTGCACGTCTTTCTTCTACCATGCGCGAACGTCGTCGGATTCAGGGCAAGATAAAAGCGCTTACTTCGCAGGCAAGGGCGTCGGGGATGGTCGCGGCGGCGATCCCGTTTTTTGTTTTGTTTGTGTTGCGTGTAATGGAACCTGGAATGTATGGTTTTGTTTTTGAGCACATAGTGGGTAATTTACTTTTGGTTATCGTAATAGGTTTGGTAAGCGTCGGCCATACGTTCATGAAAAAATTGGCTGTCATTGATATATAAATTTTGAGTTTAGAGAACTTAGTTTAGAGTTTAGAGACACTACCAGACATCTTTATACTCTCAACTCTAAACTCTACACTCTAAACTCCGTCACTACTTAGGGCTTACTGAAAAAAGCAAGAGTTCATTGAAATGTAGACGGAAAAATAGTATAATAGGACATTGAAACCAAGTTAAAACTGCAAGGGAAAAAGGGGAAAGTACTAAAAACCCTTGCAGTTTT
>JBGFRZ010000062.1:0-27298 GCA_041694835.1 Ignavibacteria bacterium
ATAGTATTTCTTAATGGTGGAGATAAATTGCTTAGAGATTATGCAATTGAACAACTTAAATGTAGTTTCCGAAAGTTAAGTAAAGGATTAGATTTTATCGCTAAAGTAAAAAATCATTATATAATAGGGACTGCAAAATTTATAACAGATTTTGGAGGAACACAGACTAATCAATTTAATGAAGCAATTAGTCTAATCCGTGAAACTAAAACATCTGAAAATGTAATTAAACTTGCTATAGTAGATGGTGTTGCTTGGCTTGGTGGAAAAATGGGCAATATTCTCGGTAACCTCAAAAATGATGAATTTTGTTTAAGTGCTTTATTACTTAGAGAGTTTTTAAATCAATATAAATAGCAAAAGTAGGATTGTCTTTTATGAAATTTGATATCAGAGAAATAATTAAAGCGGCGAAGGGCGAAGTTGTGGTTGACCTGCTGCTGACAAATGGGAATCTGGTCAATGTTTTTTCAGGTGAAGTTTATCCGGAAAGCGTAGCAATCTACAATGGTTTTATCGTCGGGTTCGGGAATTACAGGGCAAAAAAAGTGCTTAATCTCAGTGGCAAATATATCTCGCCAGGATTTATAGACGGGCATGTTCATATAGAATCATCAATGATGTCTGTTTCAGAGTTTGCTCGCGCAGTTGTGCCAAAAGGTGTAACATCCGTTATTACTGATGCGCACGAGATTGCGAATGTTTTGGGAATTGATGGTATAAAATATATGCTGGAATCGTCTAAAAACCAGCCGCTGAATGTTTTCTTTATGCTGCCATCCTGTGTGCCTGCAACCAATATGGAAACCGCAGGTGCGAAACTTTCCGGGTTTGATTTGTATCCGTTTCTGACTGAAAAATGGGTTGTTGGTCTCGGTGAGGTGATGAACTTTCCAGCCGTCGTTGGTGCCGATGAAAATCTCATTGATAAAATCAAAATTGTAAAATGGGGGATGAAAAGAATTGATGGACATTCACCGGGACTTTCAGGTCGTGCGCTTTCCGCATATATTTCTGCAGGTATCGCGTCTGACCATGAGTCAACAACGCTTAAAGAAGCAAAAGAAAAACTGGATAAGGGAATGTATGTGATGGTACGAGAAGGAACATCCGAGCGGAATCTCAAAGAGTTGATTCCGCTTGTGAATGAAAAGAATTGTTCTCGGTTCTTTTTTGTTACTGACGATAGACACCCGCAGGATTTAGTGAACGAGGGTTCTATTGATTACATAATACGAAAAGCGGTTTCATTAGGGCTTGAAGAAGTTGTAGCAATCAAGATGGCGACACTCAATACTGCGGAGTATTTTCATCTGCCGAGAATCGGTGCGGTTGCGCCCGGCTATCAGGCGGATATTGTAATTTTAGATAACCTGAAAAATATCAAACCGAAGATGGTTTTCCGACGGGGCGAATTGGTTGCAGTTAACGGCAGGTTCGTCGGCAGAAAAGTCAAACTTGCTGATGTGCCACTGCGTGGTTCAATAAATGTTAAATGGCTTTCTGAAAACGATTTTATTATACCAGCACTTAAAAAAAATATTCAGGTTATAGAAATTATCCCGCAGCAAATAATAACAAAAAGAAAAATTGCACCTGCAAAAATATACAAAAAATATGCTGTTTCTAATATAAAAAACGATATTCTTAAATTGGTTGTTGTAGAACGGCATCTTGCATCAGGTAATATCGGCAAGGGTTTTGTCAATGGTTTTGGCTTGAAGAAAGGTGCGATTGCATCGTCGGTAGCGCATGATTCTCATAATATAATCTGCGTTGGTTGTGATGATAAATCAATCTTTACCGCCTGTGTAGAAATTGTTAAAATGGGTGGTGGGTTATGTATTACCGACGGTAAAAAGGTGCTTGGCAAACTTCCACTTACAATTGCAGGACTTATGACTGATAAATCGTTAGAAACAGTTGTAAAAGAACTTGAAAAATTAGTAAAAATATCCAAGAAACTCGGTTGCGTTTTAGATAACCCGTTTATGACACTTTCGTTTTTAGCATTACCTGTAATTCCCGAATTAAAACTGACCGACAAAGGTCTCGTTGATGTCAATAAAATGAAACTCGTGAGATTGTTTGTATGAAATATAAAAAAAATAAAAAACGAAAACATTTAATCAAAGAAATTTCTGCGAAATACACTACTGGGAACAAAACAATAAACGATTTTCTAAACCGGGTAATTGAGGGCGATTGTATTGAAGTAATGAAAAACATTCCAAATAAGAGTGTGGATTTGGTTTTTGCTGACCCACCGTTTAATATAGGAATCAAATACGATGACTACAAAGATGATAAAAATTACAATGATTATTATACTTGGTCTGAAAAGTGGATAAATGGAACTCACAGAATACTAAAGGAATCGGGAACAATTTACATAGCAATTGGCGATGAGTTTGCCGCTGAAATAAATTTAATTTTAAAAAAATCTGGATTTCATTTTAGAAACTGGATAATATGGTATTACACTTTTGGACAAAATCAAAGAAAAAAATTTAATCGGTCTCATACTCATATACTTTATTTTACAAAAGACAAAGAAAAATTCACTTTTAATAACACGGACATTAGAATTCCATCGGCGAGACAACAAATATATAATGATAAAAGGGCGCATCCTCTCGGTAAAGTACCCGATGATGTATGGGAATTTTCAAGAGTTTGCGGTTCGTTTAAAGAAAGATTGGGAAATCATCCATGTCAAATGCCAGAGGCGTTATTAGAAAGAATTATCAAGACCAGTTCAAATATAGGCGACATTGTTTTAGACCCCTTTGCAGGCACAGGTACAACAGCGTCAGTTGCTAAAAAATTAAAAAGAAATTATATAACAATGGAAATTTCTAAAAATTATGCTGAGTTGGTTAAAAAACGCATAGACGGTAAATACGAAGAGATAAAAAGAAAATCAGAAAAAACAGAAAATAGAAGTTTGTCATTGTTTGAATTTTGCAATAGATAGGTTTTTACAAATTATGGATAAAACTAAACTCGGTTCAAAAACAGCAAAAGGTGGATTTGCAAATGAAAAAGCAATATGTAAGAAGTTTAATAGCTGGCAAAACGATAATGAAACAAAAGAATGGCTTCAGATAATGGGTTATAATATTAACAAACTTGATTCCGTGTCCGCAATTCGAGTTCCTGTGAGAATCAAAAAAGAGGAATTAAAAAAGTTCACTATTACGGTGGAAGATTATGATGAATTTGCAAAATTTAAAAAATCCGATGCTCAGATTAGGTTGGTTATAAAAATTGGAAAGATTCTTAAAATTGAAAATTTATCACTTAAAAAAGCAAACGCAAACGCCGATTACAATCAAATAGATAAGAGAACAGTTGATGCTTATCAAGAAATGTGGAGATTCGATGATGAAATTGCCTTATGGTTAAAACTTTTTACAGGTGAGATAAACCCCCAAGAACAAAATTCATTAGTCGAAAATATTAAATTGAGAGACGAAAGAAGATTGTTTATTGACGAAATGCCTACAATGATTCAAGAAAAAATCATTCAATTTTTCCAGAAAAATAAGATTTTGATAATTAACGATATTCTTAAAGGTAGAGGAGGATTATCTGCCAATTGGATGTTGGTGACCAAATTAAATAAAAAAGAAAAAACGACTACATGGACACTGCAAGATATTAATACCGTTATGAACTTTTTTGGGAATGGAGAGGTGATTATATCGTCTAGCGGAAGTTTACACATCGGCAAAATTACGGTTCAGAGAAAAGGTGGGACACCCGATCCGACAAAACTGCAGTTTAAATTTAAACCTTGCGAGTTATTTAAACTACACAATGATTGTGGTTAAGAGAACAAAATGAAAATAATTCTTATTGTTTTGGATTCCGTCGGTGTGGGTGAGTTGCCGGATGCAGAAAAATATAATGATGCTGGGGCAAATACGCTTGGGCACATAACGGAATCAATAAAAAATTTTGACTTACCGAATTTAGCGAAACTTGGCCTTTATAAGCTGTTACCTAACTCTCAACTCTCAACTCTCAACTCTCAACTAATTGGTTGTTACGGCAAAATGGCAGAGGCGTCAAACGCAAAAGATACAATAATAGGTCACTGGGAAATTACAGGATTGATTACTGAAAAATCACTGCCCACTTATCCCGACGGTTTTCCGAAAGACCTTATTGAAAAATATGAAAAACTTATCGGCACGAAAACACTCGGGAATTACGCATCTTCCGGGACCGAAATAATAAAACAACTTGGTGAAGAACATTACAAAACTGGCTACCCAATTGTCTATACATCTGCCGATAGCGTTTTTCAAGTTGCCGCACATGAGGATGAAAAAATTTTCGGACTTAAAAAATTATATGAAATCTGCGAAATTGCAAGAAAAATTCTTGTTGAGCCTCACAATGTAGGTAGAGTTATTGCAAGGCCGTTTATGGGAAATTCCGGAAATTTTAAACGAACGTCTAACAGACACGATTATGCGATTGACCCGTCTGCTGAAACTTTGCTTGATAAAATTATCAAATCCGGCGGCGAGGTAATTGGTATTGGAAAAATTAAAGATATATTCAATGGCAGGGGAATTACAAGAGCAATTCATACAACAAGCAACAAGGACGGGATGGAAAAAATCTTAATAGAGGTCAGAGGTCAGAGGTCAGAAGACAGAGAGCAGAGAACAGAGAACAGAGAAGAGAGAAGAGAAAAGATAAAAGAGAAAAAACTCATCTCTCACCCTTCACCCTTTACGCTTTCCGCTTTACGACATTTTATTCTCTCACCTCTCACCTCTCACCTCTCACCTCTAAACTCTCAACTAATTTTTACTAATCTTGTTGATTTTGACATGCTCTGGGGTCATCGTCGGGATGTTCAGGCATACTACAATGGACTTAAAGAATTTGATAATTTTTTTCCGAAGTTGCAAAGTGCAATGTCTGACGAAGATATTTTATTCATTACCGCAGACCACGGTTGCGACCCTTCGCACGCATCTCACACCGACCACACCAGAGAGTATGTGCCTCTTCTCGTTTACGGAAAAAATTTGAAAAAAGGCGTGAATCTCGGAACAAGAAAAACATTTGCAGATTTAGGTCAGACAATAGCCGAGGTATTTCAAATAGAGAAATTGAAAAATGGTTTAAGTTTTGCCAAAGAATTATTTTGATTTTGCACTCTAAAAAACGGTGAAAGTTTCAAAAAGGAGGCGCTTAAAATATGATACGGGAATATGTTGAACAGGCGATGGAAAAAGCACATTATGAAATAATTGAAAATTCCGGACAGTATTACGGCGAGATTGCTGTATGTCGTGGTGTCTGGGCAACAGGGAAAACGCTTGAAGAATGTCGCAAAAATCTTGAAGATGTACTTGAAGGATGGATTTTATTGAGGGTTCGCAGAGGATTGAAAATTCCACCAATTAACAATCGGGTTGTAAAACCGTTAGAAAAGATTTTGGTAAATGCCTAAACTGACCCCGTTATCCTGGATAAATTTTGTCAGGAAACTGCGTAGATATGGTTTTGACGGACCATATTCTGGCGGTAAACATTTGTATATGGTAAAAGGCGACATAGTTTTGACTATACCCAATCTTCATAGAAGCGGTATAAGTAAAGGTCTCATTGCTCGTATTATTCGTCAGGCGGGTATATCACGCAATGAATGGTATTTATTGTAATAATGAGGAAATATGATAATGATTGAAAATCTCAAAGAGTCCAAAAATTTTATCGAGTCAAAGGTCAAAATCAAGCCGGAGTATGGATTGATACTCGGTTCGGGGCTCGGACATGTTGCGGAGATTCTGACTGAAAAAACGATAATCCCGTATGCCAAAATTCCGCATTTTCCCGTCTCAACCGTTCACGGTCATGCTGGTCAACTTGTATTCGGGAGACTTAACTCGAAAAGCGTTGTTGTTATGCAGGGGCGAGTTCACTACTATGAAGGTCATCCGCTCTCTGCGGTTACTTATCCTATCAGATTGTTCAAAAATCTCGGTGTGAGCAAATTGATTTTGACTTCCGCCGTCGGGGGGATAAACAAAAAATACAAGCCGGCTGACATAGTATTTGTAAAAGACCACATCAATCTTATGGGGGATAATCCTCTCATTGGCGGACACATCGCGGAATTTGGAGAAAGATTTCCGGATATGAGTTGCGTATATTCGCCAAGATTAATCAAGTTGGCTGTGAATATAGCAAAAAAATTCAAAATAAAAACTCACAACGGCATATATCTCGCCGCCAGTGGCCCTTCTTATGAGACTCCGTCTGAGATACGGGCGTACAGAAAACTCGGCGGAGATGTCGTCGGAATGTCGGTCGTTCCCGAGACAATAGTTGCCAATCAGTTGAAAATCGAGATACTCTGCATATCATACATCTCGAACATGGCCAGCGGGATTTCAAAAACGGTGTTGTCGCACGAGGAAGTAATGGGAGTGGGAAAAATAGCGGGCAAAAAAGTTTCTAAAATAATTAAAAATCTGATTGAAAAGATATAGTGAGTGAAGCAAATAGCGAATAGCAAATAGTGGATAGTGGCTGGTGGCTGGTGGTTGGAGGAAACGAGTCACGAGCCACGAGCCACAAGTCACCGCTGCTCTGTTGCTCTAACTTCTGACTTCTGATGCTCTTGTGCCTTGTGCTCTAATAGAATTATGTAGCCCCCGAATTCATTCGGGAGAGAGGAATTTATGAGAGTATACGATATCATTTACAAAAAAAGAAACTCGGAAGAATTGAGAGCCGACGAGATAAAATTTATGATTTCTTCTTACACGAAAGGAGACATCCCTGATTATCAAATGGCGGCGTTTCTTATGGCTGTCTTTATAAGAGGAATGAGCGATAAAGAACTTGCGCTTTTAACAACGGCCATGACCGATTCCGGCGATGTTATGGATCTGTCCGATATAAAAGGCGTAAAAATAGACAAACACTCAACGGGCGGTGTCGGTGACGGAATATCGCTCGCTCTCGCTCCGCTTGTGGCGAGTTTCGGTGTAATTGTTCCGATGATGTCAGGCCGAGGATTGGGGCACACCGGCGGAACACTTGATAAACTCGAATCTATCCCGGGATTTAATGTTAATCTCTCTGCATCGGATTTTAGAGCACAACTAAAAAAAATCGGAGTTGCGATTATAGGGCAGACGGAAAAAGTGGCTCCCGCCGACAAAAAAATCTACGCTTTGAGGGATGTTACGGCGACGGTCGATTCAATTCCTCTTATCGCAGCAAGTATAATGTCAAAAAAACTCGCCGAAGGATGTGATGGCCTTCTACTTGACGTCAAAACGGGGAGTGGCGCTTTCATGAAATCACTTGAGGATTCAAAATTGATTGCAAAGGTTATGGTTTCGATAGGTAAAAATTCAGGGAAAAAGATGTGGGCAATAATCTCCGACATGAATCAGCCGTTGGGTCGCGCCATAGGTAATTCGCTTGAAATAAAACAAACGGTGGATATTCTGAAGGGAGGAGGGCCCGATGATTTCAAAAATTTGCTTTTGGAGATTGCCGCAAGGATGCTTATACTTGCAGACATTGAGCAAGATATTGAAAAGGCGAAGTCATCGGTTGCGAAGAATATAAAATCGGGCGCCGCCCTCAAGAAGTTTTCGGAGATGGTCGAATGCCAGGGTGGCAAACCCTCTGTGGCGGATACGCCGCATAAACTCCTTCCTCAGTCGAAATTCGCAGAAGATATAAAATCCGAAAAAAACGGCTGTATATCGGCGATTCAAACAGATACGATTGGGATGTGTGCTCTTGAGCTCGGGGCTGGCCGCATGAAGAAAGAAGACGTTATAGATTATTCAGCCGGAATAATTTTAAACAAAAAAATAGGCGATAAGGTGTCGAAAGGCGACGTGCTAGCGACTTTTTATTACAACAAGCCCAGGATGCATCTTGGCGAGATAAAGGAAAAGTTCTTGAATGCTTTTAGCATAACCGCCGTCTCTCCTGCGAAAATGAAGATGATTTACGACGAGATAAAATAAAAATCTGCATAGAAGATGTAAAGCGAAAGAATAATAATGAAAAAATGGAAGGTTAACGAAGTCAACTCCCGCCACGTCGCGTGGTTTTCAGAAATTTTAGGCATTAACCCTATAATAGTTCGGTTGCTCCTTGGACGCGGCATCTCGACGATAAAAGAGGCCGAGGACTTCTTGATGCCGGATATAAGCAATCTCGGCAATCCTTTCCTTTTGCCCGACATGGAAAAGGCGGTGGGTAGAATCCGCATGGCCGTATCTAAAAAAGAAGGAATTCTTATTTTTGGCGACAGGGATGTGGACGGCATAACTTCAATTGCAATCGTGTATAGAATGCTGAAAATATTATTTCCGTCCCGCGCTGAAAATATTTTCTGGTACATACCCTCAACCGAAGGCTATGGACTGAGTAAAGAAATAATAGAGAAGTATAAAAAAGAGAGTGCTATCAGCCTGATGATAACGGTTGACTGCGGTATTTCGAATTTCGACGAGGTGGAGTTCGCGAAATCACTGGGCATAGATGTTATAGTGACGGATCATCACGAGCCGCCGGACAGAATCCCGAATGCGTTTGCGGTCATAAACCCGAAACTCGCGAGCTCCAATTATCCTTTCAGGGAACTGGCTGGCTGCGCGGTCGCTTTGAAAACACTCCACGCTCTTCTTTTTTCGTACAACCCTCACTATAACGAAGAACTTGTGGCCCTGGATATCGAGACGACAGGTCTTCATCCCAAACATTCCGAGATATGCGAGCTCGGGGCTGTTCTGACGAAAAACGCAAAGATAATCGGCCAATATCAGACGCTTGTCAAAACAAGAAGACCCATATCATCATCAGCGACTGCTATTCATGGAATCACTGACGGGATGTGCGCTCACGCCCCGAGCATAAAAGAGGCGTTGGGTGGACTTTTGGAATTCGTTGGTGACAGAAAACTAATCATACACAACGCTCCTTTCGACCTTGGTTTCTTGAGGCATGCGTTCAGAGACGAACTCGGGCTCAGATTTGAAAACGACCACATAGATACCCTGCAAATCTCAAGACAACATTTTCCTTTCAAGTCGCACTCCCTTACTTCGCTTGTAAACGACATGAAGATAGATGTTTCCGAACACCACCGCGCATTGAGTGACGCTATAGCCTGCGCAAATATTTTCTGGCGACTGCAGGAGATGTCGGATGTCAGAATGAGGCATTTTCTCGAAGAGAACCTTGATCTGGTCTCTATTGGAACCCTCGCCGATATCATGCCTATGGTTTCCGAAAACAGAATTCTCGTAAAAAAAGGCATAGATGTTCTGAAACGCACAAAAAAAATAGGTGTCAAAATGCTCATAGACGGCGCATCATCTAACAAAAAAAAGATTTCGTTCAACTCCAGGTACATAACATGGAGCATAACGCCGGTATTGAATGCGGCCGGCCGCATGGGACAAGCGGATGTGGCGTGTAAACTTCTTCTTGCTTCAAGAACTGACGAAGCGGCGGAGTTGTATGATATCCTTTGTAAATTAAACATGGACAGAAAAGAGCTTCAGGAATTAAATATTGAGAAGTTCGGGGAGCTTTTGCCGAAGCAATGCGATGTAGAGAACGACAAAATTTTTGTGATATTGGCGGACGACGTAGAACATGGCGTGACTGGAATAGTCGCTTCTAACATTGTAAGACGTTACAGGAAACCAGCGATACTTCTTGTTGCAAAGGACGGCGTTGCCCAGGGCGCCGGCCGTTCGCACAACGGTATCGATCTTCTTGGCATAATAGAAAAGACCTCAGATTTGCTTGTCAAATACGGCGGCCATAAAAACGCCGTCGGTCTTTCTTTGAAAGTTGAGAATGTAGATGAGTTCAAAAAAAGGGTGAAGGCTCTATCGCTCAAGTTGCCGGAAATCGCCCCCACGGAACTATTGATAGACGCCGTTTTGAAACACAGTGACATCAAAGTTGAGTTGATTAAGCAGTTGGAAATCATGGAGCCCTTTGGGCTCGAAAATCAGCCGCCAGTTTTTCTTATAGAGGGTATGAGCGTGGCATCTCAGTCGCAGGTTGGTTCCGACAAAAGTCATTTGCGACTTAAACTTGCAAAGAATGGAAAAAACATAGACGCCGTGGGATGGGGGATGGGAGAACTGACGGATACAATCATGAAATGGAAGCAGGTGGATGTTGCCGCTCATTTGGAAACTAATTACTGGAAAGATAAAGAATCCATTCAGCTTCAAATACTCGGGATAAGGGAGAGCGTGCTTGCCGCCGCAGTCTGGAAATAAATAAAATCGGGAGATATTGATGAATTACAATGAATTCTTGCAAGAACAAATGAAAAGCAGCGAAGGCCTTGGAAAAATTGTCGAGATATTTTCTAAAATAAAGGGAGAAAAAGTCCTGCTTTTCCCTCACGATGACCCCGACGGTCTTACATCAGGGATGATTATCGAAAACCTTCTTAAATCCAAAGGCGCTTCGGTTCGCACCGTTATTCTTCCGACTTATGAATTAAGCAGGAAAGAACTTCTGTCTCACTTGAACGACGAAAAGTTTGTCGTCATAGTTGATAAAGGAACGATAGGTTATTACAGCGACTACACCGACCTGGCTGAAATTATAGTCATCGATCATCACCCGCCCCAGGGCGGTGAGATTAAGAAAGCCATTGTCTTTAATCCTTCCGTCAAGAACTATACACAGACTTCTTCATCGCACCTGACTCATATAATCTCGTCCCTCTGCGGAGTCAGGGACGACAAAACTGATTATCTCGCCCTTTTGGGCATGAAGGCGGATTGGGCGATAGAGCCGGCCACGGATATGGTGTGCGAATACGGTAGTCCGTTTTTTAGCGAGGTCTCGTCGAAATATCCCGATCTTTTGAAAAAAATAAAGGGAAGCCCCACGATGTTTGAAGTCAGGCAAAAAGAGTTCACGACGCTTCTTAATCAGATAGGGGAATTTTACTTTGTTATCTCCGGTGGAGGCTTTCAGTATTTTTATGAAAATCGCCAGCAGGAATTTGCATACAAGGTGCTTTTGGATTCGCCGTATAAAAATTGGAAAAATTTCGAAGAGTTTATCGACTCTCTATCGCAGAAGGAGAAATGCCGTAGTATATACGATAAATTCCGCACCGACTGGAAAACGCTTGATAAGGTTTTCGACTATTCCCTGTTTATTAAATCGGTCGGAGATGAAAAAACATATCTTTTCGTCGGTCGGAATGTCATGTGGCTCCCTATGGCCGGTTCTGTAAAGTTATATGATTTCAAGAAGAAAGAATCCGATTCAGACGTCGCTCTCATAATGGTCAATCAGGAAGCATCTGGTGGCGTGCATTTCTCATTTCGTTCTACGGGAGGAAAACTTCATCTGGGCAGGTTCGCCTCCGACCTTGCTGAAGCGCTGATTGCAAAATATGGACAGCGAGGAATTATATCCGGCGGCGGACATCCGGTTGCCGCTGAATGCAAAACCAGAACATCTGGCGTGCCAATCGACGAAGCCCTTAAAATTTTTTTGGACATGTTGAACAAATATTGACTACGGAGATAAAATGACAACGAAAAAAATACTGCCCAAAGCGCAGATAGGCGTCATCGGTGGTAGCGGCGTCTATGAGATTGAAGGCATCAAAAATGTGAAAGAAATAAAACTCACAACGCCTTTTGGTTCGCCATCGGATTCAATTGTAGTTGGCGAGTTGGACGGAGTAAGATGCGCCTTTCTGCCAAGGCACGGCCGCGGTCACAGAATATCGCCTTCCGAAGTGAATTCAAGGGCGAACATCTATGCGATGAAGACCCTCGGCGTCGAAAGGATAATAGCTGTTTCGGCGTGTGGCTCGTTGAAAGAAGAGATAAAGCCCGGCGATTTTCTTATACCAGATCAACTTTTCGACAGAACGCGTGAGCGTCCGCGGAGTTTTTTCGGTGGCGGTGTGGTCGGCCACGTCGGTTTCGCCGAGCCCTACTGCAAGGAATTGTCGGAACTCATTTTTAAAAAGGGAAAGGAAATGAGAATTCCAATGCATTTAGGCGGGACATACGTCTGCATAGAGGGCCCGATGTTTTCTACAAAGGCTGAATCGAAAGTTTTTAGACAGCTCGGATTTTCAATAGTTGGAATGACAAACCTCCCCGAGGCGCGACTGGCGAGGGAAGCCGAGCTCTGTTTTTCGACGATAGGCCTCGTGACCGATTACGATGTCTGGAAGGAAGGCGAGGAGGTTTCTGTCGAAAAAGTTATCGCGACAATAAACAAAAACGTCTTAAATGTAAAGAAACTGATAAAAGCGGTCGCCCCCGAGATAAAATCGGAAAGAGACTGCCCGTGCGCCTCCGCTCTTAAGAACGCCATCATGACTCAAAAGCGGGCCATAAACAAAAAAACGGCGAAGAAACTGGATTTGTTGATAGGGAGATATCTGAAATGAACACCAAAGACAGGGGAATTCTTGTCGTCGGCTCCGTTGCTCTTGACTCCGTAAAAACGCCTTTCGGTGGGATCAAAAACGCCCTCGGCGGTTCAGCTACATATTTTTCCACCGCCGCGTCATATTTTTCCGATGTAAAACTCGTGGCTGTGGTAGGGAAAGATTTTTCGCAAAAGCACATGGATTTTTTGAGAAAAAGAAAAATAGATATCTCCGGTCTTCAGATAAAAAACGGAAAAACATTCAGGTGGAAGGGCTACTATGAATACGATTTGAACAATGCCCACACACTTGAGACGCATTTGAATGTCTTCGCCGATTTTAAGCCTGATATGCCTGAAAATTACAGAAACAGTAAATATGTTTTTCTTGGAAACATCGATCCCGATTTACAACTTATCGTTCTAAAACAGGTCAAAAGTCCGAAGATTATAGGCTGCGATACGATGAATTACTGGATTGAGGGCAAATACAATTCTCTTAAAAAAACGATAAAACATGTTGACATACTTATTATCAACGAGGCTGAAGCGAGGGAGTTCGCCAAAGAGAAGAACCTTGTCGCAGCTTCAAGAAAAATAATGTCATGGGGACCGCCATATCTGGTCGTAAAGAGAGGGGAATACGGAGCGCTACTTTTCGCGGGGGCACATATATTCTTTGCACCAGCGTACCCCCTGGAAGAGGTTATCGATCCCACAGGCGCTGGTGACAGCTTCGCCGGGGGATTCATGGGCTATCTTGCGAGCCACACCGAAAAGCTCGACATTGAGCATCTCAAGAGGGCTGTTGTTTTCGGGAGCGTTATGGCATCTTTTAATGTAGAATCTTTCAGCACGGAAAAACTCGGTAATTTAACAAAGTCGCAGATAATTAAAAGGTTTATGGAGTTTAAAAAACTCACTCACTTTGAGATGCTCAAATAGAGAATAGAGAACAAAGGGCGGATGACAGAGAGGGGCAGGTGCAAGATGCAAGATGCCGGTAAAAACCTTGCTTCTACCTGTATCCTGTATCGGTTTTTACTTCTCCTCTCGTCTCTAAAATCGGAGGTTTTAATGAAAATCGGAAGAGATTTTACGAATTTACTCAACGCATCTTTTTTGTCCGAAGCGGAAAGGAAGGATTTAAGGTCGGGAAAACTTAGCGTGGCCGATATGGATGCCCGTGTCCAGATAAGGGCTAAAGCCGACATCATCAACCAGATAAATGTTGCTAAAGAAACCAGCCTTGACCACATAGAGCTTGACGGCGGGGTTCCGAATCCTTATCTTGACCTTGCCGAGCAGGAATTGATGAGAGCGAAAGAGCACGCTAAAAAGAACGGTATAACGATTTCTTTTCATCTTCCCTATACTTTCGTAGCGGCGGCAACCGCCTCTTTTCAAGAATCCGACAGATTACTGGCAGTGGATCTTTTGAAAAGGTACATAGACGTGGCCGGCATTTTGGGGTGCAACAACGTCAACATGCATCCCGGAGCGGTACCTTTTTATCAGGCTGTGGGCGAATACAAAAAAATCGTCAAAGAAAGCGTGATAAAATCGTTAAAAGAACTTGCACCACATGCGAAGTCAAAAAATCTCTCGTTTCATCTCGAAAACAACACGGCTTTCGACTCCATCTGCTATGAAGTAGAGGAATGCCTCGACATAATCAACGAGGTCAACTCTGACGGGAACGACGTGAAGTTCTGTTTTGACATAGGCCACTGGTTCACCAGGGCCGATATAGGCCTTTCTATCGCAAATCCCCCCGAAGACATAGTGGATGAAATACCCAAAGGATACCTCGCCCAGATTCACCTCAACGACTACATCCCCGTTGTCAAGAAATTTCATCCGCCGCTTCATTACGAGAAGGGCCTTATGAAAAAAGAAAATCTCGTGCGTCTCATAAAAAAACTGAAGGAAAACGGGGCTGAGCTTATAGTGGTGGAAACCGCCGTCAGGGAAATCGACGAGCTGTTAGGAGCAAAACAGCTCATGGCCGACGAGAGCAAATTCTTGAGGGAAGTTCTGAAAGAAGCGGGAATGTAAGAGTTTGAGAGTTAAGACGCAAGAGGTTAGAGACGAGAGGATAGAAGACAGAGAACGGGAAGCGGGAAGCGAAGAACGCAAAGCGGAAAGAGTTAAAAGTCGTTCACCCTTCACGCTTTACGCTTTCCGCTTTCCGATATACACTTTCCGCTTTACGGCATTTTATTCTCTCACCTCTCACCTCTATTTGCTGTAAGGAGGTTTGATGTTTTACATTTTTTTGATGGGAAGGCCCGGTTGCGGCAAGTCGGAGATATACAGGCGTGTGGCCGACGAGTTGAAAAACAGGAAAATAGCTTCGGATTTTTTGAGAGTGGACGATTTTCCGAAACTCTGGGCGAAATTTACGGGCGACGACGCCGCAGAAAAAAACGGACACTCCAGAAGATATTCAAAAGCAACAGATGATGGCGGATATCTTGTCACCAACGACGGCGTTTGGGACGAGATACTAAAAGAGCTCGACGGCGATCTTAAAAATCTTTCAAGGCACGGTATGGTGATATTCATAGAGTTTTCGAGACCCAATTACGTTCATTCGATTTTAAAAAATTTCTCAGACAACGTGCTTAACAACGGACTTGTCATATACATAGATTGTTCTTTTGAAGTCTGCTGGCAGAGAAATGTCAGAAGACACGAAGCAGCCATTGCCGCCGGCGGCGATGACCATTTAGTAAGTCGCGAAGAGATGGAGAAGACATATCTTTACGATGACAGGGACGAACTTGTTAAAAATGCGAAAATTCCGGTTGTTGTCGTAAACAACGAAAAAGACGGTACCGGACATCTTGGAGAGGCGACCGGAACGGTGCTGTCGGAGATAGAAAAAATCATTAATGCGAAAAAAATAAAAATTTAAAGTATGGAATCAATAAATGACGGATATTAAAGAGATTGCTCAAAAACTTCCAAAAGCCGAGTTGCACTGTCATTTGGACGGTTCTGTTCGCCCCGAGACTATACTTGCCTTGGCAAAAAAGCGCGGGGCAAAACTTCCGACAGAAGATGTAAAAGAACTCAAAAAATATGTCTGCGTGCCGCCTTCCTGCCGCTCATTGGCGGAATTTTTGGCTTGTTTCAACTTTTTTTATGATTTTCTCAAGGATCCGGAAGCGGTCGAACGAATATCTTATGAGTTAGTCGAAGATGTTTCCCGGGAAAACGTGCGCATACTTGAGGTTAGATTCGCTCCGCCCCTGCAGGAAGTTCCCGGAAAGTTTTCCGCGGACGAAGTGGTAAAAAGCGCACTTGCCGGCCTCATGCGAGGTGAAAAAGATTTTCCCGGAGTAAAGACGGGCGCTATACTTTGTTTTTATCGCTCACTCACAGAAAAACAAAACGACGCCACGCTAACCGCTCTGAAAAAGTATTTTGGCCATGGCGTTATAGGAGCTGATTTGGCCGGCGATGAATCAGGATATCCTTTTGCTATATATGAAAAATATTTCCGCGTGGCTTGCGATATGGGTGTGCCGTTTACCGCCCACGCCGGAGAAGCGGCCGGTCCGGAAAGCATAAAAGCGGCTATTGATGCCGGAGCCCGCCGCATAGGTCACGGAACTCGCCTGCGTGAAGATAAAAATTTGCTCAGAAGGGTGACAAAAGAGCGAATACCCCTTGAAATATGCCTTACTTCAAATGTCCAGACGCAGACGGTAAAAGATTATTCATATCATCCGATAGCGGAGTACTTTGAAGATAATGTTAACATTACGTTGAATACCGATGACCGTTCAATCTCTGACATAGACCTTACGCATGAAATAATAATAGCAAAAGAGATGTATGGTTTTTCTGTTTCGGAAATTTTGGAGATAATAAAAAACGGTTTTGAGGCATCGTTCCTTGACGAAAAAACAAGGAAAGAAATAACCGACAAAAGTATAAAAGAGATGATGACGCTTTGCCCGGAGCACAGTAAATAGGGTCTGCTGATCCCGCCAAGGCGGGACTAAAATTCACCACAGAGGCACAGAGAGCACAGAGAAAAAACTTTACCACGAAAGCACGAAAGTTACCTGTCTGCCGACAGGCAGGGGAATCACGAAAAAAGTCCCCAATTTCGCGTTGGAGTTTACCCCGTGCCACGACACGGGGTGTCTTCGTGGTTCAGAGTTTTAATAACACAGAACTCACATCTTCATGGGTGATTTTTCTGTGAAGTTCTCATTTTTCCCCGCGTCTCTGCTGTGCCCCGTTAGAAATATTCTGTGATTATGGGCTATGAGCTGAACCCTTTGTCATCGTGTAATTTCTAACGGAGTGAAATTTTGGTTATTGTGACTTTGTACTAATAATTTGTAAAAAAGTGCAAGGTTTTTTGGGCATTCCCCTCTAATAAGCGAAGCGGAGCGAAGTCCCCGATTTTATCGGGGGAGACAACACACCCCCGGCCCCTCTTAATAGAGGGGAGACAATACAGGGCTATGTGTTTCTTATCCCCTCTAAAAAGAGGGGATAAAGGGGTGTGTTCGTGCAAAAATCGTGCAGTTTGAGCGCTGTTTTTATAATTTCCGTTGTAGTGCTTGAATTTTTAGCATTTTTCAGTAAGCCCTAAATAAATATGCGGAGGGGTTATGGATAAAAAATATCAGGAACTGCTTGAAGCAGCGATGTCAGCCCGCAAAAATTCATACAGTCCGTATTCCAGGTTCGCCGTCGGTGCCGCTGTTTTGACCGATGACGACAAGATTTTTACAGGTTGCAATGTTGAAAACGCATCTTACGGATTGACTAACTGTGCAGAAAGAACTGCAATTTTTAAAGCGGTTTCCGAAGGACATAAAAAGTTCAAGGCAATCGCGATAGTTTTAGATGCACCCGATTATGGGGCGCCCTGCGGAGCGTGTCGTCAAGTGATATATGAGTTCGGACCAAACATTGATGTTATTATGGGAACGGTTTTAGGGAAACATGAGATAAAGAAAATGTCAGAACTGCTCCCCCTTGCATTCGGCCCGGAAAACTTATAATGAGCTCGTTGAAAAACCTTAATCTTTTGAACGATTTGGCAGTTTCAGGTTAAAAGTTGAAATCGTTTAGACCGCAATGTCCGACGAGCAAAGCGAGGAGTTTTGTGGTCTGATTGAAACTTTTAACCGTTAAGAAACTGCCCTTTAAGTGAAAAAGATGGGTTTTTCAATAATCTCATAATACAAAGGATAGAGGTCAGAGATGAGATGAGAGCACAAGGCACAAGTGCACAAGAGCAGAAGTCAGAGGACAGAAAACGGGAAGCGGGAATAGAAGAACGCAAAGCGGAAAGCGTAAAGGGTGAAGGGTTTAAAACTCTTCCCGCTTCCCGCTTTCCGATATACGCTTTCCGCTTTACGGCATTTTATTCTCTCACCTCTCACCCCTCACCTCTGTCCTCTATTTGCTGTTTTTACTGGAGAGATAATGGAAACTATAAAGTTTAAATACCGCGAAAAAACAAAAGAGTTGTTGGAAAAACTCGCCCGGAAATACAACCTCGAAAATCTGTCGGCGCTTCTAAAAGACGGGAATGCTTCGCTTTATGGAAAAGACATTTATGTCTGCCTCCATGATATTGTGGAGGCGGCTCTTTCGGGAGGCGACATTAGGGAGTCGTTGAAAAACGCTAAAAACATTTATAATTCACCCATCTTTCTCGTCAATCAGACAAAGTCGCTATATCAAATCAAAAATCTCCCCGATTTCGAAAAAGCGCTTGAAGAAATGTCCAGGTTTTCCAGTTGCTTCAAACTCAGCGATTACAGCGTCGTCAATACTTTTTTAGCAATCATAGAAGCCCAGGTGACTGGTTTTAATCTTAAAGAACTTTTAGATAAAGGCATAAAACACATTGAAGACTTTATCGACTACTCTCTCAAAACCAATCCGTCATGGAATAAATCTACACTCGTAAGTAAAAATCCAGTCCTTGTTATACCTGTCGGCGCCGCAGGAACCGGCAAATCCACATTTTACAGGGAATTATCAAATGTAGTCAACATCTCCTGCGACAACATAAGATACATGCTTTTTAAAGAGTTCGGCCCATGTTTTAGTTCTTGGGAAAGCACTCTGTCCTGGTGGGTTGTCAATCAGTTGATAGATGTTTATTTCACAAAGGGAATCAGCGTATTTTATAACGGCGTCAACACCGATATGGAGTACCGCTCACCGCTCACGATGGAAAATCACGACCCGCTTTTTGCAGGAATTCCATATAATATCAAGTTGGTTTATTTTGAACCGCCCGTGAAACTTAATGCTGATGAACTCAAAGAGTTGAAATCCATCAACTTGTGGGCGTCATCCATAGATGCCCTTGATTTGACAAAATATTCCGACAATGTCGCGAAAATCCTTGAACTGATTAAAACGAATTATCAAAGGACACTTGCGAGAACAAAAGAAATAACCGAGGGTAAAAAAACGCAAGACCCATACGATGTTTTATATTCTGTGCCCGCAGCGATAGTCAAACTTTTTGTGGAGCAGTCGTTTGATGTTCCGACGGGGAAAAATGTCATTATAGTTCCGAGAAAAGAAATTCCCGATGAAAAGGAACGAGCATCTTTCTATAAGCAATATACGAAAGAGGTGTTGAATGGAAACTAATTTGTTGCTTGCGATACTTGTGGTCGTGATTGCTTTGATATTTGATTTCTCAAATGGATTTAACGATTCCGCCAATATAGTCGCAACAGTCATAGGAACGAGGGCGTTGACACCTTTTCAGGCGATAGTGATCGCAAGCGTTTTTGAATTTATCGGCGCTTATTTCTTGGGAACAGCCGTTGCAAAGACGATTGGCAGAGGAATTGTGGATCCCAACATAATAATGCTTGAGAAGTATGGCATAGTGATAATATTTGCAACACTTATTAGCGCCGCTTCATGGAATATAATCTGCACGGCACTTGGTTTTCCGGTTTCAGCTTCACATGCACTGCTCGGCGGTTTCGTGGGAGCGAGTCTTACCGCTGGCTACATTAAAACGCGAGATTTTTCAGCGGCGTTACAGATAGTTCAATGGCCGACTATATTAAAAATAGCCATAACACTTATAGCCGCCCCTCTGATAGGACTTATCGTATCATTTATGTTGACAAAAATATCTTATTTCCTGACCCGTCGTGCAAAACCCGGCATAACAAAGGTTTTTAGAGTTCTTCAAGTATTTTCGTCCATTGGATTTGCACTTTCACATGGTGCCAACGATGCTCAAAAGACGATGGGTATAATCACTTTTTCTCTTATTGTATTAGGGGTATATAGACCTATTGGAGATGCCTTTATTCCCCAGTGGGTAATCGCATCGTGCGCTCTTTTTATTGCCTTAGGGGTTGCTTCAGGCGGACGCAGCGTTATTAAAACCGTTGGTATGAATATATTCAAAATCAAACATCTAAATGGCTTTTGTGCAGAGTATTCCGGTTCAATAGTTATTTATGTAGCCAGCGCATTAGGACTCCCTGTGTCGTCAACTCATATAATAACCGGAGCAGTGATGGGGACTGGAGCCGCCGAGAGGATAAAAGCGGTGCGGTGGGGTGTCGGCTACGATATTTTCTTCATTTGGGTCTCAACGATTCCCGCTTCAATTTTGTTGTCAAGTTTTATTTATTTCGCCATAGTCGCCGTGTTAAAATTATTAAATTGAGAGCACAGCGAATAGGAGGTTTATGAGCATGGGTAAAATTAGATTGTTCGAAAGATTTTTTCCACCTAAAAGTGATTTCTTTAAGTTGCTTGCCGAACAAGTGGACAAAGTTCAGACAGGTTTAGGTGCATTTGCAGAGTTTATGGATAACCCGACTCATGAAAATAGAAAAAGAGTTGAGAACTATGAAGAAGAAGCAGACGAACTCAGACGGATTTTGATAGATGAGTTAAATCGCTCATTTGTGACCCCCATTGACAGGGAAGATATTTATGCTCTTTCGCGCGATGTCGACGATGTTTTGGATTACGCAAAGTCAACCGTTGAGGAGATGGAACTTTTCAAGATATCGCCCAACACTCATATTAAAAAAATGGTGGAAGCGCTGCACAATGCTTCAAAAGACATAAACTGCGCCATAAAACACATAAGGGAGCATCCGGGCGTTTGCGCCGAGCATCTTGTCCGAGCGAAAAAAGCAGAGAACTTTATTGAACACCGCTATAGAGAGGCGCTGGTTGAATTGTTTGAAGAAAAAGACATTATTAAAATTCTAAAGACCCGCGAGATTTATCGTCATCTTTCAAACGCCGGCGACCGCGTCGCTGAAGCGGCGGATGTTATTGGCGACATTCTTGTGAAAATTACATAATAAGAGTGTTGAAAAATCACGCCGTGGAGTAGGAATAGGACGCAGATTTTCGCAGATTTGGTAGATATTAAAAACATCTGCGCCAATTTTGTCAACATCGGCATTGAGCTGCGTCCAAAAATAAAAAGTTTTTCAACGGTCTCATAATACAGCGGAGCGCAGCAGAAATCAGAGGACAGAGGTTAGAGATGAGAGCACAAGGCACAAGGGCACAAGTGCACAAGGGCACAAGAGCACAAGGCGTAAGAGCACAAGGGCACAAGAGCACAAGAGCACAAGTCAAACTTATGCACTTACGCACTTACACCTTGTGCACTAATAACAGGAGGCAATGCTATGAACATCTGGCTTGTGTTGAATTTGTCAGGAGGACTTGCGGTGTTTCTCTACGGAATGGTTGTAATGAACGAGAACATCATTCAGAGCGCCGGGAATAAATTAAAAACGCTCCTGATGAAATTGACCGGCGGGAGATTTAAGGGTTTCCTCACGGGACTCGGCATAACATCCGTGGTTCAGTCGTCTTCCGCTGTCACCGTAATGGAAGTCGGTCTCGTCGGGGCTGGTCTTATGACTTTTTACCAGTCGTTGGCGGTCACGATGGGCGCCGAGGTGGGGACGACGGTTACCGCGCAGTTAATAGCTTTCAGAATCACCCAATACGCGCTTCTAATAACCGCCGTGGGATTTTTCCCGCATCTGATAGCAAAATCCAAAAAAATTAAAAACATTTTTGGCACCATTCTCGGTTTTGGTTTTCTCTTTCTGGGCATGGCAATTATGTCAGACGCACTAAAGCCTTTAAGAAGTTATCAGCCGTTTCTTGATTTAATGACGCGGGTTGAATCGCCCGTCATAGGAATTCTTGTCGGACTTATCTTTACATTAATTATACAATCTTCATCTGCAACCAGCGGAATAGTAGTTGCAATGGCAATTTCAGGGACAATCACTCTTCCGCAGGCAATTCCGTTAAATTTGGGAGCAAGTATCGGGACTTCCATCACGGCGTTTCTAGGTAGTTTAGCGCTTAACCGCGAAGCAAAACGAGCGGCCTACGCTCATACCGTTTCGCAGACAATCGGAGTATTCATAGTATTTCTGATAATGATGATACCTCACGGGACGAGCAATTTGTGGCAGGAGTTTTGTATATGGTTTACACGGGCAATTATCGGAACCGACGACCTTGCAAGACAAATAGCGATGGCGCATACGCTTATGCCCGTCTTAAGAACATTGATTGTGCTTCCGGTATTGCCGCTTTTTGCCAAAGTTATGCTCTTAATGTTTCCGTCCAAAGCGGACGAGGTCCCGTTCGGTCCGAAACACATCACAGAAGAATTATTAGACACGCCTTTCGCTCTTGAAAAAGCCCGGCTTGAAATTATCCATCAAATGGAAATCACAAAATGTATGCTTGATGCTCTACCGGCATGTTTTCATAAAGAAACACGTTCGGATGTAGGATGTGAACAAGTATCGTTGACCGATATCAAGGTTGATGTATTAAGAAAGGTCATAGTTGAATATCTCTCAAAAGTTGGGCAGAGAAGAAATCTTGCCGAGGGTGAATCAAAAGAAGAAATTTCGCTTCTTTATATATCAAACGATATAGAGGCGATTGGCGATATAGTCGACAAGAATATTCTGCCACTTGCTCAAAAGATGCTTTCGCTTAAACTCGCATTTTCTCTTGACGGCTGGCATGAAATAATGGCGTTACATCAGAGGATGATGAATAATTATGACAATATGTTGCGGGCGTTTGGCAAAAATGATTTGTCCCTTGCAAAAGTTGTGGCTGAAGAAAAAGTTATGTTCGCAAAGTTTGAAAATGAACTCAGATTAAAACACATAGAGCGGTTGCATTCCGGCATCAAGGAGACATCCGAGACATCCGCCATACACATTGATTTGATAGAGCAGTATAAGAGAATTAATTCATACATCGCTTCTATCGGCTATGCGATGCTCTATGAAGTTTAATATATGGCGAATAGCGAATAGTAGCGGCGGGATTGCTACCCCGCAAATAACAGCAAATAGCAAATAGCGGCGGGATTGCTATCCCGCAAATAACTGCTGTTCTGCTCTTGTGCCAAGTCGCTGCGTCGCTATGTTGCTGCGTCGCTATTTGGAGAGTTTATTATGACCGAACAACCTTCGTTATTTCCGGAAAAAGAGTTCACTGATTTCAAGATTAAAAAAGTGATTAAAAGAGACGGGCGGATTGTAAATTTCAACAGGGATAAAATAGTAGATTCAATCTTTCGCGCCGCTGTGGAAGTTGGCGGTTCAGACAGAGTTCTTGCCGAAGAGCTGACCAATAAGGTTATATCTGTTATGAACCAGGTTTATCCAATGGATACTACCCCGTCCGTGGAGGAGATACAGGACCTCATAGAAAAGATTCTCGTCGAAAACGGACATTATAAAACGGCAAAGGCTTACATACTCTACAGAGACGAGCATAAAAGAATCCGCGAACATAAAGACGCGAAAATCGTCGTTGAAGACAACGTCCCTTACAAGCTTCTATGGCGCGTTTATTCATGGAATGTCGATAACTCCTGCGATACAGTTGCGAATATGGACAAGTTGATAAAAGACGGCAAATTCCCCGCGCTTGTTGAAGCAGCCGAGAGAAGATACCATGAAAATATAGACGAAGTGGCCGGCGCAATTCTTGATAGGGCGGACAAGGTGCGACTTGTTATCGTTGCGGGACCTTCGAGTTCCGGTAAAACTACGACAACTCTGAAAATCGGCGGGAAACTCAAAGAAAAAAATCTGAGCTTCGTTTCCATCGGACTCGACAATTACTTTAAGGACCTGGAAGAGCATCCAAAGGATGAGTACGGCGATTATGACTTCGAAACGCCCGATGCCCTCGACCTGAAGTTGATAAACGAACATCTTTTCGATATTCTGAAGGGCAAGATTATAAAGATGCCGTATTACGACTTCAAAACCGGCAAAAGGAGGTTGAACGCGAAGGAATTCAAACTTGAACAAAACCAGATCCTTTTGATAGATAGCCTTCACGGTCTTTATCCGGCCATGACGGCTTCCATACCTCACGAGATGAAATTTAAATTCTATATAGAGGCGCTTTGCCAGATAAGGGACTCAAAAGGCGAGTTTATGCGTTGGTGCGATTTAAGAATGTTAAGAAGAATGATTCGGGATTCATGGCACCGCTCGTACGACCCCGAAAAGACTGTGGGTCATTGGCATTATGTCAGACGAAGCGAGAAGAAAAACATAGTGCCTTTTATCAACAAGGCCGATTATATATTCAACGGCGCTCTGCCTTACGAGCTCCCCATACACAAAAAATATCTTTTTAAGTTTTTTCCGAGCACAATTAAGAAATACGGAAACGACCCCCAAAAACTGGACGCATACATAAGAGCAAAAAGAGTTTACGATATCCTGGGCGAATTCACGAATGATCCCGACGACTCTTGCATTCCGGGCGATTCGCTTATGAGAGAATTCATAGGCGACAGCATCTATCACTATTGAAAAACCGTAAAATTCATGATATGACCGTAAGGGAACTGGTGGAGAATCAGGAAAAAAATTTTTCGAAACATGCTCGACTTTCCTCAAAATCAAGAGGAAGGCTTCATATTGAGCAGGAGTGTCCCGTAAGAACCGTGTATCAGAGGGATAGAGACAGGATTCTCCACGCTCAGTCGTTCCGCCTTCTGAAGCATAAGACAAATGTTTTCCTTTCGACTACCGGCGAGAAATTCAGAACCCGCCTGACCCACACGCTTGAGGTCTCTTCAATCGCAAGAACAATAGCTCAGGCTCTGAGACTTAACTCTGACCTCGCCGAAGCGATATCTCTCGGCCACGATCTCGGACACACCCCGTTCGGCCATGCTGGCGAATCGATATTGCAGAAGATAGATTCATCCTTCCATCACGCCACTCAGTCATTGAGGGTCGTCGATTATATAGAAAAGGAAGGAAAAGGACTTAACCTTACGCACGAGGTAAGAGACGGGATACTCAAACACACAAAGGGAAAGAAAAAAATCAGTGAGTTCGACGGAAACGGTCTCTATGGTAAACCCAACACACTTGAAGGGCAGGTAGTTCAGTATTCCGACTGGATAGCTTACATAAATCACGATCTTGACGACGCATTCAGGATGGGTCTAATAACTGAGATGGATATCCCCCGTGAAGTCCCTGTCGCCTTAGGCTCCCGCCATTCCGAGAGGATAAACACCATGGTTCAGGACATAGTGTCAAACTCGGAAGATAAAGAAAATCTTTCCATGAGTAAAGGTGTTTTGCATGCCACCGAGGTTTTAAGGGATTTTCTTTATTCCAAAGTTTACACAAAACCTCAGGTTTTTGGCGAAGAGATAATGGCCGAGAGCATATTGATGTTTTTATACGAGTATTTTGAAAGAGACCCTAAAATTATTTATAATGAATATACCTGGTTCCCTCGCACGGAAGTGACGGTAAGGAATGTGCTTGATTATCTTTCGGGACTTACCGATGCCGCAGCCATTGAGCTCTATAAGAACTTAAATTAGAAATCCGCAAGGATTTCATAGGAGAATTATGAGAGGATACATAGACAGAATCGAAGACAAGAAATTCGCCGTCATAAATATCATCGGCGGCGGCGAGATGATAATTCCCGTTAAGCAGTTTAAATTCAAAATTTACGAGGGAATGCATCTTGAAATAAATTTCAAACCGAATCCCGAAAGTGAAAAAAAGCTCCTTGAGAGAGTAAAAAAACTCCAGCGGGAACTTTTAAGAAGGTCGAAGGATAAATGATGAAGCAAATAGCAAATAGCGAATAGTAGCGGCACCGCTCCCCGACGGAGACAGGATTTGTGGTGCAAAGGAAAATTGCCAAAGGAAAAAGGAAAATTGTAGTAAGAAGCGACAAAGCAACAAGGTGACAGAGCGAAAGAAAACTTATGAATAGAAAAATGAGCAAATATTTGATTTTACTATTTTCTATTTACCTTCTACCTTCTGCCTTCTACCTTCTACCTGTTGTTCATGCTTCTTTGCCCAAGGGTTTTGAAGTTTATTTTAATAATCCGACGGGCACACAAGATGCCAATGCCCCCGGATTTGATTTTAGGTTTAAAAATTTTATAGATGCGGCAAGTAGCACGACAATTTATGCGGCATTTTATAGTATCAATAATAGCACAGTTATAGCGGCATTGAATGCGGCATTGAGACGGGGGAACACCGTGTATTTTATTTGCGACGCGGACCATACAACATTAGATAACTTTAATCTTTTGGTTTCCACCAGAAAAATAAGGACGACAGCGGGCTTTGAAGTACACAATAAATTTGCCGTCATCAAAGATTCTTCCGTTTGGACCGGTTCGTGGAATCCCACAATAACCGATACTTATCAAAACCACAATAATGTGATTGTTGTCCGCTCGTCGGCTATGGCTAAAATATTTGAGAACGAATTTTTAGAGATGTACAGTGGGCGGTTTGGTCCCGCTAAGACGCTGACCGCTAATAACGGCCACACGGTGCGAGTCAATGATGTAAATGTAAAAATATATTTTTCACCATATAGGTCACCGCACGAAACGAATTGGGTTATATCAGATAAAATTTTAAATGCTAAAGAAAAAGTAGCATTTTGTCTGTTTAGTTTTACCACAGCAGATAATAGAATGTACACTTCGTTAATCGAAAGTATAGGTAGGAGGATAGAAGTTTACGGAGTTTTTGATATTACTCAAGCTGCTTACAATAGTAGCACCTATGCCAGATTGAGAGATGCCGGCGCATATGTTGTTTTTTACGCAAACCCTGTAAATATAAATTTTAATCTTCATCACAAATTTGCGGTTATAGATCCTTTCACGGCAGATGCAAGGGTTATCACTGGGTCGCATAATTGGTCGGAGGGGGCGAATAATCAAAATGATGAAAATACTTTGGTAATCCATTCACCTGAAATCGCCAGAGTTTATTATGAGGAGTTCCAACGTCTCTATAGAAAAGCAGGTCTGATAATCTCCCCGACAAAAAAATCCATAGACAAAATTGTTATATACCCGTCGCCCGCGGTTTTAAAGACAAAAATAGGATATGAAATTTCTTCAAGTGTTAAAGAAACAAGAATCAAAATATACAATCTCTCCGGTGAACTTGTTCGGACACTTAATCCAACGAACGTTCCGGGATTTTACAATGAGACCGAGTGGGATTTAAGAAATTCGCAAGGACAGAGAGTCGCGCCGGGACTGTATTTTGTAAAAGTTGAAGCGACGATACCCGACGGAACATTTTTTGAGACGAAAAAAATGACAGTTGTAAAATAGCAAATAGCGAATAGTAGCGGCGGGATTGCTATCCCGCAAATAACAGCAAATAGCGAATAGCAAATAGTATGAGGCCGCATAAAAATCTTAAAATTTGGGAAAAAGTGATGTTGATGATAGAAGAAATTTATCAGCACACTGGCGGTTTTCCGAGAGAAGAAGTTT
>JBGFRZ010000055.1:0-27255 GCA_041694835.1 Ignavibacteria bacterium
GCAGTTTCTTAACGGTTAAAAGTTTCAATCAGACCGCAAAACTCCTCGCTTTGCTCGTCAGACATTGCGGTCTAAACGATTTCAACTTTTAACCTAAAACTGCCGAATCGTTCAAAAAATTAAGGTTTTTCAACGGTCTCTTTATTCAGGATTTTTATTAAAGCAGCCGCGAGACGCTCTGACGAGTGTCTCGCATAGTAATCCGCTGAAACGAAATTCCCGTATATTTTTTTTCCATTTTCGGACCACGCTAAATCATCGCCTACGGGCGCGGCGTTTTTCAGCATATATTTACTCAAAAGACCTTTCGGGATTTTCCCTTTGTTTATCAAGACATAATCAAATTCAATCCCTGAATATTTTTTTATGACTTTCATGTGAGCGGAAAGGCCATATCCGTCCGTTTCTCCAGGCTGCGTCATAATGTTCGATATATATATCTTTTTCGCCTTTGTTCTTTTTATGGCGGCCGGTATCCCCGGGACCAGCAGATTGCTTATGACTGACGTATAAAGGGAGCCGGGACCCAGTACTATCAAATTCGCGGCTGATATCGCCGACAAAACCTTAGGATTCGGCTTTATATTTCTGCCGGAAAGATATATCCTTTTAAGACATACCTTTTTACCAGATTCGCCGTGACGGATAGAGGATATCTTTTTTTCCCCACAAATCGTGCGACCGTCAGAAAGTTCGGCCTTCAATCGCACACCTGCAAGCGTAACAGGCATAACCTGACCTTTTATCGCAAGGACTTTGCTTGTTTCGATTATTCCTTTTTCAAAACCGCCGGCCAGATCTGATATGGCTACGAGAAAAAGATTGCCAAACGAGTGGTTGTAAAGACTGCCGCTTTTGGTGAATCTATACTGCAAGAGCCTTGACATCAACGACTCCTCGCAAGAAAGAGCGACGAGACAATTTCGAATATCCCCGGGAGGTATAACATTCAACTCCCTTCTGAGTCTTCCGGAGCTTCCACCCTCGTCCGTAACGGTGACCACAGCTGTCAGTTTGACGGGATACAATTTAAGTCCTCTGAGCAAAGTCGAAAGTCCGGTTCCCCCACCCAAAGCCACTATTTTTTTCATATATTACTCGCCCAACTTTTTATCCTTGTCCCTGTGAGAAACACCGACCTCGTAGCCGAGCCCTTTTATGAATCTGGACATCTCATAGACCACAGCGACTGAACGATGATGGCCGCCAGTGCAGCCGACGCTCAACGTAATATAGCTTTTACCCTCTTTTATATACTCGGGAATCAGGAATGACACTAACTCTTTGAGCATCTTTAAAACCCTTTTCGCTACCTGACCGGCGAAAACATATCGCCTGACGCTCGGATTCAATCCCGTAAGATATTTCAGACTTTTTACGTAATTGGGATTTTTCAGAAATCTTACGTCGAAAACCAAATCGCTTTCCGCCGGAAGACCAAACTTGTATCCGAATGATATTAGATTGATGAAGACCTTATCTCCTATGTCAATCGAAAAAGCCCTTGAGAGCGACTGCTTGAATTCCTGAATGGTCAGGTTCGATGTATCTATTATTATGCCTGCATGATTTCTTATGTCGCTCGTCAGTTTCCTTTCCTTCGGAATCGCTTCCGTCAAAAAACCACCGAGCGGATGTTTCCTCCTTGTGGCGCTGTATCTTGATATAAGCGTCTTTGTGTCGGCTTCAAGAAAAACTATGTTGAGAGATTTCCTTCTTCTTATAATTTCGTCTATGGCGGGACGGCCCGTCCTTATATCCAGCCCCAAAACGATGGGTTTCTTCGTTTTCATGCCCTTAAACCATTTGAAAAAACTTCCTATTAAAGCGGCGGGAAGATTATCGATGCATGTGAATCCGAAGTCCTCCAATATTTTCAGCGCCTGCGTTTTGCCGGCGCCGGATAATCCTGTGATAACATTGATTTTCATTCTTTTGACGTGAGTTTTTTGATAAGTTTTTCCTGAAGTATCTGAGCGGAGTTTATCCCCCTGTTTTTCAGATGCTGATTCAAAGTTGCAACCTCAACCAAAATGGGGAGGTCCCTTCCGGGTTTCACCGGTAAAACAACCAGCGGCAGAGAAATATTCAATATTTCGGTCGACTCGGTTTCAAGACCCAGTCTCGCGTAAGTTTTCGAAGGATCCCAATCCTCAAATCTTATTACTATGTCTATCTTGCTTTCTTCAAGGAGCGACGCGACGCCGAATACGCTTGAAACGTCTATTATGCCAAGGCCTCTTACCTCCATGTAATTCTGGATAAACTTGTCCGCACGACCCACGAGAACGCCTTCGGAGTGGCGGTGTATTTCAACAAGATCGTCGGCGACAAATCGGTGTCCGCGCCTTATCAAGCCCATGGCGCACTCCGATTTTCCGACGCCCGATTCTCCTTCTATCAATATCCCGCATCCGTAAACATTGACAAGGGAACCGTGTCTTACAACCTTATGCGACAAGAGATCCTCAAGATAAAAAACAATCTCGCCTATTATTATGGATGTCTCGGCGGATGTCTTAAAAAGTGGAAGATTAGAACTGTTACAAATGTCTATCAGCTCTGTATGTGGCGAGAATGAACCGGTTATCACTATAGCAGGTATTTCTGGGAATGAAAACACCTTCTTCAATATCCCGCCTCTTGCTTCCTTTGAAAGATTGCTCAAATAAAGGTAATCGGCGAGACCGAGTATCTGTATCCGTTCTTTCGGGTAATAATCGAAAAAACCGGTCAAGACAAGACCGGGGCGGTTTATGTCAGATGTCGTTATCTTTCTGTTTAGTCCCCCCGAGCCAGCTATGATTTCAAGCTTCAGATCTTCTTTTTTGTCATTGTAAAAATCCTGGACGGATATTGCGGACATATCAATATATGTCTTCTTTTTTTATTATCTCGACAATCTTTTCAGGCGAATCGGATTGCTTAAGCGCCTCCCTGAAAAACTTGTCCTTAAAAAGTCTAGCCACACGAGCGAGGGCTTTCAAATGGTCGCCGCTTATATCATCCGGCCCAAGCAGCAGAAAAATGATGTTTACCGCTTCGCCATCAAGCGACTGAAACTCTATCCCTTTCTGGGATATGCCGAGAGCGCCGATTATTTCTTTCAATTCCGATGTTTTGCCGTGAGGGATGGCAACATTCTGCCCTATGCCGGTTGAACCTATCTTTTCTCTGGCATACACCGCCTGAAATACGGAATCGGGGTTTTTTATCTTGCCTGAGTTTGCGACAACATTTATCATTTCTTTTATCGCGGATTTTTTGTCACGCGATTTAATGTCAAGAACAATATGTTCCTTAGGAAGCAGATCTAACAACTTCATTTTTCCCTCCACATCAACTTTCCTGCGAAAGAGCTTCTTGTTTGCGGATTATTTCACTGTCTCAGCTCTATCAGGCCGTAAGTTTCGTCCCCTCTTTTATACGCCACATTCAAATCGCCCGTCAGAATATTCTTAAACACATAAAAGTTGTAATCAGAGTCAAGCATGTTATCAATGGCCTCCTCCGGCGAAAGCGCCATTATTTTAAAGCTTTTCCTGTCAAGTATATCGGAACCCTCGGGCGCGACTACATTTATATTCGCCCTGTAGATATCTTTTGCAGCAACCCTTTTATGATCTTTTAGTCTTTCCTTGTATTTTTTTAATTGTTTTTGAAGTTTGTCAACCGTCAGGTCTATAGCAGCGTAAAGATCTATCGTCTTTCCCTTCGCCAGGAATTTCGCATGCGGAGCGGTTGCGACTATTTCAACCGCGTGGATGTATTTTTTTTCAACAGACAGTACTACATGAACACTTATAATCCCGGGATGAAACTTCTTCACAGCAGTTCTTATCTTTTTATCCGCATAATCCGCTATCGACGGCGTGAGATCGAAATGTCTTGCTATTATGTTAAACTCCATTCGTTCCTCCTATAAACCCCGGACCAGGAAGTCGCGGGGTGAACGAAACATTATATTTTACCTATTTTATTCGAAAATTAAAAATCACATCCTGAATTTCTCGCCCAGATAGACATCTCTGGCGGCTTGCGAGTTTATCAATTCGTCGGCGGCGCCTTCCATGAGTATCTTTCCGTCATACATTATGTACGCTCTATCGGTAATGCTCAGAGTCTCCCTTACATTATGGTCGGTTATAAGTATGCCGAGGCCGTTCTTGCTCAATCGTCCCATTATTTCCTGTATATCGCCCACAGTTTTGGGGTCGATGCCTATGAACGGTTCGTCTAAAAGGAGGTATTTCGGTTCTGTTAGAAGCGCGCGGGCGACCTCGCATCTTCTCTTCTCCCCCCCGGAAAGCTGCCATGCGAGGGAGTTCCTCAGCGAATCTAAACCCATATAGGCTATGACACTTTCAGCTTTTTCCTTCCTCCTCTCTTCTGAAATAGGTAGCATCTCGAGTATTGCCCATATGTTTTCCTCAACGGTTAGATGCCTGAATATCGAAGGTTCCTGTGGCAGGTAGCCTACACCGAGACGAGCCCTCTGATACATCGGAAGCGCCGTGAGACGACGCCCATTCAATTCGATTTCGCCGGCGTCGGGGGTTATCATCCCAACCACCATGTAAAATGTCGTGGTTTTACCGGCTCCGTTCGGTCCCAAAAGACCCACTATCTCGCCAGGGTTGACGGAAATGGTTACATCCTTTACAACTGTTCTCTTTTTATAGATTTTTCTAAGATTTCTCGCTTCAAGACTCATTTTTAATTTTCCTGGCGCTATGGCGGGAGAGACTAAATTTACTTCGCAAACTACCCGGTTGAACTCAAGATATTCTGTAAATTCGATTTTATTTTAAGATAATTTTTCCTTTGACGTTTGATATCAGCTTAATTTTATTACTTTCACGCAGAAAAATCAACTCGTCGGCGGAAAACCCGGCTGAATGTAAGGCATCTTCAAATGTCAGCGATATAAGAGGCGCCGCTATGAGCTGTTTTCTTGCGTAATCATAAAAAATCCACGGGGAGCCAACGCTCTGATTCCTATAGTTTAAACGGGCGTCTTCATGTGCCGTTATCCCGTCATTTGAATGAGATATCCTTGGGGCGCGAAGCATGGCCATTGTGCCGTCATTGAAGTTTAAACTTGCCTCGGCAGGACCACCTGTTACGGATGCGGTGTCGCTTTTAATTGAGTAAAATGCATACTCGCCCCTCAAAGAATAATCTCCGTCGACGGAATCGATTTTAACCGCTCCGAAAGCCTCGGCTTCCCGCTTCGTTTCATAGTGTATTATCCTTTCCGCAGCAAAAGTGAAGCTGGAATGTTTCATAACAGCCCCATCGGAAAAAATGGTTTTGTTCTCTTTCGGTCTAAGCTCCATCTTTTTACCGGTCAAATAAACGCCGTCAAACGCTGTATTTTTAAAAACAGCGAAAATCAGCGACAAAAAAATTACTTTAGCCATTTTACTTTTTGGTCCGTCAACACTATCGACTCGAGCGCGGCGTCGGAAGTCATGGAAGTGCCTGTGATTTCCTTATCTTCGGTTAATATTCGCACGAATTTATCGGTATAAATTTTGTTTTCGCTGTTTTTGTATTTGACATCGTTCGTAAAAATCGTTTTATCTTTTGACTCTAAAGTAGTATCCCCAAAAATCCCGATGTCGGATGTCTTCAGGTTGGCGATACCCGATGAAGATTTTATTACACTGGGATTTTTGTTCGAGTAAATTGTGACCTCGGGATAAAGTAGCTCGGCCACGTCTTTGCTTAAAAATCTCGCGTTCTTTGCTCTGAGCTTCCAAATAACCTTCCCCTCTTTCGTCTGCTTGACATTGAAATTCTCTATATACTCATAAGAGGGCGGTTCCATATCGGGTTTTTTCCCGGAGTTTTTGCAGGAAAGCAAAAGACAAAAAAATAAAACCACGAAAAGAGTTGGGGATTTTCCCACAAGCCCGTCAGTCGATGTCGTAATCCCAATAACTTTCTCCGGGCTATGCTCACTCAATGACTTTTTCAACGGGTTCATAATCTATTGATTTTTTTGTTTTCCACCTTTTGTGAAACCAGACCCAATGTTCGGGATGTTTCGTTATATAATCCTCTATCTTTTTTGTATAAAACTGCGTATTTTCCCTCACGTCTCTTTTTTCGTCACCTGTCCTTAAATAATCTATCGGGCCTTCTATAAAAGCAGTATGGGTGTTGTCAGAATTTCTTACGATAAAAGCGAATAAAACTGAACAGCATGTCTTGCCCGCTATAGCAGCCGGGCCTATAGGGGTATACGCCTCTTTGGAAAAAAACTTGACAAACTCCCCGGCAACGGCTGTGTCCTGATCGATAAGTATGCCTATCATCTGGTTGTTTTTCAAAGTTTTCAATATTTCACGGGCAGAGCGCTCGGTCGCTCTCATGATTACGTTCAAGCCCATTACGGTTCTGTTTTTTACTATCATCTCGTTTATCCTGGGAATATAAAACTCCCTCGCTATGACGCTTAAAGGATACCCCAGGGATCTAATGGCCGCGCCGAGAAGTTCCCAATTCCCAAAGTGGGCTGTGATGATTATGGTTCCACGACCGACATCATAAGCTTTTTTTAAATTTTCACGGCCTTCGAATTTCACGATGTTCCCAACGAAATCGCCTTTAAACTTCGGAAAGTGCATAAACTCGGCGAAGTTTCTTCCATGGTTTTTGTAGGCATTTTTGCATATCAACAGCATCTCTTTTCCGGTTTTTTCGGGAAACGCAATCGTCAAATTTTCCATGGCGGTTTTTCTGCCGGACTTGTCAATATAAAATGCAAGTCCACCGAGAAAAGCGCCAAGCGAAAGCGACGCGCTCAAAGGAAGAAACAAAAAAATCCGTCTTAAAGACAGGACGAATATGTAAAGAAAAAACCTGGAAATTTTTTTAATCATTAATGTACGGCTCAAGAGCGCTCCTCCAAAGACCTTTTGCTTTCAGCAGGAACTCTAAAAATTCCCTGAAAACACCTTTCCCTCCGGGGGTGTCCAATATATAGTCGGAAAATATTTTCACATCGGATGGGGCGTCGGACGGGCACGCCGAAAGTCCGACTCTTTTCAAAATAGGGAGATCTATAAGATCGTCGCCGATATAAGCTATCTCTTGCGCTTTTACTTTGAATCTTTTTTCTATTTCAACAAGAGCTCTTTTTTTCTCGTCGCAGTTTTCGAAAAGCATCCCAACGCCAACCTCTTCGGCTCTCAAGCGGACATCTTCCGAAGAACGGCCGGTTACCCAAACGATTTTCATGGGATAATTTAGATTTTTGAGCATCGCAAAAGCAAGGCGATCCTTTACATTCCATATTTTCAAATCTCCACTCTTAAGTATTATAATCTCCCCCGCGGTCAAAACGCCATCTATGTCCATGGCTATGACCTTGATTTTTTTAGCCTTTGATATCAGCTTTTTAATCGACTTTCTCATATTTTCTTTACAAGAAATACCTTGTATGCTACGGACTTCCTGAATTTTTCGGGGTTTAATTTGTCCTGCATGCGACTGTAGAGATATCCGTCTATTTTCTTCAACTGAAAATAAAATAAAAAATTTAATAATCTCGTAATAATCCTGAATTTCGACCGTGCATAGCCGGAAATTATTTCAAGTATTGGCAGGGCGTATTCGTTGTAGACTTTAGACCCCAACACAAGAGTTGGGATGACTTTTTCGGTGATATCTTGAACATTCAAAATCTCAAGTGGATATTTTTTCAACATATTCAAAAAATCGCTTTCAACATGACACGTTTTGTAATATTTCGCGTGAGATTTTCTGAAATAATCCGATATCAGAAGGTATCCTCCGTCGGACAGCAGCATACATGATTTTCCAAGTACGAGGTCGATATTCATATATTGAAAGCTTTCCGCAAAAAGCAAAAGATTGTATTTTTTATCAGTATTATAATCCTCGAATCTCGTCAGGTGAAGTTCTATGTCAGGGTTTCTTTCCCTAAAAACCTCTCCCTGGCTTTCATCCGGTGTTACGCTTTCTACAAGATATCCTTTTTCTTCCAACTTCTTCGCTACGGGGCCTGTACCACAACCAACGTCGAGAATAGTTTTGACACTCGACGGAATAAGCGAAATTAGGTTTTCGATGTATTTGTCCTGCGCCACCCTTAAATTCGCGAGAGTGATCTCGGGAGGGGCGTCCCAGTACCCGAAATGAAGCGAGTCTAATTTAAAAACTTCCCTGTAAAATTTCAGCCCGTAATCTATCTTTTTTTTCACTTCGTTTTTTCGCTTTCGCTTTTTTGGCTGTCTAGCCACGGGGTTATTTCCTTCGGCACTTTTCTCATATAGGGCCTAAGCAATATATTTAAAATAAAGTAGGTCGCTATCAATATCAGATATATTACGGCCAGGGTTTTTAAATGCCACTTCCAGTTGGGACGCCATATTTCAATAGTGACGGGACGTTGGCCGGGTTCATCAAATTTGAATTTGCACTTTTTGCAAAACTTCGCCGTATCCTTGTTTCCAATTCCACATTTCGGGCATTTCATAAATTTGTCTCCTATGACCCCGAATGAATTTGGGGGTTGTCATTCGCTTGAATTTGCTACATTGAGATACCGATTAAAATCGGGATGTTCCACAAATTCATCTCATTGACTATTTACTATCTACTTTGTGTTTGATGACTGCTTTAACAAAATTGTCAAACAGTGGATGTGGCTCAAGAGGTCTAGACTGAAACTCCGGGTGAAACTGGACACCGACAAACCATGGATGAGCGTTGATTTCGACAATCTCGGTCAGTCCACTCTCGGGATTTATACCGGAAAACATCATACCGCTTTTCTCAAAAATACTTTTGTATTTGTTGTTGAACTCAAGCCTGTGTCTGTGCCGTTCACTGACCGACTCTTTTTTATACGCCGAATAAGCGATGGTGCCTTTTTTTATTTTGCATCTGTAACTTCCGAGTCGCATCGTGCCGCCCTTAAACCTAACAATCTTTTGTCCGGCAATGTAATCTATGACTGGATAACGGGTTTTTTTGTCGAATTCTCTTGAGTTGGCGGTTTTGAATCCAACAACATTTCTTGCAAATTCAATCACGGCGCTCTGCATCCCCATACATATTCCCAAAAAAGGCGTATTGCTTTCGCGAGCATACTTTACAGCCTTTATCTTGCCTTCGACTCCGCGATCCCCGAACCCGCCGGGAACGACTATCCCGTCGCACGATTCGATGTCATTGCAAAAATCTCTCGAGTCCGCGTCTATGTATTGTATCTGAATTTTTGTTTTGTTTTTCGCGGCGGCATGACTTAATGCCTCGAAAATACTTTTATAGGCGTCTTTAACCTGAGTATACTTACCGACGATTCCAACTTCGACCAACCTTTTCGCGCGTATGGTATTTCCAAGCATTTTCTTCCATTTCTTCATCTCAAGTTTTCCGTCCTTGATGTTCAAAATTTTAAGAAGCAGGGCGTCCGTTTTTTGCTTATGCAACATCACCGGCACTTCGTAAATCGAAGTTTTTACATTCGGTTCCGAAATCACCGCATCTTTGCCGACCCCGCAAAAAAGAGAGATTTTTCCTTTGATTTCGTCATCAATTTCGCTTTCGCTGCGGCATATTATTATGTCGGGCTCTATACCGATTTCTCTGAGTTTCGTCACGCTGTGCTGGGTCGGTTTTGTTTTTATTTCTTTAGACGGCGAGAGCGTAGGAATAAGAGTGAGATGCACATACGCGACATTGTTTTTCCCAAAATCAATCCGCAGTTGGCGCGCGGCCTCCAGAAACGGCAAACCCTCTATATCGCCGACTGTACCCCCTATCTCAACCACCACGACATCAAAATCCACACCGGGCGATTTTATCCGATTTTTGATTTCGTCAGTTATGTGAGGTATCACCTGTATGGTTTTTCCGAGGTAATCCCCCCGCCTTTCGTTATATATAACAGTCTGATATATCTGGCCAGCCGTTACATTGTTCCTTCTTGACATATTCTGTCCGAGGAATCTCTCGTAATGGCCTATATCAAGATCGGTCTCGGCGCCGTCGTTTGTGACGAAGACCTCGCCGTGTTGATACGGACTCATAGTGCCGGGGTCAACGTTTATGTATGGGTCGCATTTTATAATCGTCACTTTTAAGCCGCGATTTTTTAATAGCAACCCGAGCGACGCAGATGTAATGCCCTTCCCGAGCGACGAAACAACGCCGCCGGTAACCACAATGTATTTTGTCATATTTTAGTGAGCACCTTCCTTATATCTTCCAACCGGTCAATGCCTATGGAATCGGAATGAGCACAAACACACTTGATTTTAAAACCATGCCAGAGTATTTTAAGTTGTTCGAGTTTTTCAATATTTTCAAGTTCCGTGGAACTCATTTTAGTGATAGTGGCTAGAAATTTTCTGGTATATCCATATATCCCTATATGTTTGTTATAGTATAACTTTTTATCTTTGTCTCTGCAAAAAGGTATCACCGCCCTTGAAAAAAACATAGCATTATTGTATTTATCGAGAACAACCTTGACGGTATTTTGGTTATTGACGACCGACAAATCCGAGGTTTTAAAGATGGCAGTCGCACAATCAATTTTTTTGTTTTTCAAAAACACATCGGCAACCGCATTTATGGTTTTAGGCGAAATTAATGGTTCGTCGCCTTGAATGTTAATAAAAACATCGCCTTTAAGTTTACTTGCCGCGATTGCAACTCGCCCCGTGCCAGACGCGCAGTTTTTGGGTGTCATTATCACGCTCGCTCCGAAAAACTTTGCGGCCGAGAAAATCCTTTTGTCGTCCGTAGCAATAAAAACTGCATCGAGTTTTACCGAACGGATTGCTTTTTCATACACCCATTGAATCAGCGGTTTATTTTTTATTAAAACAAGTGGTTTGCCCGGAAATCTGCTCGAAGAATATCTCGCGGGAATAATTCCGATTATTCTCATTTTTGTTCTTTCAATGCCTCTAAAAGTTCTTTGGAGGTGACGGTCGCGGTGCCAAGTTTTCCCACAACAATTCCCGCCGCATAGTTTGAGATTTCCGTCGCTTCGTAAAAAGACGCTCCAGAAGCAAGTGCAAGTGTAAATATAGCAATCACTGTATCGCCTGCGCCCGTCACATCATATACCTCTTTGGCTCTCGTGGGTATATTCCTTATTCTCCTCGATGGCTCAAAGAGTGTCATTCCTTTCTCGCCGCGTGTGATGATTAACGCATCGGGTCTTAATTTTTTCATTATTTTGCGACCTATATTTACCACATCTTCTTCGGTTTTGTTTTTTATTGCCTTTATACCCTCGGTCGCCTCGTTAAGGTTGGGGGTAAGGCAAGTGACTCTTTTATATTTTGAGAAGTGTTCTATTTTAGGGTCAACGGTTATTGGTATCTTTCTTTTTCTGGCGAGTGGTATGACGATTTTTAGTAATTTCTCACAGATGACGCCTTTTCCGTAATCGGATAAAATAACGGCATCGGCCGCTGTTACGGAGTTGTGAACGTTGTTAATCAATGAATCTAAAATTTTTCGGTCAAATGACGTTTTTACTTCTCTGTCAACCCTGACTACTTGCTGATGATGCGCTATGATTCTGGTCTTGAGGATTGTTGGACGGCTTTTATCCTTTATTACGCCGGATGTCACAATTCCATTAGAGTTGAGCGATTTTAATAAATACTCCGCCGAAAAATCCTCGCCGGCCACCCCTATAACGCATGCACTCCCGCCGACAGAAACTATATTTGCCACCACATTCGCGGCGCCACCGGCCATATATATTTCTTTGCTGATTTCTACCACGGGGACTGGTGCTTCTGGCGATATCCTTGAGACATTGCCGTATATAAACCGGTCAACCATTATATCGCCGATGACAAGGATATTTTTACGGGCGAAATTACTTATTATTTTTTCGTATCTTTGCATATTTTGAAATTATCGAAAAAGGCCTTTTACCACAAAGACACAGAGAAAAGTGAGAACTTCACAGAGAAACCACCGACGGGAAAAATGCCTTTGCGTTTTTCCTCTGTGGTCATTGTGCCTCTGTGGTGAGGTTTTGGCGAAATGTCAACGGTTCCATTTTGCTTTCACATTAAACCTGAAGAAATTAAATCGCGCTCATCTATTATGCCTATCGGTCTGTTTTTATCGTCAACTACGGGTAGATTATCGCAGTTGTATTTTTTTAAAATCTCGGCGGCGTCGGATGCTAAAATATCAGCGGTTACCGTTTTCGGATTTTTAGTCATAACTTCTTTGATTTTTTTAGAAAGAATCGCATCATCTATTTGTAGTTTTCTCCTTAGATCCCCGTCGGTAAAATAGCCCACAAGTTTTTTCCTTTCGTCGACTACGCTTACAGCGCCGAGTTTCGTTTTTGTCATCACAATAAGAGCGTCTTTCACTTTCGCCCTCTCTGGAATAATCGGATTATTTCTGCCCATATGCATAATTTCTTTTATTTTTAGTGTAAGTTTTTTTCCAAGATTGCCACCCGGATGATATCTGGCAAAATCGATTTTTCTAAAACCATTTATTGAAGCTACCCCAAGGGCGATAGCGTCGCCAATCGCAAGCATGGCCGTAGTTGATGAAGTCGGCACAAGATTAAATGGACATGCCTCTTTTTTTACCGAAGACATAATCACGCAATCCGCCAATCTGCCAAGAAATGACCTGGGCCTTCCCGTCATTACTATAATTTTAGAGCCAATTGCTTTAAGGGATGTAGCAATGCCTTTTAACTCTTCGGATTCGCCGGAGTAGGAGAGTATAAAAATTAAATCGTTCTGAGATATCATCCCAAGGTCTCCGTGGAGAAGTTCTGTCAGATTGACAAAAACAGATGGTATCCCTACAGAAGAAAATGTCGCCGAGATTTTTCTTGCAATAAATCCAGATTTTCCGATGCCAACAATTATAATTTTGCCCCGGTTTTTTATGATATTGATTATCATTATCACCGATTTTATATGATTATCGTCGATATGACTTATTTGTTCTTTGACGGCGGACGACTCAATTATCAATGTATTTCTTAATACCGCTTTAATTTTCTTAATGTCCTTGTCCATAAATTTTCAACACATCAATAAGATAGTTTTCGAAATCCGAAAGTTTGAGCGCGTTGGCTCCATCAGAAAATGCATTTTTAGGGTCGTGATGCACTTCCGCAAAAATCGCATCGACACCGACTGCTACCGCCGCTTTCGATAAAGGGGGTATGAATTCACTCTGCCCGCCTGTTTGGGTGCCAAGTCCACCCGGGAGTTGAACCGAATGGGTAGCGTCGTAAATCACAGGATAACCGAAGTTTTTCATTATGACTATGGAACGCATATCCACCACAAGATTGTTATATCCAAAAGTGGTTCCTCTTTCTGTCAATAAAATATTTTTGTTTCCGGTCGATTCGATTTTTTTTATGACATTTTTCATATCATACGGCGAGAGGAACTGCCCTTTTTTTACATTGACGGGGCGTCCTGTCTTTGCCGCCGCAACAATCAAATCCGTCTGTCTGCACAAAAATGCCGGTATCTGAATTATGTCGGCGACCTTTGAAACGGTTTCCGCATCTTTCGAGCAGTGAATGTCTACAAGTAAAGGTAGACCTAATTTTGATTTTATTTTTTTAAGAACTTCCAAGCCCTTTTTTAGACCGGGGCCTCTGAAAGATTCGATGGATGTTCTGTTTGCTTTGTCATAAGAGGCTTTAAAAATAAGCGGCAACTTCAATTTTTCACAACTCTTTTTTAACTTTTGAGCCGTCTGAAATGCGGCGCTTTCGGATTCAATGACGCATGGCCCCGCAATCAAAACCAACGGATTACCCGCTCCGATTTTTATTTTTCCTATTGTAATTGATTTCATTTCTACCACTCTACCTTTCTACCTTTACTGCCGCAATGTAAAAAATAATACAGCAGCGGTAACATTATTTCGTGATGACCCGAAAAATCGTATCCCTGTCCAGAATCAGCGGTCGGTCTTTGAACGATATTTTGTGTCGGCCTGTAGAGCCGAAACATATCAAAATTCGCCGTCGTAAAATTAGCCACAGGACATTTTATATTGCGCGCAAGGCTCAACGCTTTCAGAAAAACCTCGGGGATTAGCACAGCGCTCCCGAAATTTAGAAACACACCGCCGTCGTCAAGTTTAGAAACAACCTCGGCGAATTTGAGAAAATCATCGTAACTTACTTTCCCCCATGATGCGCCGTCGCATTCGGGATGCTGATAAACAATGTCCGTGCCTATGGCAACATGTACGGTAAACGGTATTTTATGTCTGTAGCATGCGGCCGCGATTGAATAGTTTTTATGCGGTAAATTTTTTGATAATTCTACTTCGCGGCCGAAGGAGTATCCCAATCCAATGGAACTTATTGTAGCTTTTTTTGCAACATTATTTAAAAAAATCCCGGTTTCTCTGCTCATCCCGAATGAGCCATCTTTGATTCCTTCCGCAACTTCTTCCGATGTGTATCCGACTTTTGCTATTTCGTAGTCATGTATTATTCCGGCGCCGTTTGTGGCAGCCGCCGTGAGCCATCCGTTTTCAATGAGTTTTATGACGATAGGCGAAAGACCGCATTTCACCAGATGGGCACCGTAAGCAAGTATCCGAGGCTTTTTCTTTTTTTTGGCATTAACGATATATTTTATCAAATTTTTAAAATTCTTTCCAGCCAAAATATCCGGTATCAACTCTTCTAAAACATTTTTTTTATCTACTCGTGCGAAATTTTCCAAAGCCACTCTACTCGCTCTTTCTTTTATTGAAATTCTCTTTACCTTGTCAATTTCAATTCTTTTCATAAAATCTCCAATTCCTTCTCCCCTATCCTCTATTCTCTATACGCTATTCTCTCATCTCTCATCTCTCATCTCTCATCTCTCATCTCTCACCTCTCATCTCTATCCGCTATTCGCTATTTAACTGTGTTATATTCTACCAAAACAGCATCAACCGAACCAATAAACACTTCTGATTTCATCAAAACGGGCATACGCCTTTGGTCCGCCGTAACCCATACCAAGAGTTTCCCTTTCGCCTTAAAGATTCCTTCACCCTTTAGCCGGGGCTCCAGTTTATAACACTCAAACTCGCCGGCGGGGACCCTGATTTTTTCCTTTTTGTGAACCTTGATGATAAGAGGATATGTCTTATCGCCCGAATGCGTGTCAACTGTCAACTCGCCGCCATCTTCGAGATTTTGAAGCCTTGCATAGTATAAACTGCTGAAAACATCCTGGACATATGGCCGAGTCGAACCCGTTTTCCCATCAGAAAGTTTGAATACATTGTTTATCTGGTCGAACTCTATAAATTCGTACTTTTTGTAACCGCCTTCCTGAATGTTCGATTCGAATTTATGCGAACAGACGCTCTCCACGTCCATGAAGGAAATGTTAGTGTCTCTTACTTTGAAAAAGGTATCTATGAAAGGGGTGGATCGCGCCTCACTGACAATTTTATACGCGCTTCTTCCATTGATTTGAACAATTTCATCTATATTCATTGTTGCAACGCCTGCCGTTATGAACTGCCACTTTATGTGGAATTTAAGTTTCTCCCCAACTCCGAAAGCGTTGTTTTCGATTTTTCTCCAGTTAAATTCCGTCGCGGATGGCGAGGCGATATTTAGTTCAGCTTCCGATGGAAGCGACGGGGGCGGTTTAATGTCTGTATCCAATTTAGCAAACTCGGTAGTCATGTCCACTAATTCCTGCCCCTCTTTTTTAATATGAGGGAGGAGGAGAGTTTTGCCAGATACTATCAGATGTGGGTTTTTAATTTTGTTGATTTCAGCAAGTTCGGGATATAGTTTTCCATCTCCATAATATCTATATGCTATTTTTGCAAGCGTGTCGCCCCACTTTATGTAATGGGTTGTCGGGGATTGCAAATCGAACTCGACGGCAAAGGCATTCGCGAGAAAAAAATTAAAAAAGACAAGAGAGAGTAAAATGAGACCGTTGAAAAATTTTGCCATATAACAAAGTAACAAAGTGATATAAAAACCGCAAAGCGAAAAACGGGAAGTGCTTTAAATCCTTTGCGCTTTACGCTTCCCGAATTTCACTTTTTCACTTCATTACTCTTGCACCATTATACCTTTTGATTTCTTAGTATCCACAATGATGCATCAATCATATTTTTCGCTAAATAATCGGGTTTTACGTTTTTCTCTTTTATTTTTTTTGCTTCCTTTTCCCCATATCCCGTCATCACAAGAATACTTTTTGCTCCCGCGTTTTTCCCAAATTCAATATCCGTCAGTTTGTCTCCTATGCAAAATGATTTGGTTAAATCAAGGTTGAATCTTTTTTTCGCAGCTTCTATCATGCCGGTCGCAGGTTTTCTGCATTCGCAATTTTCGTCGGGATGATGTGGACAGTAAAACATTGCGTCAACTATTGCGCCTTTTTTCCTTAAGCGATTTAAAATCTCCTTGTTGATTTTTTCTATCGTTTCTATGCCAAAGTATCCGCGGGCAACTCCTGACTGATTGGTCGTAACTATAATTTTAAAACCGACCACGCGTAAAACAACCAGCGATTCGGCAACACCGTCAAGAATCCTGATATCTTTGATGCGACTGATATAATTGCACTCTTTAATGAGCGTCCCGTCGCGATCTAAAATAATTGCTTTATTTTTTTTCGCCAGATGTCTTCTCCTTCGATAATTTTTATCCGAATATCAAAATAGTAAAAATTATCATAGTGTTGCTTAAAGAATTTAATTTTAACAGCATCTTTGCGAGTTGTTAGGAAAATACAGCATGGGTTCTCTTCAACAATCTTTTTCAAGTCAGACGCTTTATATCTGTGATGATCTAAAAAAGAATAAAATTTTTGAGGGGTATATCCGAGCGACTCGAGTGTCATTTTAAAATTTTCATTAGACCCAATGGCTGAAAAAGCAACAATGCGTTCGTTCTCGGTTATTTTTTTTGATTCACCATTAAAAATATTTATTATGCCGGCGAGCTCATTTGCAACTAGTACGGTCGGGGCTTTCGTATATATTGATATTTCTTTTCTCAACCTATCCAGTTCTCGAACAGGCACAATATTGACGTTAGTAATCAGTATTAAATCCGCTCGCGAAAGAGCCGAGAGCGGCTCTCTTAAAATTCCCGACGGAATCAACAGTCCGTTGCCGAAAGGATTTATTGCGTTGACGCAGACAATGTCTAAATCACGCGCAAGACCCCAATGCTGAAAACCATCGTCTAAAATAAAAACATCGGGTTCAAATTTTTCAATCGCAAAAACTCCGGATTTATAACGGTCAGAACCGACAATAACGGGGACATTTTTCAATTGCTCTGCGAGCATATAGGGTTCATCGCCCGCTTCATCGGGAGATGCCCCGTCGGAAACAACTAAAGGTATTTCGGCACTTAATAAGGTTTGAATTCGCTTCATAAATATCCCCGTTGAAGTGGAAATATTTTGTGAATTCATTTTTACATTATCTTTCCGATTTTCGATTTCCGCTTTCCACTTTCTTTTATACCCTCTCGTAAGAATTGCCGGCTTTTTTTCAAGTTGCAGAATATCATCGGCAAGTTTTATTACCGCCGAAGTTTTTCCCGCTCCGCCCCAGGTGATATTGCCGACGCTAATAACTTTTCCCGGAAGCGTTTTGGCTTTGACCAAACGTTTGTTTATCGCATATCCGAGACAATACAAAACCGAAAACGGCGCAAGAATATATTTAAACATCGTTGCTCGCAATCACTTTTTCAAAAAGTTAAGGCTCTCATCCATTTTAAGTGAGTAAATTATTGTTCTTTTTAAGACGGTAAAAACATATAAAGAAACCCCATTAAATTTGGCAGCATTATTTTAATTTTCGGTATAGATACCTTTTATCACACACCCCTTTATCCCCTCTTGTTAGAGGGGAAGAGGGGGAAAGAAACACACACCCCTGTGTCGTCTCCCCTCTATTAAGAGGTGCCCGGGTGTGTGTTGTCTCCCCTCTAATAAGCCTGTCCCGAACTCGTTTCGGGAAGGGGGCCGGGGGTGTGTCGTCTCCCCTCTATTAAGAGGGGTCGGGGGTGTGTCGGTTTTTGTCTGTGAAAATCATAGAAAAAAAACATAAATTACCCACACAAAAAGGAGAAGACTCAAAGTTAAAAAATACCAAACCTCAATTTCCACACCAAAAATATTGCTTCGAATATTATTTTTTTTGATATTTTAGATTTTCCCGCAACTCTATCAATAAAAACTATGGGATGCTCGCAAAGCCTAAATTTGTTTTTGAATGTCCTGAACTTTAACTCGATTAAAAAACTATAGCCCTCGGTTTTTATCCTGTCTATGTCAATTGTTTGAAGAACTTCTTTTTTGATACACATAAAGCCGGATGTATTGTCATTTGTCGATAAACCCGTCACAAATTTTGCATACAGATTACCATATTTGCTTATAATTTTTCTCATAAGTGGCCATCCGACCGTTCCGCCGCCACGGATATATCTTGAACCAATGATTAAATCGTTGTCTTTGAGTCTTTCTAAAATTTCCGGCAAGTAATCCGGATTATGAGAAAAATCGGCGTCCATAGTAAAAACGGTGTCATACTTTCTCTCAATAGCCCACTTAAAACCTTGCCTGTATGCACTCCCGAGCCCGAGTTTTTCCCGACGATGTATTACATTTAATTTTAGCGAAGCGTCATTTTTCATTTTTAATTCATCAATTATCCCGCCAGTGCCGTCGGGCGAGTTGTCGTCGATAACAAGTATGTCCAAACCGGCATTTAACTGATTTATTTGTTCTATTAACTTGATTATATTTTCTTTCTCATTGTACGTCGGTGTTATCACAAGTGCTCTCATTTCAAAATCCCGAAAAATCCACGCAGTCGTAAATGTTGAATCTTCTGATTACTCCGCTATTTCTTTTTATTTCAAATGTTTGCTTTGCAAATATTTTTTTAAATCTCCGCTTATCGACGGGGCCGGAAACAACATCGGTAGAATAATCGTAGGCCACACAACCGCCTTTGATTTCTCCGAGGTATGTCTCCCAATATTTAAAGTGATTCGTCCCGGCATAAACCTTCTGTCTCATTCGGGTATAGTATAAAATCGCAGAAGCCGACTGATAGTCAATCGCTATTATCGGACGGATATCAGCGATATTTTCAATTTCCTGCGCAAACTCTTTCCATCCATAAAATCTGTTCGTCGGTTCCATCAACGCCCATGTCTTATTGATTTTACCAAGAGAAATTATTCCAAAGATGGCGTGCGTATAAAGAACGAAAAAACATAATTGACGCTTTTCTGATGAGCATCTTCATTTTTGTCCGCTTTTCAAACAGGGACGCCGATGTAATGACAGAGAGAGTGAGAAACGCCGGGGATGGCCAATTCATCTCGCCGACTGTCCTATACCCGGCCCAAGCGAAAAACAAAAACACGGGCAATGACATTGATACGAGAAAGAGTTTTTTTCATCACGACTTACTAAAAAAATACAAAATGCAACAATACCGATTAAAAACAAAAATATCTCACCTGAAACCACCTGAGTGCCAGGATAGACCAAGACATTTTCCCACCCGGCAGTCCCGAGATAAAACCAGTATTTGCGCGCTTTCACATTTTCAGCAGAGTTGACGAGCCGCCAGAAAATAAAAACACAAACACCCCAGAAAATAAACGACGGCACGTCGGGAGTTATGACGGTGCCCGCGGCAACCACCGGATATATGTTTAATATCACGACACTCCAGAAAGAAACTGACTCCGAGTTAAACATTTCATCGGCCAGTTTCCATATCAAAATACTTAAAAAAATTGAAGCGACGATCGCGGAAAATCTTACGAAAAATTCTCCGTCGGAGAAGAGCCTGGTAAGTCGTATAAAATAAGCGACCATGGGCTGGTGGTCGTAATAACTTAAATCAAGATAGCGCGACAAAACCCGGTAGTACGTTTCGTCGGGATGCAGTTGAAGTTTAGCGGCAAGGTATGCTCTGATGACAGTAATTGCCACAATAAATCCGATTGTTCTTTTACTCATTTGCAGGAAACCCCAATTTGATTTTATCATGCCGTTTTTATGCCGAACTTAAAGATTCTAATGTTTTCTTTAATATGATTATATTATTGCTTCACTCTTTTATTATTACCTTTAACTGTTATTTCCCAAAATTTCGCATACTTTATCAAAGTATAGTATGTATAAAGCATCGCCAACAATAATCCTTGCTTGCCGTCTAAAAAACCAAGTTTAAATATGTACATCCGCAAGAAACAACCGATTGGATGGGTTATTAACTGATAGAATCTGAATCTCTTTTTTTCATTATGCATTTGTTTGGCTTTTAGCGTGGAATATCTGTCCATTTTTCTCAAAAATTCATCAAGAGACAAGAACGGATACTGTAATACATGCGCCTTAAGATACCCAACTTTCCCGTTGTCTTTAAGTTCAAAGGTCTCATGAACCAAATCCGATTCGCGGTATTTCATTTTATTTTTATTGAAAAACTGCGGCTGGCGGTAATCGGGATACCATCCCGAATGTTTTATACACTTGTTAAAAAAATAATTTTTGCGGGGCACAAAATAGACGTCGACATCGAGGACTTTTGCAAGAAGTGCCAATATCTCATTTTTGATTTCTTCCGTCGCACGTTCATCTGAATCAACGCTCAATACCCAATCATTTGACACGCACTCAAGGGCAAAATTTCTTAAATTTCCAAAACCCTCGAATTTTTTTTGAAAAATTTTATCGGTGTAGGACTTGCATATTTCAAGAGTTTCGTCCGTGCTGAACGAATCTATAACGACTATCTCATCCGCCCATTTTACGCTTTCAAGACAATCTCTGATTTTTTTCTCTTCATTGAATGTTATGATATACGCTGAAATTTTTTTTCTATTCATAAGATAAAAACCTTCACCACAGAGTCACAGAGAAAAAAGAGTTCACAGAGTTGTTTTCCCGCCACATTAGAAGCAAAGCTTCTAACGTGGCAAATGTTCTCTCTTGATATTCTTTAGTGTCGGAGCATGTCCCGATGTATATCGGGATGTCTCTGTGTTATATTATTCAAATTCCTAAGCTTTAAATTATATTTTATGGGATAATCTATAATACCTTTCCATAAGATATGACTGCCATTTAGGATAATGCTTCCTAAGAAAAACAATATAACTTCGGCGGAAATGTTTCTTGAAATCATCTCTGCTTTTTTTTACGGTAGCCCCACCAAGATGCATAACCTTTGCGGAAGGAATATATGCTATTTTATACCCTTTCGATTTTAGACGATAAAACAAATCCGTCTCTTCATAATAAAAAAAGAAATTTTCGTCAAAACCATTTAATGATTCCAGAACAGACTTGCGTATCAAAAAACATGCTCCCTTTATCAAAGGAACATCGTACCAAATTTTTTCTTTGTATAGCCCTTCTTTGAAGTGTAATTTTAATTTAATATATGGTTGGATAATACCATCCCAAAATGTGGGATAAGTCAATACAGATTTCTGAATACTTCCGTCGGGTCTTAAAAGGCGCGGTCCAACAACAGCAACTTTGGAATTTTCCTTTAATATATTTAACATTTTTGAAGCCGCCGAATCAATTAATTCGATATCCGTATTCACATATAATAGATATTCGTTCTTCGCCGCTTTAAATCCTTGGTTGGCCGCATAAGCAAAACCTTTATTTTCTTTGTTTCTGATACAAAAAATATTAGGATATTTGTGAGTTGCTCTTTCAAGCGAATTGTCGATGGAACCATTATCTACTATTATCCATTCTGAATTATTGGGTGAAGTGATGGTGTCCTCTTTCAATAATTTCTCCAGACATCTATCTAACAAATTCCCGGGATTATGAGAAATAATTATTACAGATAAGTTATCATTCATGCTAATGAATTATATGTTGATATAACATTCTTGCACCATTTACCGACATTGAACTGCTCTTGCGCCCACAAAAAACCTTCTTCGCCCATTTTTCTTCTTTTAGTTTCGTTTTCTATCAAGTTTGTTAATGACAATTTTAACGAGTATACATCCCTTGGTGGAATTAAAAATCCGGATTTATTATTAAAAAATGTTTCAGGTATTCCACCCACATTTGTACCGATGACAGGCTTCTTTAACAACTGGGCTTCTATCATAACCCCGGGTAGCGCCTCGCCACCGACTGATAAAAGACAAAATATGTCCATCGCATCGATATAATCATAAACATTGTCTTTAAACCCGGTAAAAGCAACTATATCGCCAACACCACATTGGCTCGAATAATCTTCCAGTTCCTTCCTTAAAGTGCCATCGCCGACTATTAAAAAATATAGATTATGGTATTTTTCTTTAAGCGCTTTGGCGGCATCTACAAGATATTTCTGCCCTTTGCCTTCGGGTTTATTAATCGCTCCAACCGTCCCAATAACGATTTTACCGCTCAAATTATATTTCTTTCGCACATCTTCAATGCAATGTTTAGCGTCGTCTATTTCAACACCATTGTAGACAACCGTTATCTTTTTGGGATTTACTTTGTCATGCTTAATGAGTCCTTCCGCGACTTTTTTAGAAACCGCGATAATTTTATCAGCATGTTTGTAATGACTTCTTGAGAAAAAACTACTCCTGATGTCCGCATGTCTATGGAATATTAGTTTAAAATCGTTTAAACAAAACCATTTCACAAAAATAGACGGCCAGAAAATTTTTCCTTGATGAATATGCAAAATATCCGGTTTTTCTTTCTTGACAATCCGAAACAACCCAAAAATTCCGAGTGGGTCAAGGGAGCCTCTTATTCTTAAAGGTATCACTTTTAAATTTAACTTTTTAGTTTCATTAAATATAAAACTTTTCTTTGGACATACCAGAACATTCTCGACACCATACTTCTCCAGGTGCCGCGCAATCGAGAGCATCATTATCTCCGCTCCACCCGGCCCGCGGGAAGAATATATATGCAAAACTTTCATTTCTTATAAATCTTCCGCCACAAATCTGAATACTCCGTCATGCTCGCTCTGAAAAAAGTTTCAACGTATTTTAAATTCCTTCCTTTCACAACCGCCCAATATCTTGCAAGCGACCCGGACATCGTCACATAATCTCTTGTGGCAATTTGACTTTTGTAATTTTCTATCAATTTTTTTTTCTTCTCCCAGACATCCCCTATATCAATCAACACATTCGGAAAAACCGGAAACCATACAGGGTAGGAATAAATCATAAAATCATATTTTTTACCTTTGGTGGCGCTAATCAATACCTCGTTCGCAACGCGATGGTCATTGTGATTGTCGAGCATGAACGGTATAAATACAATTTCTGGTTTATAATTCGCGATTGTTTTACTTAACTTTTCTTGACATTTGTAAAAGTCAATATCTTCCATTGGGAAGTCAAAAAACTCATAATCCCTAACATTTAACATCTCCAACGACTTTTTGGCTTCCCCTCGACGCTCTTCGTTGTCCATAGTCAAAAAAACCATCTTTACGGAGCCGCCGCCATCAAGATGTTTAATAACAGTGCCTCCGCAACCTATGGCCTCGTCGTCGGGATGGGGCGACATAACCAATGCCTTTTCCAAAGGCAATTTATCTTCAAGCGGCGTTGAATATTTCAAATAGGGCTGGATATACTCATAAACTCTGAATAATTTTGCATAATTCAACATGTTCTTTTTACCATTTTTTTATCGTATGAAAGTTGATGTGTCCTTTGCCGTATCTTCTGGAAATATCTTTCAGTTTTTGCAAAAATCCCCGCGTGTTTATATACTTCCGCTTCAACTCCAAAACCAAACTTTTTAATCGAACATCTATTTTATCCTTCATAAGAGCGGGGTGGGGACCTTCATAATCAACGATATTTGCGATGTCTCTATAATACTCAAAAACAGACCGGTCTGCATATCTTTTTCTGATTTCTTCATCTGAATGCCACCATCTGTGAAAATCCATCACTTTCCTGGACATAATTTCAGGCGACCTTGCCCATCCGTAGTGAAACATCTTACATTCCGAAATCGCCGCTCTAATTTTTCGCCCTTTTATTCTAAAACCCTGTGCATCGCCGTGTGATTCAGCGCCTATTCCATTTCTTATCACTCTCACTTCATATTTGTACCAGTTTCTTGCTTTTTGCACGGTAGAATAACTGCCGTAAAAATGAAGATACTCAACGGCAACGCCTTCGATTTTAGAATTATCGTTCACTTTTTCGATGGTTTCAGCCATCTTTTTTAAATCCCATTCGGAAAAAACTTCGTCGGCCTGAATATAAAAAATCCAATCTCCACTACATTTGGATAAAGCTATGTTTGTCTGTCTGCTGAGTTCTCTGCCGTCTTTGCGATTTGAATCATCCCAGACGGTTTCGAGAATTTTTATTTTATCTGAATTTATGAATTCTATTTTTTTCTTCGTTTCATCTTCAGAGTTGCCTATGTTTACAACAAATTCGTCGCAGATAGACAGAATCGATTTTATAGATTCAACTGCTGGATACTTAAACTTTTCAATATTTCTTACAATTGTAGCGCCGCTAATTTTTATCCCGTTAGAAATTTTCATAAATTTTAGTTGAATGTTGCTTTGGAAATTTTAAAGAACGCGGTATTTTAACGGGGCTCATCTTCAAGCCCGTATAAAAGCCCGACAAACCAAAACATCTCCATCGCTCCACCCGGGCCCCTCAAATGCGTGTCGAAAAACTCGCCGATTAAGAACGAAATAAAGCCAAAGAGTAAACCAATCGCCAAGGATTTTAATAAATCCTTTTTTGCTTTATAAATTTTTATCAAACAACTAAAAATCTGGCCGACAATTGCAATAAATAAAATAAATCCAACAATGCCGAACTCCGCTAAAACTTGTGGATAAAATGAATGTATATGACTGTGCTGCGGTTTTTTGTCATCTGAATAGAAATCTATTTTTTCTTTTTCAAAATACTCTTTCTGGTAAACCGCATGGCTGGGACCGACGCCGAAAAAAATATTGTCTTTAAACTGCGCCATTGCTATTTTTGAAAGCAGTATCCTTTCCGCAACACTCGGGTCTTTGCCGGAAAAAGCAAGTGCAATTCGTTTTTGGACAATATCCACTTTCGTATAACCGATAAATGAGATAAAAATCATCAAAAGTAAAATTAACAACGTTATAATAAATTTCTTTCTTACAAATGCCACAAAAAATAAAAATATGACTATCGATAATATGGCGGCTATATAATAACCCCTGGAGCCAGTTAAAATCACACCGAAAATACTCATTGTGCCGACAATAAAGTAAAAAACTTTTTTATTTTTTGACATATTCTCGCAAAAAGTGGCTATAGAAAATGAAATAAAGGAAAAAATTGTAAGCAATGCGGCGTAACCAATAGGATTTCTAATACCTGATAATCTTTCTGTTCCTAGCACCAAATAAAAAGAACCTATATTTTTCCAAAAAAATCCGAAATATGCGCTTAATGAAAATAAGAGCAAAATTAAAAATGTAAAATAAAAAACCATAAACGCATTTTTGATTTTTCCGCTCTGTCGCAAAGAATATCCGAGAACGAACGGAACAAGCCAGTGACTAAAATAGTTAAGCATCACCAAGTAGCCCACAGATGGCATCTTTGAAAAGTAACTGATAATCATTCCGTAAATCAGAAAAACAATGATTGTCTTGCTCAAGTGTGGCTTTATTATATCTTTGATCTTTGGCAGATAAACTAAAAATCCAAAACCGCTTGCTATATACCCGCCCACATGTCCAAACACCATGAAAAAAGCGAAACAATAGTTTAAAATAGCGATAATATTTCTCATATTATTATTTTTTTGATATTTTCTATAACCTCGTTCGGTTCTATCGCGTCTATTTTATTCTTTTTTAAAATTATTTTTTTTTCGTGCTGTGGACCTATTTGCTCCGGGTCCGTTGGACCATAAAGAACAACCATTGGTTTTTCCAGCGCAGATGCCAAATGCACAAGTCCCGAATCTATTCCTAAAAAAAGTTTTGCTCTTGAAATTAAAATCGCAACATCTTTCAAAGATTGTCCCGCATAAATAATTATTTTATCATTTTTTGAATATTTTTGATTGTTTTTTATTTTTTCCAACTCCTTTATCCCGCTTTTTGCACCAACCAATACCATCTGCATCCCATGTTGAATAAGAAAATCTGAAATTGCTGCCCAATAATCCGTATTCCATATTTTTTCAGGTCTTCTCGGATTTCCGAGCGGCGACAAAATAACTATGTTGTCGGCTTTCAAACGAAGAACTTCAACTTGGGCCAGCCATCGCGCAATTTCGTTAGACGGAATATTTATTAAACCGCAATATGTGTCAGGTATTTGCTTAAGTTCAAAAAACTCGCCTAATTTTTTGTTATTGCTTAAAGACGGCACACCAGTGCGTTCTACAAGATTTGTGAGAAAAAACCTGCTGTAAGAATTTTTGAATCCTACTCGCGGATAAAAATTAGAAAATTTGCTAAAAAGCATAGAGCTATATGATTCTGAAAACAAAATGGCTGCGGAGGGGGTTTCTTTGCGGAGTGCTTTAACAAATCTTATACTTTCTAAAATGCCATCAGACGGCCTCATTATTATTCTATCCACTACACCGCAGAGTTTGATGAGCGGAACCAGATGTTTTTTGACGACGCTTATGAGAAAAATTTCTGGTTTTTCTTTTTTGAATGCGTAAAGCACGGGTAAACTGAAAAGGAAATCCCCTATTTGATTCATGTGAAAAAAAACTATTTTTTCCATATTGCAGAACCGATGAAAAAGCATCTAACCACGAATTAGATGGATTACACGAAAAGATACATTTGGACGCAGATTTTCGCAGATTGTCGCGGATGATTTTATGAATGTTTAATCTGCATTTATCAAAGTTGTTTCTGCGTTAATCTGCGTTTAATTAGTTTTTATGTTGCTGATTTTCTTGATGGTTAAAATTCAGTGTGTTTTGTGGTTCCAAAATTAAAATATCACGGATAACACGGATTAGCACGGAGAAAGAGTCCATAGTGATTTAATCGGCACCTATCCTCGAATGTAGTTGTCGGAGGTCTATTTGTGTAATCTGCGATTAAATTTAGTATTTTGAGAGTGTTGAAAAAGTCAGTATTTAGCAAAGCCAGCGCCATTTAGCCGGTAGGTTTAGCAATTTATGTTTGAAAAATTGCTGACAGTTCTTTCAATTTCTGAATTTTCTCTCAAACTTT
>JBGFRZ010000008.1:0-26970 GCA_041694835.1 Ignavibacteria bacterium
AAACCCTGAAGTTCGCAGATGTCTCCGTGCTTAACCACACAACCCCCGCCTGCCAACCAGTCCCATTATAGAACCCGGCGGATGCCGGACCTAAATCATGTATGTAAATCTCTACACGCTCGATGACAAGATTGTCTATGAGAGAACCTGAGATTGTGGCAAGAGTTCTATATGCAACATTATTGGCGGGGAGATTTACTGTTGCGGTGGGACGCGTTATGTCATACCAGAAGTTCACCCCGACGTTTCCAGCACCAGCGCCCTCTCGGTTGCCAGGTAAAGGCAAAACATCGTCAGAAGCGCGCGACCGAACAAGATACTGCGTCCCGTCAGTCCAGCAGATAGCAGCCGTTGAAGAAACCATTACAAGTTGCCAGTTAGGCGCGGTAAATGAAGCAGGGTTCCATACTTCGGTCACAACCCATGAAGAGTCGGATACACGGAAGTAGTCAGCGCCTCGTCTTATCAAAACATCCACGCTCCTCACCCCGGCAAGACCGTCGGAAGCGGTTCCGGAAAGCGTCAAGAGGCTGTTAAAATATCCACCTTCAAAAGGTCTTTGTAAAACAGACAAGGGTTCTGCGGTATCCCATGTAAATAGAACTGCATTCGGCGCTGGCGGGGTCACAAGGGTTTCATTCTCCCATATCCCCCACGGGTTTCTGCCGCGGCTCCTTATTGTATAGGATGAGCCGTGAACGAATATGTCGCCCGCTGCAAAACTCCACGACGGTGAAGAAGGAGATATATTAAACCATGTCTCTGTGACCGTCCAGGATGTTGAAGCGCGGAAAAAGTTGTCCGAATTTCTCTGGACGCTCAAAAGCAGAGTTACGGTTGCAGAGTTTGCTGTCCCGACTATAGAAGTAAGAGCATTCCTGAAAGTTCCGTGAGACGGTGTCGTAATGACTGATGCCGCCGGTGGCGGTCTGAATATGAATGTTCTTGAAGCGATTGCGAGTTCAAAGTTTGTAGCGCGGTCCTCAGCACGAGAATCCACTCGGTAGCCGCCGTTATATGTAAACCCTATTCCTGCTGTCGGGAACGTCCAGACGCCGGCGCCTTCGTTTAATGTAGTCGTTAGCCATGAACTATCCGTTCCGTTCCAATCAGAACCTGACCACCAGGCGTTATCACCTGGGATAGAATCGCCTTCGGATGGATTGGCAACGGTCACTCTCTGCAGCCGGACCCTGACTTCCCTGGACCTGCCCAATCCCCAGTCCTGGGCGGTGCCGGATATAGTCGAAAGTTCGAGCATAATTGCCCCATTAGTTACAGGTAGTGTGACGAATGAAACAGGGGCGGATGTATCAAAAATAATATAGTTTAGAGTTGAAAGTTGAGAGTTGAGAGCCCTGTCCCAGGCGCGCGACTGAATAGTGTATGAGGTATTGTTTGTCCAGTAGTTGCTCGGAGAAAACGTCCAAGACGTCGGCCACACTTGAGCGACATGGAAAGAAGACGTCACATTGGCAAATCCGCCCGACTGATAAACCCAGTTGTCGCTGAGCCGTCTTATTTCAACTTCCAGGCGAGAGAGTCCGCTTCTGACTTTACCTGTGCCCGCTGGAAGTATGTCGTCGGCAGTACCTGTAATTACAGAGATTGTTCTATACCATTCGTTATGGACAGGGAATAAAACCGATGTTTGTGGGGGGGTTTGGTCAAATGTGAAAGTAACGGAAGATATGGCTGTTTCAACATTCGCAGTCGGCTCGGCCCAGTCCTCGGCGCGCGACCAAATCGTGTAGGAATAATCCGGCGCAAAAGGCGGTGTCGGGAAAACCCTGTTCCACGAACCGGGATTGCCGTCGGTATATGCCGTCAGGAACCATTGATCGCTCCCGGCCCATCCGATGTCCCCGTCATACCAACCGCCATCAGAGCGCTGCATCCTGAATCGAACATATCGGACACCGCTATTGCCCGTCAAGGTGTCGTTTGCCGTGCCAAATATACCGCTTACTTGCGCATTTGTAAATAATCCGGAAACCGGAGCGGTAGTTCTTGAAACTGGAGGTTGTGTGTCAAATCTGAAAGAGACGCCGCCAGAAGTCCAGTCGGCAGGGTCTGATGGATCTCTTCCGGAATTGTCTCTTGCTTCCACCCAAAGTCGATATAAATGACCGCTCGTCAAGGAATAAGAAGACGCCAACAGTGTCCAGGGACCTGTACCCGTAACAATGCCCCATCGGGATTCGGCCTCCGTGAAGGCGCCGGTGGCAGGATTCCAGAAATTGAGTGTAGACATGTTTCTAATTGCGACCCATACATCCCGGACACCGCTCGGATTTGTTCCCGGGTCGGTTGCTGTCCCTGAAATGCTCGGAAGCGATGAATATTTTTTGCCGTCCTGCGGGACTATAACGCCTGAGAGAGCATTGGCGCCGTCAAAAGTAAAACTATATTCATTAATAGCGGAAACATTCCCCGCCCTGTCGTACACGCGCACACGGACGGCGTAGGTTATTCCGTCCTGCCACGATAAGTCATTATCCCACCACTGCCAGTTGGTTGTTCCAGTTGCATCCCACCATTTTTCGCCGGAACTAAAAACATTGCCCAACTGGTCCCAGAAATCCGCCCCACGTAGCACAGCCACTTGCACTCTGGAAAGATCGGACTTAACGCCCGGCGAAGGGGGGTCTACATCAAAAGCGGTGCCAGTAATTAGTGTCAGCGTCGACTCGAAAGGCATATTCGGGTCCACAATGCCACTAACGGGGCTGGTAGAATCGAACATAAACGACACGACCGATGAAACCGTCTGGTTATTGGCATTGTCAAAGGAGCGCGCCTGAACTGTGTAGTTTCTGTTTGCTACCCATGGCGGAGATGTCAACTGCCAGTTCACAAGTCCGGAAGTGACAAGCCAGGTTGATGACACCACAACCCAACTCTGCCCGTTCCATTTTGTTCCATCTGTAACATTGACAATTTCAAGCTCTGTTCTGTTGACGCCAGCAGGCGAGTCGGCGGCGGTGCCCCATATAATATTCAAAGGATTACCCGGTCCATAAAAGCCACCTGCAACAGGCGAGGAGAGCGCAATAAGCGGACCTACGCGGTCACAGGTGAAAAAAATTGTTCGGGGCGAGGGGTCTGTATTTCCGGCATCGTCAATAGCAACTGACCTCGCCGCGTATTTAATTCCTTGCACAAGTCCTGTGGTTATTGAGACAGTCCAGGTGGACACACCGACTGCCCCACCCATATTCTGAATAAGGTTATGAATATTTGTCGTCCACGAAGAACCCGTCCAGTAGTAATCAACTCCATCGGTATAATAGAAGTTTACACTGACTTCTCTTGTGCCTGCGGTGGCGTCGTTTGCGGTTCCTGTAATTTGTGTTATTGTCGGCACAAACGAGCCAGAAGAAGGAAATGTCGTAAATGATGCGGGAGGAGTCGTGTCCCAAATAAATGTTCTTGTAGTATATGAAACCTCAAAATTGTCGGCATTGTCTCTTGCTCGGGGGATAATTTCGTAAACACCATCAGAAGGATTGCCGCTGCCCGTAAAAGTTCCTAATACCGCAGTTCCGCGAGACCATGTTTTTGTCACAGATGAATAAACCACCGTCCACCATTTGTGTGTAGTATCATTCCACGCACCAGCGCCAGAATAGAATTTGCCAGTTGAAACCTGCCTCATAGCGATATTAACCCCATCGTTCTCAGCAGTTGTAGTTGATACACCTGTCACCCACCTTTTTGCGGTAAAGTCGTCTGCTGTCCCTTGAATAGCGGTAAGTTCCCTTATTTTCTGCCCTCCCAAAGGAACAGTTACTCTTGAAACAGGTCTTTCGGAATCGAATATGAAGTCAAATCCACCACCGGCTATTTCAGTATTCTGAGCTCGGTCACTTGCACGTGTCCTGATGTTGTATAATTGACCTGAAATCCAGTTTATCCCTGAATAACTCCAGGTGCCTGGGTAGACAGCAAACCAGGTTGTGAAATTAGCATCCAGCGAGGATGTTCTCCAAACATCTGTGACATCCCAGAATGCTCCACCCCAGTACTCTGTTGTATCTTTGTTTAAAACCCTTATAGCGATCCCGGAATGTCTTCCCGGAGCTGTATCTGTGGCTGTTCCGGAGACGAGCGGGATTGAATTGTGGATGGCTCTGTTCGGAAATTGCAGACCGCTTGTCGGCATCGTTCTATCTATTATGATATTTGTTATCGGTGTAGTGAATACATTGCCGCCAGGAAGTGAAGCGTCAATGGCACGAGCGCTGATTTCATACTCGCCTTCGTCCTTCCAGGCGGATGTTGGGAAAGCGATATTGTATGTCCACGGTTCGTTGTTTGAGTTGAAAGCCCCATCGTCGGCAGAAGCGGTAAGCCAGTTGTCGGCGTTTTCGTAGTCGTGGAGCGTGTCGTTATAAGTAAGTGTCGTTCCTTTTCTCTTGATTTGAACGCGTGCCGCAGAGATGCGTCCCGAGAACTGAGGAGAATCAGGGTCAGTAGCGGTTCCTTTTATCTGAGAGATGTTTTTTGCGCCACCAAACCCGGTGTAGTGGTCCCCCGCCGTAAGATTGGTAATTCCCGAGGCGGGGAGGGTCCTATCAACATTAAAAAAGACATCTTCTATATTGGCTGGAAGTTCAGTTCCCGCGGGCCCTTTACCACGAGAACGGATTACATACCGGACATTATCTTGAAATATAGCGTTGGCAAAATTATATGACCATGGATTTGTTCCTGCTGCCGGTGCCCATGTTGAAATAGTTACCCAATTATTCAAGAAATGACTCCAGAAAGTTGAATATCCCGGTCCTGAACTTAACTGAACTTCTACAGAGTTGGTGTATGCGTTAGCGCTACCAGTCGCGCCAAGGTCACCTGATATTCTGTAATAATTCTCGGCGGCGGGAAATGTCACAAGAGTCTGCGGAAGCGGAGCGGAAAAGTTGAAGGTTATGGTTGATGCGGCAACCTCTATTTCACGGTTTTCTGCTTTATCCCAGGCCCTGACGGAAATCCTGTATTGATAACCTGGCGATTCTTTTGCAACCCACCCGACCCCGGAAGAGTCATAACTCCAGGTAGGACCGGCTGTGGGAATGGTAATAAAAGTAGGAGTGCTCAACCACTGTGTGGCGCCTGGCGACCAGTATTTTCCGGCCGGGGGAGTTGGGTCGCCGGTCTGTCCTTCAACGCAGTAAATCAAAATGGCTACCCTGTCGAGCTGTCCCGGGGAGGGGTCTGAGCAAGTGCCGGTTATCTGAGGCAAACTGTCAACTTCGCTTGCGTTTGCCGGAAGCGTTACCCTTGATGTAGGCGGGGTTGTGTCGCAGGTGAAAGTGTTCGTGGCCCAGTCGGTTTCAAAATTAGTTGAGCGGTCCTGTGCACGAGATATTACCCAGTATGAAGTCGTGTTTGTCCACATTGCGGGACTTACAACATATCGCCAATTAACCGAAGATGTCCAGACATCGGAGATTGTGGCGGTTGAGAAAATCGGCTCGGCAGATGTCGTCCACGACGGAGCCGCCCATCCGCCCCACCAAAGGTTATCACTTAATCGCTTAATCGCTACTCGCACCTCGCTAACTCTGCTTGCCATTGTGTTGGTATCGTTAGCGGTTCCTGAGATTGTACTAATCGCCCCTGCAAAAGTTGACCCGGGCAGTGGCGGGAAAGTAACCCTTGATGTTGGTCTTGTGGTGTCATAAGTAGCGGAAGACATTATAGGCGTCTCCCAGTTGGGCGAAGGGGTAAGGTCGTTAAAAGCGTTATCGCGCGACCGGACATAAAATTCATACTTGTAATTATCCGTCCATGCTCCCGAACCTATACCATAACGCCATTCGTATATCTGGTTTCCACCGTCGAGAAGCACCAAAGTTGCGCTTATCGGGTAATTGGGATCGGCCGTCTGCCAGTCCGCTCCGCCCCAGAACTGCCATGTTGCGCCGTTGTTGTTTGTTCTTCTTATGTTCAGCCGCGTCTCAAAGACACCGGCGCCTTGTATATAATCAATGACGGTTCCTGAAATGGTCGCAAGCGCGGGCGACGTGAGATAAGAATCCCGGGGCGGAAGCGAGACAAAAGAGTCGGGAGCTTGATTGTCATATTTGAAAGGCACTCCTCCGATATTAGCGTCTATATTGGAGTTTGACACAAGAAGTCGGTTCCCGGCGGCGTCTTCACATTCAACCCAGACGCGGTAGTTGTGTCTCTGGATAAACGAAGGCGGAGTGATAGTCCACGAAGTTGTCCCGCTCACCGGAACGCGAATAGCCGGGTTGTTCACATCGGTTGTCCACGCTGCGCCGCCGAGCCAGTATTGGCCCAGAGTAGTATTTTTCAGGATTATTCTAACAGCCGTCACGCCGGAGGTGGCGTCGGCGGTAGTGCCTGAAATTTTTGAAAGAGTCGTATAGTTAATGTTTGTTTGAGGCAACACAAAACCAGCGGTAGGAGTCGTTCTGTCCACTGTGAAGCCGACAGTGGAAACGGTTATTTGCCAGTTGCCCGTCCAGCCGGCATCATTTGACTTCAACGCGCGGTCGCGTGCTCTTGTTTCTAACCGGTACGACACGCCATCCGCCCATGTGACATTTGATGAATCCCAGTTAAATGGAACATTTGAGCCGACAGGTGATACTGGTATATCAATCCATCTTTCTGAAGCGCTCCAGCCGCTTACTGATGCGTCCCACCATTGTGGTCCTGCAGGGTTTATGACCCATAGACGAACAAGGTTCACTCTTGAAGCATTTGCTCCAAAATCAATTCCCGTGCCTGATATGCTTGAAATAGTTGGATAAAAAAGACCGCTTTGGGGTCCCGGGAAGGCAAACTGCGATGTGGGTGTTGTAGTGTCTATAAATACAAATTCGGCGGTAGTGTTCGCTTGATTGCCAGGTTGGTCGAACGCTTCTATGTAGACACGGTAAATTGTATTATCTCTGAGTTGTGCGCCAAACCCGGAGAACGTCCAGGTGGGCAGGGCAGCAATAGTTGCAGTCGAATAAATTGCAGTTGCAGAATTAAATGCACCTGTTGCGGGGTTCCACCATCCGCCTGATGTCCCCGGGTCCTCGTCAATAGCAACGGTGACGGTAGAAATTATATTTGAAATAACGTCGGCAGCGGTACCCGAAATCGTAAGTAAAGTGTTCCAGTATGAAGAGCCAGTCGTCGGCTGTAAAAGTGAGACAGTCGGTGGCCCATCGTCCACCGTCCAGGTGGCAGAAGAAAGGACAACCTGAGTTGAACCGGCAAGATCGTATCCTCTACATTCTATACCATACCGGTCGCCGTTTGTCCATCCACCGGTTGGAGTCCATGTGGTGAACCATATTCGTGTTCCTGCTCCTGAGCCATCTTGTGCACGATGCCAGATAGTTTTGTCAACCCACAAACCTCCTTCGAATTTACGGATAACACACTCTACCCTGTCTAACCCTGCCAAATCACCGTTCGCGGTTCCGGAAAGAGTAGCCAGTGCGCCAGATCGCTGGAAACTACCTGCTCTTGGATATGTCACTTGCGCTACGGGCGGTGTTGTATCAATTATAACTTCAACCGGTGAACCGAATGTTCCTGCATTAGGTGGTGTTGCGTTGTCTATCGCACGAATTTGGAGCGTATATCTCTGGTCAGAAATAATTTTTGCTGTATCAGTGAATATGTAATCCCAGTTAGGCGATGTGTAAGCATCCGGGGAGAACTCTGCAAGCGCTGTTTGCCAGGTGGTCCCTGTCCAGTAGTAAGTAACCGTTCCTTCAAGTCGGGCCAATCTCAGTCTTATATTAGACACGGACGGTATACCAGCGGGTGAGTCAACCGCAGTTCCTGCTATTGACCAGGTAAGGCCAGGGTTCACTCTACCATTACCATCAGGGTCTTCGTATGAAACTATTGATGCAACAGGTGCTTGATTATCCCATCTGATAGTAAATGACGACTCACCGACAATAAAGAATTGCTGGGTATTACCTGCGGGTAATGCCTGGTCTTTCGCCCGAGAGCGGACTATGTATCTAAAATCGTGTGTCCAGTCACCCGTGGCAGGTAGTCGCGTAAATGTCCAGGAAGATGCAGCAACATTGGGAATATGTATTGTAGAAGTCCCCCAATAAATTACTGCCTCTTCTGGTTGTGAAGCATCCCATGTGAGATTATCAGCACGCCAGTATCTTAGCGGTAAGCCACCTTGGGCAGGACGTGTTATGTGTATCTGAACTAAATCTAATCTGCCTGCTGAACCACCAGCGCCGGCGGGGTCCCAAGCGGTCCCGGTAATTTGTGTCAATGAAGAATATATAGCATTATTTGATAAAGTAGTTGTTCTTGCTGTTGGCGATGAAGTATCAAACAAGAAATTGTTAGCAGTACCTACCTGAGTATTTCCTGCTCTATCTCTTGCTCTTGGAGTAATTGCATATCTCACACCATCCTGCCAGGTCGGTATGTTCGTGGTTCTATACCAGCGGGATTCAGCAGGGACCCATGTTGCCAGATTCCATACACCAGCAGCTTGGTTTACCCATGTAGAGTTGCTCACATCCCAGTATGTAGTGCTATAGCGTAAGTCACGAATTGTAATCTCAACTGTATCAACTTCACCCGGTAGTGTATCACCGGCAGTTCCTGAGAGTTGAGTTAATGTTTGATATGACGGCTCACCTGCAGTCGGTAAAGTTACAAATGCTGTTGGCAGTGTCTGGTCGAAAATAACCGTATTGCCAATAAGGGTTACTGACTGCTCTTCACCTGCTGGACCCAAACCTTTAGACAAATAGTAATATGAAGTATTAGTAGTCCATGCAGAAGTGGAGATATTGCCCGTCCATTCCCAGTATCGGCTATCGTCAGCTAAAACAGATACATTTGATACATTGAGATAAACTCTCGGGGCACCCTGTCCTGACCCAGGTGATGAAAATGAACTACCGTACCAGTAGAAACCATCTGTTCTTCGTTCTACAGAGACCCTTATACTCGCTGTATCTGCCGTAGTGAATTTATTCGCTCCACCTATAACCGACTGCGGCCTGTAATTCAAATGAGAATTATTTGCTGGGGTATTTATCCATGTGTCAGGAAATGGTGCAGAGAAATAGAAATTAGTACGCCAGATAGTTGTTTCTGTGTTTCCGCCTTTATCAATTGCATAACATCTAACTGCGTACCATGCCTTGTTCCAACTCCACGGTTCACCGGAAACATAATACCAGGTTGAACCGGCAAGAACTGTTACAGATGATACGGGTAGCCATACAGTAGTATCTGTAACCCATTCAGAACCGTTATATGCTCTTAATATAGTTCCCGGTGGCGACCCTTTTGGATCTTGCTGACCTAAATACAATAGTTGCACTCTGACAATATCAACTTCACCCGGAGAAACATCCCGACAGGTGCCGGAAATTGTATTCAGTGGTATCTCGCCATAAGTTAGATCATTAACAGGTAAAGTCACAGTAGATATCGGTGCTGTAAAGTCTGCTTTGATGTTGGTTACTGTTGAATGGACAAGTTGATAATTACTTGCCCTATCCTGGACACGAATATTTATTTCATATGTCTCACCTGTCTGCCAGGGTGTTGTGTTCAGTTGCCACCATGTACCATTTGGACTTAAAGTACCATATTGTGGAATATTGTTCCATACTTCAGGTGCATTTTGTACTGTCCAGGAAGAATCAGAAATACGCCAGTAATGGTTAGGTTTTGGACCAGTAAGTTGTCTTATCCTTACCCATACATTGCTTGATATACCCGGCGGCGCATCCCACGATGAACCAGTAACTCTCCCGGTTGCACTTATGAAAGATTCAGTAACAGGAAAAGTAATAGTCCCTGTAGGCCTTGAAGTATCAAATACAAATTCAACATCACGGACAGTGCCTATATTGCCGGCACCATCACCTTCAGAATTTGTAGCACCATCCCTTGCTCTTGTAACTGCTCTATATTGTCTACCATTTACCCAGGTCGGTGTTGCTGTATAAACCGCCGGCCAATTCCAGAAACCATCGCATAAAATCCAGGTTAATGTCGGCTGCCAACTGGCACCGTCCCAATATGTTGCCCCTTGAGTCAAATCACGGATGTATATTCTTACTTCGGTTACACCTGAGTTTTCAGGCGCAGCAGGTAAATCTTCTGCTGTCCCGGTGAGCATTGCAAGACCAACTGAATTATAGTGTGCACCGTCTTGTAAAATACTGAAGTACGACTGCGGCTCCATAGCATCAAACAAAAATGTAAGAGATGCATCAGGTGATTCACTATTATTCACAAAGTCGGTTGACCTACTTAAAAGTTGATACCTAAAACCTGATGACCAGGTGACATTTGTGCTTATAAACACCCAGGTGCCACTTGATGGACCCCAAGATGTCCAGGACGGTGTTAAATCAATCGGTGTAGTAACCCAATCTTTAATTGATTCATTCCAGTAGAGTTCTCCTGCAATTCTTTTTATTCTTAACCTGACAGGGTTGACAGTGGCTAACCTTAAATTATCAGTTGCGGTTCCAGAGATGGTAGGCACAGACCTCTGCGGTGCTGATGTTGGCAAATTTGTCTGCGATACCGGTGCTTGTCTATCAATGGCTATATTCACTATTGATGATGCAGGACCCTGATTATTTCCGGATTCTGTAACATCTTTTGCTCTAACACGAATAAAATATCGCCTGTCATTTTCCCAGACACCGCTTGGTATTCCATCAAGACGAAATGTTGCGGAGCCACCACCGATAGGAGTAAAGACACTGGCACCAATCCAGGTATTCTCATCAGCCACCCATGTCCAGCCGGTAGGTCCTGATAGGCCAGAATCAGGACCACTTATTGTGCCACTTAAATCATCATCCCTTGTGATAGAGATTTCACCGCCTGTCGGCACAGAAAACAAATCAAAACATGTCCCGGAAATTGTTGCAACACTTGAATAGATTTCATTATTTATTGGAAAAGTTACAGCAGAATTTGGTCCTGTAGTATCAAATCTGAAAGTGTGACTATTAAGCATTGAAATGTCAGTATATCTTATTATTGGTGGTATCGCCTCCCAAACACCTGCTCTGTCTACTCCCCGAGTGCGGACATTGTAGATTCTACCATCACTAAACGCACCGGTTAATCTATCATAATTCCAGGGAGCAACACCAGCCGCATCGGTCCAGTATTCAGAAGTTATCCATGTGCCGGAAGTAGTCCACCAGCGCCAGTAAGATGTCGTTGCATCGGTTATATCAGCGATACAGAACTGAATTCTATCTACACCGGATAAATTGTCCGAACTTGTCCCGGTAATCATTCCTAAACTGTTGTATGTGATTCCATGTCCGGGTAAAGTTACCCGGGATATCGGTGCAGTTATATCAAAAGCGACGACAATACCGTCTTCTTCAACAGGTGGTAATGTCTCGCCACGACCATCAAACCGCCATCTTGACATTATCCGGTAACTACGTTCAGCCCAGGTGACATTGACAGCATTAAAAGTTGCCGTGAATACGAAATACTGCCCACCCGGAACAGACCAATATCCATCACCCCTGCTTGTTACATCATTCCATGTTTCTGCGCCGACCCACCCGGCTGGACTTTCTCGCCAGAAGAAACCATCATCACGCCGGATTGCAACTTGATAAATATCAATCAGCCCCGGGCTACTCGCACTCCCCCAAGTAGCTTCACAGTATATCTCACTAAGTGTTGAGCGAAATTCGCCTGTCCTCGGTCTGACAACGAACGACCTCGGCCAGCTGCCCCGTCTTAACCGTACCGGAAACCTACCGGCACCAGGTGACTCTATCCTCGTACCACCATGGCTTTCAGCACGGGAACGAATTCTGGCATTTTCTACGGTTGCCGCACCATCACGAAATTCTGCCGGTGGGACATCTCTATACTGAAAATATTCTCTACCCTCAGCAACTATCCAGGATGCTTCCGGAAGGTTCATAAAACTTGTCCAGTTGTTAGGCGGTGTACCTGTCCAACCCTGCCAGGCGATACCGGTCCAGTACCGATCGCCTATTTCATCAAAAATTTGTATCTTTACCTGGTGTATCGGTGTCCCGTCACCAACCCATGCTTCACCGACAAGAAACGGCTGACGGTCAGTCTGGGTCTGGTCAGTTTCCCTATCCCACACAAGTATGTCAGTAATCATTGACCCCGGTGCCGTGGGGTCTAAAGTGAAGTTTGAAGTAGATAAAACTACATCAAAGTTTAACGCATTATCAACAGCACGGGCACGAACACGAAAGTCAGTTACAGCAGTAGGCCAGATGCCGGAGGTATTGTAAAACCATTTCCACACGGTCCCCGGTGCTGTAGCCCCTTCCCAACCACTAAACGCTACCCAGGTAGAACCAACCACCCAGGAAGTTCCGTTGAAGAATGTGTTATTTGTTATGTTCCAGATTTCTAATTCTACCCTGTTAAGTGAAGAACCAGGAGCAGTTATAGTAGATGTCGCAAGGTCAAATGCATTTCCCCTTATAGATGTTAATGTGCCTAATACACTATTATGAAGGGGTTGCGTAATACTTGATGTAGGTCTTGTGATATCATATGTAAATACAATTTCAGGGCTCCATGAACCCCAGTTTCCCGCAACATCTCTTGCTCTTGCTGATAGCCGGTATCTATGGTTATTGGTCATTGTAGGTGTAGCGCGTGTCCACCCACTGGCAACGGCCCCAGGTGAGACAACAGTCCCATCTATTTCAATATAACTTGCCTGCCAGGCAACACCATTCCAGTATGTAGTAGGCCAAGGAAGTTCTCTAATCCATAATCTCACTCCACCGGCGGGTATACCTGAGAAGTCGTCAGTGGCATTACCTTCAATTTGCGCTAACGGATTGGTTGTATTATTAAAGGCAGTATTGTTCGCTGGTCGAGATACGGTTATCGTTGGACCTGCAGTATCTATTGTAAACTGGACCGCAGTTGAAGTAGATATACGGCCGACAAAGTCCTCTACGCGGACTTCTATAGTGTAGTTGGCTGAAGTCCATCCCGGAGCAGGATATGTCCAGGAAGTAGTTGTTCCAGTAAGACCCTCGGCGACTAACGGCCATACAGTCGGCATAGTATCCTGCCAGAAAGCACCATTCCAAAAAAGATTCGGGCTCGCAGAAATATTCCTTATAAGTATCCTTAATCTACTTAAACGTTGGTTATCGCTTGCCGTCCCAAAAATTGTCCCCACTCCGCCAATACCATATACACTGGCATTAACTGGAAATGTAGTAACTGCTACCGGTGCCTGTAGGTCGATTGTGAATCTGACAAAAGGTGTATCAGGATTTAATAAAGACTTATTTTCTTGATTACCTCCTTGGTCTCGTGCATAACCACGAATCTGGTAAATAAAATTATTTATCCACCCAGTTGAAGGAACAACGTTCCAGTTATGTTTCCATATTCCGCTATCAAGAGTTCCGGTTTCTAAATTAGCAGTTAAAGGTGTCATAGCACCCCAGCCAGTCCCAGTGAAATATTCTGCTGTTTGTTCACAATAAATTGATATTCTTTGACTATCCATTGAAGTTCCTACAGGATTGGAAGGGGCAGTATCCCAGGCAGTTCCTGAAATTGTTGTAAGTCCAGCAAGTAATGTTCCATCAAGCGGATACTGAATAGTAGAACTTGGCCTTGAAATATCAAACCAGAACCTTCTGGTAGTGCTAATCGCAGGACCATTATTTGTTGGCAGAGAAGAATCCCATGCACGAACAACTAACTCATACTGACGACCATCATTGAATGCAACGGAAGAAATAAGTATTCTCCACATTCCAGGAGCATAAATTACTGCAGGATTCCATGTTATTGTTTCTGACCATGTCTTTGTTGTCTCATTCCAGTATGTTGCTCCCTGTCCAAGGTCCTGTAACCGCACTTCCACTGTAGAAATATCTGTATCTCCAGTCCCCTGTGAAGTTGTATGTGCCCCTAAAGGTGCAGATATAAATCCTAAACTTGCCGGGACATCTATAACAGGTGCGTTAACAACAGTATCATAAGTAAATGTAGTTGTGGTAAAATCCGTCTCATACCTCAGATAATCCTTTGCCTGGATATTTATCTCATACACAGTATTTGGATTTCCAGTCCAGTTAAACAAATCAACATAAGCCCATGTCGTAGTTCTTTGATTTATATTAGTTCCAATAGTTATCCATGCCGCAGTAGCATAAACTATTGTGAAATCATTAGCAGGGTCACTCCAGTATCTGTTATCGCTGTTACGTTTGATGCGAATATATAAGGAATCAATTGCAACAGTATCACTTGCAGTTCCTGAAATAGTCAGCAGTGCACTTCGCCTGGTAGCATTTACTGGAAGAGTCGCTCTACTTTCTGGCTCAGCAGCATCCCACCAGAAAGTAACAGTACTACGTACTACTTCATCATTTGGGTCAGGACTGCCTGCAGAATTTACTACCCTATCCCGTGCTACAGAAGCAATATAATAAGTTGTCCCATCTGTCATTTGAGCTGCGGAAGGTAGAAAGGTTGTCCTTGTCCATGTTACATCCACTCCACCAGCCGGAACAACACTGTTTGGGTCAGGCCAGTTAGTATGACCGGGTAAAGGCCCTACTTGCCATAGGTTACCATCCCACCAAAAACCGTCACTACGCCAGAGTAACCATTTAACATTGTTTACTCCACCCTGAGAATTATCCTTCCCTGTACCAGAAATTGTAGTTAAACTATTTATAATTGAATTGTTTGTTGGTTGATTACAAATTGAATCCGGTAACTCAGGAGTAGCTTGATATTCATCGTAATAAAACACTGTCGTTGACCAATCTACTGTATAATTCCCGACTATATCCCTTACTCGTGCCCAGATAGTATATTTTCTGTTTTGTGACCAACCAGGATTTGCGTATTGCCAACTACCACTGACTACACCGGTTGAAAACCATCTATTATAGTCACCTTCATAGCCACTTACGTAATCCTGCCAGCCAGTCCCCGGGACCCAGTATTTATTTATTATACCTTCTTCTTTGATAAATAACCAAACACCGGAGGATGCATCTATTACGAAATTGTCTCTTGCCGTACCAGAAATATATGGTAGTGTCTTACGCCAGGTGTTATTCGCTGGCTGCAGCACAGTAAAAGTAGGTGGCGTTTCATCAATAACGAAAGTATTGGTTGATGCGCTCGGTTGCCAGTTACTGGCTCTATCCTGAATCTGAACACTAACATAGTAAGTACAATTATTTGTCCAGGCACTTGATGGAATGGTCCTGCTCCAGTTAGGATAAGTCCAGGAGGTAGTGGAAAATTCTACATAAGCTGACTGCCAACCTGAGCCATTCCACCAGTAACCATTCTCAAGATCAGCAGTTTGTTTGTTCATTCTAAGAACAATTCGTGAGATTACCCCGGGGCTAGTGTCTACTGCTGTTCCTTGAATCAAAGTAATATTTGCTGCTCTGTAGTATCCATTGTTACTGATATCTCTGGGGAAGGTTACTGTTGCTGTACCAAAAGATGTATCATAGACAATATCTGCCTGGGTTACAGGTGACTGCGTATGCCTGGCATTATCTATTGCTCTAACTTGTATACGATAGTTCCGGTTAGTTGTCCAGATATCATCAGGATTGTCTAATTGCCACGGGTTTGTTCCGGTAGCATCGTTCCAGATTGGTGTAGCGCTATATACCCAGCCCGTGCCCATAAGATAGTAAGTATTAGAAAATGTCAGGTCGCGGATTAATACTTGAACTTTTGCTACTCCGGAAATATTATTTCCACTGCCATCACTTGAATTACCGGTTATTACAGGTAAACTGTTATAGTGTTGACCATCAACTGGTGATAATAATGATGAAGTTGGTGCTAAATAATCTCTTGTATAGCAGATACTTACCGCTTCAGCATCTACTGTCGGGTTTGTCACTAGTGCCGCACCATAATAATAATTGTAATAACCGGAATAAATTATCCAGGCAGCAGTAGGTGAGCCAAATGGGCTTGAGCCAGTCCACGGGTATGTATACAGCCGCGAAGCAACCCTATCACCGGAAACAATCACTGCACACTGCATCTTATCTTCCAAGGGGTCATTCGGGTCAGGAACTAAAGTTACTGAATAAATAATATTTGTTAGAGCATCATTAGCAACTTCAGCACTCCAGACACTACCAGTAAGGAAATGATGTTTTAATGTAGTAGCAGTATCAGCATAGGCAACTACTAACTGTCCACCAGAACGCTCCCAGGCTAAATCAAATGGCCTATAGCACCTACCTGTTGCTGGAAATCCAGTATTCGGTGTTAGCGATAGTTCAGCATTTCTTAATGCCAAAGTATTATCTAATGCCTGTGTTGCGCCATTAAAAACCATTATGGTTAAATCATTATCGTTATCGTGGATACCAATAGCAACTTTTTCTGTACTCAGGTCTGAAGCACATTTTATCCACCTCGGTATATCGGTAGTAACAGCAGTATCAACATCATAAGCGCTCCCTGAAGCACCGGTAAAAACTCCGCTCCATGTTGCACTTGTTGAATACCATAAATTATACCTGATTAGACCATTAGCTGTGCCTTCTTGATATACAACTATACCTTTATAACTTGTTGCATCAGCAGGATTCTGTGTATAAGCAACATCAAAACATTGTTGCCAGATATACGGTGCTGATAAGGTAAAAGTAAATGTGGAGACAAAACTTGACCCATTCCATACAGCACCGTGAACATCATTTAGTGTATCAAGAGAAACTAAAATCATTTCGTTAGAATCAGGGTTTGGGTTCGGCTCTAAACGTATCCATAAAGGTGTGCCTGTACCAGGCCACTGTGTTGCCGGTATTGTTACCGGTGCACTCCAGGTGGTAGCCCCAAAAGGTAAAGTGCGATACACCGGCTGAGCAATATTGTTAGAATATACAACTAAACCATCACCACTGTTCCTTTCATAAGCAATATCAAATCCTCTTAAATGCTCATAAGAATTTACAGTATCAATAGCTGATGTTATTTCCTGTGCTGCTGTCCAACCTGATGCCTCTGTCCAAACCTGTAAGTTTATATCACCGTTATTATCTAAGGTTCCCATTGTTTTCTGGTTTGCTTTTGGGTTCGCTCTCGTCACTACATAAAATGGTGTTCCGCCAACATCGTTACTGAAATTATCACTTGCTGACCAGGAAACTGTATTCCAGTCACGATATGGTATCCTGTAATCATTACGCGTGTAGATAAGTGTATTTTCATTTGTCGGTATTGTTGTATATCGGACAAATTGTGCAGAAAATGGCACTAACATAGTTGATGGTGAAGACCATGTTCCTGTGCCTCCGGCCCATTTCTGATACATAATATTACCTTGCTGGTTTATACAGTAAAGATGTATATTGTTTGTCCCTGCTTCTCTGCCCATCTCAATATGAGAAATGTTCATAAGAACATCGCTTGCGGACTGTTCAGAAGCGCTAAATGTGCCATTTGTCCAGGTCCAGAATCGTGGTAAAGTTATACCACTTTCTGCATAGACAAATACTGCACGATTGCCACTCTCCTGGAAACATACATCAAAAATTTTATTTACACTAGATTGAGCATTGACTTCCGGCATAGCTCCACCTACTGTAGCCGGTAGCGTATTCCATACACCTAAATTCTCTCTCCATACTGCGAAAGCTATATCATTGAATGATGTAAGTGCTATACAGGCAATATTTCTTGCCCCTGCTGCGGGGTCCATTACTGCTTTAAGACCAGTCCATGTGCCATTACCACTGTCAATATCAATTGTATTAGTTCCAGCAGACCACGCACCACCATCGGAATACGCCGCTTGTATTAAATCAGCAATAGCACCGAAAACATATGCACGACCCGAGCCACTGGAATAGGCAATATCCCACGTTTGATATAATGGATTTTCAATAGCAGTTGCCATCAAAACACCGTCAGTAATATTTCTTCCTGTTCCCCACGAACCGCTATTCCATAACCACGCATTAAGTTCACTACCAGCATCTCCTACACAGACAAGTATCTCAGTTGGTCTTGCTCCAGGGTTTGCTTCACATCTTATCCATCGGACTATCGAAGTAGATATCGCACCTATCTGGAATGCTGTCCCTATAGTCCAGGAAGTACCATTCCAGTATGCATAGTTGCCCTGACCAGTAGCAGTACCTAAACTCCAGACCACCATAAATGTACTTGTTGCTAACTCATACGCACCATCAAAAAACCTGAACCCATAACCTCCTGCAGTGAGTAAGTTAGTTGCAGAAAGACCTGTTTGCAAAGTCTGTGCATTGCTCCAGGTGGTACCATCCCAAACCCAGGCACAGAGAACTAATCTTGTAACTGTAGTTCCACCAGGGTCTATCGCCGCAATAACTATTTTTTCATTCGGTCTCGGTCCACCACCGGGTGCTACATAAACCTTTTGCCAGAGTATTGTCCCTTCAGAACCTGCTATTGTCGGTGCTAAGGTTTCTGAACCCCAGGAGCCAGCAGAATATGTTCTCATTATCGGTCTAATTTCATTCCTATTATACCCAATCACCGCCTCCGACGGCCCCGCAAATACGGGGTCAGGTCTTGAAATTTGACAAACAAGACCCACCAACAGCATGAAAACGGTGAAAATGGGGACACTTCTAATTTCGTATAAGTTTTGTATAATGTTTTTAGTTTGATGAAAAGTCTGCTTGACAAAAATTTTTATTTGTTGTATAATATAATCAATGAAACTTGACAAGAGCCAACGTAAGGGATTAGCAAAAACTGTGTATGACATTGCTAAACTTATATGTGCAATACTTATTTTAGGTCCTGTAGTGTCACCTGTGGGATTTAAGATTTCATTATTTATTCCGGGATTCATAATATTTCTTATTTTTATACTACTCGGGATAATTCTAGATAGAGGGGAATAAAACAAATGCAAGGACCTGATCTTCTTTACATTCTTTTTGGTGGACTTTTTGTATTCGCCGTCGTGATTGGTGCAATTGTTGTCCGCCAGGACTGGCAAGAGAAACATCCTAAAACTACCAATAGAAAATAGAGCCGATAGTTTTTGCCAACTTGATAGTTTCATTTTATTCCGTTAATAACAATTTTGAGGTAATTAGGGTAATTGGGGTAATTGTAATTGGGGACGGTCCTTAATTGCCTAACCACCGATAATATTTTTTCCCAACTATATACTCCCATTTTTATTTCCTCAAATTTGGGGTCATGTCTTGACATTCGACATTTTTGTTATGTATTCTTTTATCAAATTTTTTCCCTCTGGAAGCCTCTGCTTGCAGAGGTCATCTCCGTGGGTCAAATGTAGAAGGGTCTTTAGACCCGTCCACATTTTTTTCGCCTCTAAAGAGGCCTCTACATAGACCCGAACAAATTGTTGAGATCAGGTCTTGAAATATAAGTTTTTTCCAACTATCTGTCTCCATCTTATTTTATTCCAAGAATCTCTAACCTTTCTTTTGCTGCATTTCTTACAGATTCTTCTTTATCATCTAACTTTTTTTTCAAGAGTGGAATAATCCTTTCTTTATCAGTAGCGCCATAGATTAAACTCAATGAAGTGATTGACTGGACTCTTATTACTGGATTTAAATTATCTAGTCCTTTTAAGAAACATTGATAAATTTCTTCTTTTGCCGAATAATTCGTCAACGCATTAGATGCCTGCAGCCGCACTCCAACTGCTTCTTTTTCATTCAAAAACGTCTCTATTAAACTTGGGACAACTGATTCATCCTTAGAATAACCCAAACTATAAGCAGCAGAAAAACGGACATCAGCACTCAAATCAGTCTTCAGTAAATTTACAATCTCCTTTACAGTCATACTATCCTGGTGCACAGATAATGCTTCAACTACTCTGGCTCTTATGTATGGTCTCTTTTGTGCTTTCAGTTCTTTCAATAATTCAGCAGTTGCATTTTTATCTCTTGCTTTACCCAATTTCTCAATAGCACATAACTTTTTACTTATGTCTTTACTTTTCAAATTTGATATTTCCGTCACAATCAGGTCAGGTTTGACATCTGTTGATGTCTCAACCTGCCACAGGCGGGACATTTCTTGTTTAATTTTTTCCTGGCCAGAAATCTGTCCAACTGATCCAAAAATCAGCATCAAATAAACTAAATATCCACCCAGGTTCAGGTTCGTCCCCCACCAGCGGCGGGTGGATAGACATTTCAATTTCTTAAATTTATGCCAATTATCTGTTTCCATCTTCTTTTGCTTTTTTGATTACTTGATAGACCCTTTCTTCTTTAACCCGCCGACAGAGACAACAGATTGCATGGGCACGAAGGTCTTCATTTGTATTTTCACTTGCCTCCAAAAGTACATGTTCATATATCCAACATAGCGATTGCAGATATTTTATCCCGAGTATGCACGTCAAGGAAAACAACATCAAGCGCCGCCTCTTTGTCGTGAACAAAACAAAGCAGCCGTCGATGAGCATTCATAAGCGCTTCGTCCATTGTGTCGCCGACGCCGAAAACGGTTCTGACACTCGTGCAGCACGCAAAGTATTTTCCATTTGACATTCTCTTTACGGCAACGGGATATATCATAGTTTATGCCTCAATCAACATGCGCGGGTCAACAAAACGGCATTCGACGCCGCTGTGCCGTACACGCAGGGATGAATACTGAAAAAACATTTTACTGGCTTATTTTGCGGTTTCTTCGCTTAAAGGCGAAGAAATATAGGGGGGTTCTTAACAGCGGAGGACTTCTAATGTTTGTTCAACGGCAGGGGGCTGCCGGTATTTTTCGCTTAAAACTCCAATGAGATGCGCCATCGGAATTATGAGCAATAGGACAAGTTTTACGATGATTTTTTCAAATTTGTTGATGGCAAAAACATCATGCGCCATGTCAACGATAATTGTTTTGTGGCAAAATGGTTTGAATGTCGAGAAATCGACGAGTGCCCTTTCGACAGAGACTTTAACATTTTTGACAGAATTAAGCTCTCTCACCATTAGCATCTGGTAAAGCGTTATTACGAAAAGGCCTCGCAGTTGGCTGGTGGCGGATGGATTTTTAATTATTCTGTTGAGGCTGTCGCGGACATCTATATCTTCGGTTATCGCTGATTCGGATATGTCGTTAAATAAAAAAACCGAACTTCCCACGGCAATTCCTTTATCGCCGAAAAGTCCGGTTAAAATTGTAAGGATAAAAAATATTTTTAAGGTCATCATAATAATACCTTTGGCAACCTGCCAATCAAGGGCAAGCCCTTGACGCATCGGCTTTGCGTCCCCCGATTACTCGGGGTTTGCTATTAACAGGTATTATATCGGTATAATATATAGCAAAAAAAAAGAGATTTGTCAAGGGTTTTTTTAACATTGCTGTCGGATTGTTGCCACATCGCTAATCGACGGATGACAGCACAAGAGCATATCTGTAAGCGGTATCTTCTTCAAGTTCTCTTTTTGCGCATCGTAGAGCATCCTTTTTCCCGTAGAATTTTCCCGCCGGTATTTCGCAGGTTATCATCTTCATCGGATATCTGCACTGTCTTACAAGCGCAATTTTTCCACCTGCGATGATAAAGTTTTTCTTTGAAATTCATCTTTGAATTATGAGACCGCTGAAAAACCTCACCTTTTTTATTTTTGGACGCAGCTCAACGCAGATGAAAAAAGATTTGAACCACGAAAGCGTGAAAACACGAAAATACTTGTAAAGAATTTTGTGATTTCTAATTTTCGTGATTTCGTGGTAAAATTTTTAATCTGCGATAATCCTGTAAATCTGCGTCCTAAAAAATAATTGAACGCAGATGAACGCGGAAACAACTTTGATAAACGCAGATTAAAGCAACTATAAACTCATCTGCGAAAATCCGCGTCCTATTCCTACTCCGCTTTTTTATTTTTGAACGCAGCTCAATGCCGATGTTGACAAGATTGACATATCTACCAAATCTGCGAAAATCTGCGTCCTAAAAAATAATTGAACGCAGATGAAAAAAGATTTGAACCACGAAAGCACGAAAGTTGGAAACCCCCTCTATCCCCCTTTTGTAAAGGGGGAAGCGAAGCAGGGGGATTTACAGTGCCTTGTGCACTTGTGCAGACCAAGGTCTGCAACTACAAAACTTGTGCTTTGTTGCAAAAAATTTCTTACACATTTTTTTGCGTCTTGTGTGGTAGAAGAACTTTTTCAACACTCTCATTATACAAAATTTTTGAAGCGGATTGAAATGTTCAAATCGCGTTCACAAGGAATAAAGGCAACTTTTATTACACGATAAACTCTGACGAACAAAGTTATAAATTTCAGAATAAACTTAAAGACGCTTATTCAAAACTCCCGGGTGGGGTTGACATCGACTCTATTTTTGTGTATAATATATTGTAAGTTGAAGAGCGGTCAAATCCCGAAAAGCGGGATTTTTTATTTTGATAAAATGAGCAAAGCGGAAGAGATAGAAAAAATTATCGCCCCGGCCGTGGAGGCGGCGGGCTTTGAAGTCGTTGATATCCAGTTTCTTCCGGAAGCCGGAAGATGGGTCCTCAGGATTTTCATAGACTCGCTGGAAGGCCAAAGGCCTGTCACGCTTGACGACTGCCAGAAAGTCAGCGGCGTCGTCGCTGAAACCATGGAGAATTCCGATATAATCAAAGGCGGATATTCTCTTGAAGTTTCCTCGCCCGGAATAGAAAGAACCTTGAGAAAGGAAAAACATTTCATAAGATTTACGGGTAAGACTATAAAAGTCACGACTTGCGCCCCGATAGAAAATCAGAGGAACTTTACGGGAAAGATTGTCGGTTTTGAGAACGGAACGCTCACTATTGAACTTGACAGGAAAAGGAGCTTTTCCGTAGATTTAAAACAGATAGCAAGGGCAAAGCTCGTGCCCGAAATTCAGGCGGAGAAATTATGACCACAAAAAGCGAATTGCTCATAATAATGGAGCAGCTTGAAAGAGACAAGGGAATCAAAAAAGAGGAGCTTATCAATCTCCTTGAAAGCGCCATAATATCCGCATACAAAAAGCAACATGGCAAAGATATAAACGCGGAAGCGGCTATAGACCCGGAAACGGGCAGGATATCCGCTCATCTTGTTAAAAATGTGGTGGAAGAAGTTTTAAATCCCTTGCACGAAATATCTGTTGGTGAGGCGAAAAGGCACGCACCGGAAGTGAAAGCCGGCGAGATTTTAAAGATACCGCTCGATGTAAATGAGTTTTCGAGGATAGCGGCTCAAACCGCCCGCCAAATAATAGTTCAAAAGATTCGGGAGAAGGAAAAAGAGGCCATAGTGGCGGAATACTCCAAAAAAGTGGGCGAAATTATGGGCGGAAATGTTTTTAAACTCCTCGGCAGAACGATAGTAGTTGATTTGGGAAAAGCGGAGGGCATTTTGCCTCCGGACGAGCAAATCCCGGGAGAAAAACTTGCAATTGGAAGACACGTAAGGGCGCTGCTTTTAAAAATAGAGGCGGGGCCAAAAGACCACCAGATAATACTTTCGAGAAAAGACCCGCAGTTCGTGAGAAAATTATTCGAAGTTGAGATACCCGAGATATATGAGAAAGTAGTTGATATCGTAAAACTCGACAGAGAGGCCGGTCTCAGAACGAAGATAATAGTCGAGTCCAAAAACCTCAGGGTGGATGCTGTAGGAGCGTGTATCGGGGTACGGGGAGCGAGGATCAGACCCATAATAGACGAGCTGGGCGGCGAGAAAGTAGACCTCATACACAACACAAAAGACATCCTTAAACTAATTGAGGAATCCATAAGTCCCGCAAAAAACGTTCGGATAGATATAATTTCAGCCGAAGCGAAATCGGCCGAAATCGTAGTACCCGACAGCATGCTTTCGGTGGCCGTTGGAAAATTCGGCCACAACATACGAATGGCATCAAGGCTGACGGGATGGAATCTTACCGTAGTGACGGAGGCGGCAAAAAAACAAAAAGAAGAACAGTCGACGCAAGAAATCAAAGTCGAAATCTCAAAGGTTCCGGGGATAGGAGAAAAAACCGCAGAGATACTCAAGAAAGCCGGGTTCGACAGCATAAAGAAAATAGCTGAAGCGAGCCCCAAAGAGCTTATTGCCCTTCAGGGGATAGGAGAAAAAACCGCAGAAAAAATAATAAAAGCCGCAAAAGAGTCCGGGAAATAGCGAATAATTAAGAAGGCGATTATGACACCAAAGAAAAAAAAGGAAGAAGAAAAAAAGAAAAAAACGACGGTTAGAAAAACCGCAGAGAAGCCGGCGAAAAAATCGAAGGAACTAAAAGAAAAAAAAACTCAGACAAAAATAAAATCGAAAACCAAGAAAATAAAAACCATCGGTTCTAAACCCGCGAAAAAAACCGCGGCGGCGATTAAATCTGTAGCGATGCCCGTTGAAGTTCAAAAAGAGATTACGCCTCCTGAAAAGCCGACGGTTAAAAAAAGAGCCGCCGCAAAAAAGAAAGAATCGCCCGCACTTGCAGAGATACCTCCAAAGTCTGCAGAAATACAGGCGAAGCCGAAAGAAGTAAAAAAGGAAGTTGCAAAGATTCCAAAAATTGAAGTCGAAGAAAAAAAGCCGAAGGAGCCAGGTGTTCCCTCTCCGATAAAAAAAGAGGAAACGACCACAATAGAAAAACCGCCCGAAGTCCCTGTTAAAATCCAGCCGAAAGGTGTTATCCAAATAAACGAGTTTACCACAACGAAAGATTTCGCCTCAAAACTTGGGGTGTCTGCGGTTGATGTTGTAAAAAAGGCCATGGGGTTCGGCCAAATTTTAACCTTAAATCAGAAAATCGACAAAACACTGGCGGAGTTAATAGCCAATGATTACAATTTTGAGAGCAAATTCACGGCGGTGGCATCAGAGCCGACGGAGCAAAAAATAACGGGCACAACACCGAGGGCACCCATAGTTACAGTTATGGGACATGTTGACCACGGCAAGACCACCCTTTTAGATTCTATACGGGAAAGCGACATAATATCCACTGAACACGGAGCCATCACTCAACACATAGGGGCATACAGGGTCAAAACCACAAGGGGCGATGTGGTCTTTTTGGACACGCCGGGGCACGAAGCCTTCACCGCCCTTAGAGCAAGGGGCTCGAAAGTAACAGATATAGTAATCCTGGTTGTTTCAGCCGCTGACGGCGTCATGCCTCAAACGGTGGAAGCAATCAACCACGCTAAGGCTGCGAAAGTTCCGATAATAGTGGCTATAAATAAGATAGATATACCCGGCGCAAACCCTGAAAAAGTTAAGAGCGAACTTAACCAGCACGGGCTTTCGCCTGAAGAATGGGGTGGTGACACTTTAATGGTTGAAATTTCAGCAAGAAACAACATAAACATCAATAAATTATTAGAAGCCGTACACCTACAAGCCGATATGCTCGAACTCAAGTGCTCCCCCAACGCTCCGGCCGAGGGCACAGTTATAGAATCGAAATTAGACCATAAAAAAGGAGCTTATATCACCGTAATGGTGAGAAACGGAACGTTAAAGATAGCCGACGCATTCGTGGCAGGAGAATCCTATGGAAAAGTCAGGGCGATGTTCGATGAATTCGGCCAAAAACAAAACGAGGCCAAACCGTCCACGCCAATTGCCATAATGGGAGCGAACTCGCTGCCATCGCCGGGTGACAGATTTTACATCGTCGAAAGTGAAAAAGACGCCCGGGAAATCACCGACAAACTCAAACTTTCAATTAAAGAATTTGCCCGAAAACCCCTTAAGGTTTTGGGGCTTGGTGATTTTGACAGAAGAGACGAAAAAATCCTGAAAATAATCCTAAAAGCGGATGTGCTTGGGTCGCTTGAAGCGATAAGCGAATACATAGAAAAAATAGAACATCCCGAATTTAAAATCCATATAATTCATGCGGGCGTTGGAACAATCACTGAGTCCGACATAAATCTCGCCAGGACCACCGGCTCCGCAATAATCGGTTTCAACGTGAAATCGGATTCCCATCTTCAATCAATTGCAGAGAGGCATGGGATTGAAATAAGACTCTACAGGGTTATATACGAGCTTTTCGACGATATCAAAAAGGCGCTTGAGGGTCTGCTTGAGCCGAAACTTCAAGAGGCTGTCACAGGAAAAGCCGAAGTGAGAAAAATAATGAAGATAACAAAAGTTGGAATCGTCGCCGGCAGCTATGTCGTAGAGGGTAAGATGACAAGAAACACAAAATGCCGACTTATCCGCGACGGCGCGATAATATACGACGGCAGGATATCTTCGTTAAGGAGATTCAAGGAAGACGTGCAAAGCGTGGAAAAAGGCTTCGAATGCGGCATAACGTTTGAGAACTTTCAGGACATTAAAGAAAACGATATAATTGAAACATACACCGTAGAAAAAGTTAAGAGATTTTTGTAAAAGCAGTATGTAGTATGTTGTATGTAGTAGGTGGGGAAAACGGATGTAAGAAGCCAAGAAATTAGGAAACAAAAATAAATTTCTGAATTTCGTAAACATCTGCGAACATATTTCGCGATACCCCGATTTATCGGGGGAGAACATATTTCCATTTATTTCAGTTATCTGATTTTCACTTTCCGTTCCTCCCCCTCTATACTACATACTGCCTACTACATACTATCCACTAAACCATGTCACTCCGAACAGATAGAATAGCCAAACTTCTCCAGCAGCAACTCTCTTCGTTGATTTTCAAATTAAAAAGGCAGCCTCCGTCTCTTGTCACAATAACCGGGGCAAAAATCACCCCCGATATAAAACAAGCAACTATCTACTACTCCGTAATCGACGAGAACGCAATTGCGGAGGCACAGCAACTGCTCGAAAGTTCGGTCGGTTTTTTTTCACGGCATTTGTCTAAAGTCATTAAAACAAAAAACTTTCCAAAACTAATTTTTGAGTACGACCCGACGACAAAACGGGCAGCGCGGGTCTTTGAGATTTTCGAGGAACTGGAGAAAGAGAAAA